>JAHIYJ010000031.1 GCA_018814825.1 Candidatus Omnitrophota bacterium
GGCTGCCATGGTATTTCACAGGTATTCTTTTGAGGATTTTAAGGGGATCGAGCTTTCTGACGAGCGCCCAGGCGGGGAAAAAATATATTTATCCAGAGAGGACCTGGAAAAGTTCAGGCGGAATCAAATCAAGATCAAAGACCTTATATAATCCTTGCTCTTCTCCCCTCCAGCCTTAACCTGCCTTCAACGAAAAGCTGTATCGCCCTCGGATATATCTTGTGTTCTTCCCTGTGGATCGCCTCGGCCAGGGTTTCTTCGGTGTCGTCTTCCATAACAGCCACGGCGGACTGTAGTATTATGGGGCCTGCGTCCATGTCCTCGGTCACAAAATGCACTGTCGGGCCCGTGATCTTTACCCCATACAGAAAGGCGTCCTTTATGCCGCGCGTACCTTTAAAAGAAGGCAGGAGCGAAGGGTGTATGTTCAATATCTTGTTTTTGTACTCCTTTATAAAATCCGGGGACAAGAGCCTCATATAGCCCGCGAGGACTATTAAATCTATTTTTTCCTCTTTTAGTTTTTTTAGAATCGCCGCCTCAAGGTCTTTCTGTGAAGAAAAATTCTTTTTTTCAGCCAGAAATGTTTTTATGCCCGCCTTTTCGGCCCGCTTCATGGCAAAACATTCCGCCATATCCGAAACAACCAGCCTGATATCGGCCTTGATAAAGCCTTTTTTCTGAGCGTCTATTATGGCCTGTAGATTCGTGCCGTTACCCGAACAGAATACCGCGATGTTCATATTACCCCCTAGTTTAACCGCCGCGGGCGCATTAAGCTATCATTTCGTTAATCTTGTCGACTATCGCGTCCTTTGACGTAACTCCCACTATTCTTGAAAACTCGGAACCGGCTTTAAAAAATATAATTGTGGGTATATTCATCACGCCGAATCTCGTGGCGATCTCCATGGCCTCATCTATATTGAGCTTAGCGACTTTGCACCTGCCGGAGTATTCCTTCGATATCTCCTCCATTACAGGCGCTATCATCTTGCAAGGCATGCACCATGTTGCCCAGAAATCCACGATTACGGGTATCGATGAATTTAATACCTCCTGCTCGAAATTATCTTTTGTCAATTGCAGCATCTTCCCTCCTATAGTTGTATAATGCACTTTGTCGGGCACTTCTCAGCGCATAACTTCAGCACCGCCTCATTATCCACCTTGCCATAATCCAGTCTTGACAGATTGTCTTCCACAGTAAACGCGCCCTTAGAAAGCTTCTCGCAGATTTTACACGCGATACATCCCGCTTTGCAGGCATTACTCACAAGGCTTGCTTTATCCCGCGAAAGACATTTCACATAATATGCCTCGCTGGCTTTTTCCAAGGATATTATATTCTTAGGGCATCCTGAAACACACTTACCGCACGCCGTGCATTTCCCGGCGTCGACTACAGGCACGCCTTCCTTACCCATATAAATAGCGTCAAAGGGGCAGGCCTTAACGCAGTCGCCGAAGCCGAGGCAGCCAAAATTACATAATTTCTCCCCTCCGGCTATAAGACTGGCGGCCGCGCACGTCCCGACGCCCTTATATTCATATTTATTCTTAGCCCGATTTCCTCCGCCGCATTTTACACGGGCGACTTTCCTTGCCACTGTCTCTTTCTCGACGCCCATGATTTCCGCTATCTGATTATAGGCCTCTTCCCCTCCGGCAGGGCAACTGGTAAAGCTCATGTCTCCTTTCGCTATCGCCTCCGCGAGACCCGCGCACCCCGCTTTGCCGCATGCCCCGCAATTAGCGCCGGGCAAAGCGCCGAGTATCCTCTCTATCCTGGGGTCAAGCTCGACCCTGAATATGTTAGAGGCAAAGGCCAGCCCCAGGCCAAATAATAATCCCATGCATGACATTATAAGAATAGGGATTAACATAACAGTACCTTAAAACCTAAAACCACTGAAACCCATAAACGCCATTGACATCAAAAACGCCACGATAAACGCAATCGGCATGTTTTTCATGGGGCCCGGGACATCGCACAGTTCAAGCCTCTCTCTTATCCCTGACATAAATAAGAGCACCAGCGTAAATCCCACGCCCGCGCAGAAACCCTGCGTGACGCAGAATAAAAGACCTTTTAATGGATTGGCTACTGTCTTCAGGAACATCTCGCTGTTTAAAACAGCCACTCCAAACACGGCGCAGTTAGTGGTAATCAAGGCCAGGTATATGCCGAAGGCCCTGTATAGAGCGGGGCTCGTTTTCTGGATAAACATCTCCACCAGCTGCACAAAGCTCGCGATTAC
>JAHIYJ010000101.1 GCA_018814825.1 Candidatus Omnitrophota bacterium
GACAGCGCCCAACTCGTTACACCATTCGTGCGCGTGGGAACTTACCCCACAAGGAATTTCGCTACCTTAGGACCGTTATAGTTACGGCCGCCGTTTACTGGGGCTTCGGTTCAAAGCTTCACAAATCTTACGATCCGTTGACTAATCCCCTTAACCTTCCAGCACCGGGCAGGTGTCACACCCTATACTTCCTCTTTCGAGTTTGCAGAGTGATGTGTTTTTGCTAAACAGTCACCCGATCCACTTTACTGTGACCCTGAAGAGGCCTTGCGACCCCCAGGGTACCCCTTATTGCTAACGTACGGGGCTAGTTTGCAGAGTTCCTTAACGTGAGTTATCTCGATCACCTTACCATATTCTGGAGTTCTACCTGTGTCGGATTCCGGTACGAGTAGTTATGCTACTCCCACTTGCAATTTTCTCGGCAGCATGGCTTAAGAATACTTCCTCATCGCTTTCGCTCAAAGTCCCCTCCGTCCCTTCCGGAACAGAGAACGCAGACATCCAACACTGCGCAGCCCTCAGCCTCCTGCGTCAAACAAGAGGTGATAACGCTTCATAACTAGTATCTGGATATTAACAGATTGTCCATCGCTTACGCCATACGGCCTCAGCTTAGGATCGACTAACCCTGGGCGGATTAACCTTCCCCAGGAAACCTTAGAATTTCGGTGTGCCCGTTTCTCGCAGGCATTTTCGCTACTTATTCCGACATAATCCCTTGTCTAGTGTCCACTGCTCCTAACGGTACAGCTTCAACCAACTAGACAATGCTCCCCTACCACTAGTCTTGCCCAAAGGCAAAACTAATCTGCAGCTTCGGTAATAGGCTTAAGCCCCGATCATCTTCGGCGCGAAATCACTCGACCAGTGAGCTGTTACGCACTCTTTAAATGATGGCTGCCTCTGAGCCAACATCCTGGTTGTTTTAGTGAATTCACATCCTTTACCACTTAGCCTATCCTTAGGGACCTTAGCTGACAGTCTGGGCTGATACCCTTTTGACAATGAAGCTTAGCCCCCATTGTCTTACTCCCGGAATAAAAATAGTAGTATTCGAAGTTTGGTTGGGCTCAGCAAGCTAGTATGCTCCCGTAGCCCATTCAGCACCCTACCCCTACTATTTATTTATCCGAGGCTATCCCTAGAAATATTTCGGGGAGAACCAGCAATTTCTGAGTTTGTTTAGTCTTTCGCTCCAATCCACAGTTCATCCCACAGTTTTTCAACACTGAAGGGTTCGCACCTCCACTCTCCTTTCGGAGAGCTTCGCGCTGACCATGGATAGATCACTCAGCTTCGGGTCTACTATACGGTACTAAATCGCCCAGTTAGGACTCGCTTTCGCTTCGCCTCCTCTTGACACTTTCATGGCAAGATTAAGCTTGCACCGCACAGTAACTCGTCGGACCATTATACAAAAGGTACGCGGTCAGGCATTCTATTAGCTTGCGCCAATAGCATAGCCCTCCCACAGCTTGTAAGTCAATGATTTTAGGTTCTATTTCACTCGCTTCACCAGCGTTCTTTTCAACTTTCCCTCACGGTACTTGTGCACTATCGGTTTAGGTGTAGTTTTTAGTCTTAGACCGTGGTCGGCCCAGATTCACACAGGATTTCCCGTGTCCCGTGTTACTTGGGATACCTCTAGGGTGTCTTAAAATTTCGCTTACGAGGCTTTCACTCTCTTTGGCGTATCTTTCCAGATACTTCTGCTATCCTAAGACAATCCCACATCGAGGTCCCGCAACCCCTTTTTTCCTTGCGGAAAAAAGGTTTAGACTGTTCCCGCTTCGCTCGCCACTACTAGGGGAATCTCGGTGATTTCTTTTCCTCAGGGTACTTAGATGTTTCAGTTCGCCTGGTATCGCTTTCCCATGTCTATTGAATTCAACTAGGGAATATCATGGTATAACCCATGATGGGTTGCCCCATTCGGAATTCCTCGGATCAAAGCCAGTTTGCGGCTCCCCGAGGCATATCGGTGCTTACCCCGTCCTTCTTCGCCTCACCTAACCAAGTCATCCGTGCATTGACTCTTTGTAGCTTGACCAATTTTTGATTCTCACTCGGTTTATTTGAATTTGTAGTTTTTACCACACAAAGTCAATCCCCGCCTCTTGTTAGGCAGGGATTGATGCGCCAGCAAAAATGCTAGCGCGCCAAATTGACCTTGTATCTGTATGTCTGTTTCTGTCAATCTCATCAATCGCAGAAACAGTCATACTCTAAATTTTCATTTAAAGTATGAAGTTGTCAAAGAACATAGAATCGGATACTAAATCCGAAACAATTTTAAAGAGCTTTTCGAAAGGCACTTTCGTTCGCTACAGCCCTTGTCGGGCTGTTTAACGTTCACTACAGTGCCCCCAAATTTTTGCTTGTTGCAAAAATTTGGTGGAGCTGAGGAGGATTGAACTCCTGACCCCTTGCTTGCAAAGCAAGTGCTCTCCCAGCTGAGCTACAGCCCCCCTAAAAAATGGTGGGCCCAAGTGGATTCGAACCACTGACCCCAGTCTTATCAGGGCTGTGCTCTAACCAACTGAGCTATGGGCCCGAGTTTAAGTGTAATATTACTTTTACTGTGTAATGCCCTGATCATTACACTTTACACAATAAATCGAAAGCCTTCTTGCTCACGAATAGTTAATCGCGTGGAAGATGACTTCCATGTATTTATCCTGTCAGCAAAACGCTCCGAAAATTTTTTAGAAAATTTTCTCGCTGCTGTCAGGATAAATTCGGCCATATAACTTAGTTTCGCTTTCGCTCACTAAGTTATGGCCTCATTTAAATTGAAATGCCAAGCCTTAGGATTATTAAATTAACCCCAAGTTTTTCTAATAATCCGTCGTTAAACAAAATTATTAGAAAGGAGGTGATCCAGCCGCACCTTCCGGTACGGCTACCTTGTTACGACTTAGCGCCAGTCACCAGTCTTACCCTAGGCCCTAATAAATTAGAGACTTCAGGTACTACCAGCTCCCATCGCTTGACGGGCGGTGTGTACAAGGCCCGGGAACGTATTCACGGCGGCGTAGCTGATCCGCCATTACTAGCGATTCCGTCTTCATGGAGTCGGATTGCAGACTCCAATCTGAACTGAGCCCACTTTTTTGCGATTAGCTCCACCTCGCGGTTTGGCAACGCTTTGTAGTGGGCATTGTAACACGTGTGTAGCCCAGGGCATAAAGGCCGTACTGACTTGACGTCATCTCC
>JAHIYJ010000032.1 GCA_018814825.1 Candidatus Omnitrophota bacterium
GAAAAAGTCTATTTGTTCTCTATATCTGGTAGCCGCAACCTTTACCCCGTACCAAATCTTTGAAGTTGTAAAATTTGGTACGGGGTTTAGGTTGCGCAGTATCCCGCAGGCTAAAGCCTGCGACTACCACTTTTTCAGCAATCCCAAAAAAAATCCCAAAAAAAATACTTGACAAAATTTTGTCATAGTAGTAATATCTTATCTCATTGATAGCACTCCTCTGGTGAGAGTGCTGACAATTAAAACAAAACAGTATTAACATAAGGAGGTGTTTGTATGGCAATACAACCATTAGGAGACAGGGTGCTTTTAAAGCGCCTGGAGGCAGAGGAAAAGACAAAGGGCGGTATTGTGCTGCCTGATACTGCCAAGGAAAAACCTCAGAAGGGTGAGGTAGTCGCGGTAGGTAAAGGCAAGGTTCTGGAGAGCGGTAAGGTGGAGCCGTTGGAAGTAAAAAAGGGCGATAAAGTGCTTTTTGGCAAATATGCCGGCAACGAAGTAAGCTACAAGGAAGAGGAGTACCTTATTTTAAAGGAAGAGGATATACTGGCAATATTGAAATAAAAGAAAGGGGTAAATAAGATGGCAAAACAGTTAGCTTTTAGGGAAGAGGCGAGAGCGGCTTTAGCCCGCGGCATAGATCAGCTGGCCGAGGCTGTAAAGATCACTCTGGGTCCAAAAGGAAGGAACGTTGTCCTTGATAAGAAATTCGGTTCACCTACCATTACAAAGGACGGCGTTACAGTAGCAAAAGAAATAGAATTAAAAGACCCTTATGAAAACATGGGCGCACAGCTCGTAAAGGAAGTCGCTGAGAAGACCAGCGATGTGGCAGGTGACGGTACTACCACAGCTACTGTGCTGGCGCAGGCCATATATAAGGAAGGCCTGAAGAACGTGACAGCAGGCGTAAGCCCTACTGCCCTGAAACGCGGCATTGACAAGGCAGTTGAAGAAGTGGTAGCAGCTTTAAAGAAAATGTCAAAGCCCATAAAGGACAAGAAAGAGATTGCTCAGGTAGCGTCTATCGCCGCGAATAATGACCGCGCTATAGGCGAATTGATAGCTGAGGCGATGGAAAAAGTCGGGAAAGATGGAGTGATCACGGTCGAAGAGGCTAAATCAATGGCGACTACCCTGGATGTGGTAGAGGGCATGCAGTTTGACCAGGGATATCTCTCTCCTTATTTCGTGACAGACGCGGAGAGGATGGAAGCTGTTATAGAAAACCCTCTTATCCTTATATACGAGAAAAAGATCTCGGCCATGAAGGATATGCTGCCGCTTCTTGAGAAGATAGCCAGGGCAGGGAAACCGTTATTGATAATAGCGGAAGACATTGAGGGAGAGGCCCTCGCGACGCTCGTAGTGAACAAGCTGCGCGGCACGTTGAATTGCTGCGCCGTAAAGGCTCCGGGTTACGGTGATAGGCGCAAGGCAATGCTTGAGGACATAGCTGTTCTTACAGGTGGGAAGGCCATTACGGAAGACCTTGGCATCAAGATAGAGAATATTACGCTTGATGATCTCGGGAAAGCGAAAAGGGTTACTGTGACCAAAGAAGAGACTACTATAGTCGAGGGTTCAGGCAAGCACAATGATATCAACGGAAGGATTACGCAGATAAAGAAACAGATAGAAGACACAGACTCTGATTATGACAAGGAAAAGCTGCAGGAGCGCCTAGCGAAATTAGCGGGCGGCGTAGCTGTTATAAATGTCGGAGCCGCTACTGAAACTGAGATGAAAGAGAAGAAGGCCCGTGTAGAAGACGCACTGCATGCCACAAGGGCCGCTGTGGAAGAAGGCATTGTTCCCGGAGGCGGAGTGGCGTTCCTCAGGACCATAGCGAAGTTGGAAGAACTTAAGCTTAAGGGCGACGAGAAGATAGGCGCCGATATAGTAAAGCGCGCGCTAGAAGAGCCGATCAGGCAGATAGTGAAAAACGCAGGCCTGGAAGACTCTATAGTGGTGCATAAGGTTAAAGAAGAAAAACAGAACACAGGGTTCAACGCCGCCACGGGCGAATATGTGGACATGATATCAGCCGGTATTATAGACCCGACAAAGGTAGCAAGAACAGCTCTCGAGAATGCCTCGAGCGTAGCCGGGGTTCTCCTGATGACAGAGGCGCTGATCACTGATATACCAGAAGCGGAAAAACCAGGCCTTGGAATGCCTCCAGGCGGAGGAATGCCAGGCGGAATGTATTAAATGAGCACATCACTTACGCGACTGTAGGTCGCGTAAGTGATAAGTGCGAATTTATCCTGAAGGCGCGACGAAGAGGAGCGCATGAAGGATCTAAAAAGTTTGAACTTGTTAGAACCCGCGGGCGATTATTAGTCCGCGGGTTTTTTTATCCTAACTTTATACTTTTCTGTGTGTCAGAAAAGCATAAAGTTAGTTATTGTTTTTGACTTTGATAGGGGTATATGATATATTTAGGAGAAAAGAGTTTGGGTGATGGACTTACAAAAGGAGAGTTTTTATGCCAGACCTTCATGATACTCCGCAAAAACTAATCGACAATATCTCAAAAGTCATAGTAGGCAAAAAAGAGGTTATTGAGCTTGTGGTTGTGGGTCTCGTCAGTAACGGCCACGTTTTGCTGGAAGATGTACCCGGTCTAGGAAAAACGACTCTTGCCCGGGCTTTGTCAAAATCCATAAAGGCGGATTTTAAAAGGATCCAGTTCACTCCTGACCTTTTGCCTTCAGACGTGACAGGAGTTTCTATCTATAATCAAAAAAACGGGGAATTTGAGTTTAAACAGGGCCCTATATTCGCGAATATAGTCCTGGCCGATGAAATCAACCGAACCACGCCCAGGACCCAGTCCGCTCTTCTGGAAGCTATGCAGGAATTTAGCGTTACGGCGGACGGCGTGGTCAGGAATCTTCCGGTGCCGTTTTTTGTCATAGCGACGCAAAACCCTATAGATTTTCACGGCACATATCCTCTGCCGGAATCTCAGGTTGACAGGTTCGTAATGCAGCTTGGAGTGGGTTATCCCTCGGTGCAGGAAGAGGCGAATATCCTTACGCGGAATGTCAAAGAGTCTCCCCTGGAAGACCTTCAGAGCGTGGTCAGCATACAGGAGATAGTCGACCTGCAGAAAGTCGTGACTTCAGTGCACATCGAGCCGAAGATAGTCGAATATATAGTCAACATAATTTCCGTGACCAGGAACCTGCCGGGCGATATAAAGCTTGGCGCTTCCCCGCGCGCCTCGCTTGCCCTTATGCGTACCTCAAGGTCGCTGGCGTTTCTCGATAAAAGAGATTATGTCATACCTGATGACGTGAAAAAACTGGCTTATTCAGTCTTGAAACACAGGCTGGTATTGCAGCCCAGGTCGATAGTACGCGGCCTTACATCAAAAGACATAGTGAGCCATATCCTGAAAAAAGTAGCTGTGCCGGTGTAATTTTATTTTAGCTATCAGCCATCAGCTTTCAGCCTTCAGCAGCTGACAGCCGAGAGCTGACAGCTGAGAGCTATATATGTTCACTTCAAAAAGTATTTTTCTTCTCCTGTCAGTAGTCATCCTCCTTGCCATAGCGTGGAATACTGATATAACGATGGTCTACATTTTCTTCGTAGTGGGCTTTGTCATGTTCCTGCTTTCTTTTATCCATCTGCAGTTTAATATCCCTGATGTGTCCATCACAAGAGACGTTCAGGACACGGTCTATGAAGATGATATAATAAATGTCAAGATGACTATCCATAATAGACGGAGGCTTCCGCTCTACTTTTTTGAACTCCTCGACATGTTCCCCGGCGGTCCTCCCGAAGAGCAGAATACGTCGCTATTTATCCTGAGCCTCGGCCCTAAAGAAGACAAGAAGATCAGTTATATAGCCAATTGTTATAAAAGAGGCGTGTGGAAAATGGGTCCTACTACCGTTGTCTCTCAGGACGCGCTTGGTTTTTTCAAGACTAAAAAGGTGCTCAAGGTTTTTTCCGAGATACTGGTATATCCGAACCTGTTCAGGATATTTTCTTTTCCGCAGATGGCCAGCGGTTCTGTATCGTGGATGGGAGTTGAGACCGCCAAGATAAGCGGAGACAGCCATGAATTCTACGGCGTGAGAGAATATCAAAGAGGGGATTCAATGAGCAGGATACACTGGTTCTCTAGCGCGAGGCATAATAAGCTGATAGTGAAGCAGTTTGAGCGTAACGCTGTCCAGGAAGCCACTATAGTCCTGGATTTAAAAAAAGGGCATGATATAGGCAGCGGCAAGGATACTACGCTTGAATACACCGTTAAAATAGCGGGTTCTATCGCGAGATATCTCCTGAACGAAAGGGTATTAGTGCAGATGGTGGGGTATGGCAAAGAGGCCGTTATGCTGCATTTTGGCAGGGGAGACTCGCATATGTATAGTATATTGGAGTACCTCGCCAAGGTCCAGGCGGACGGGGATTTTACCCTGAGCCAGGCGCTGGAAGAGGTGAGTTTTATCACTCCTCCTCGTTCTACGTTGATAACGGTTATGCTGGACAATGACACGGATAGCCTTTCCAGCCTGGTGCAGTTCAAGGTCAAGGGCGTTAAGCTCATAGTCATCGTGCTCGCGACCTCCACCTTCGGACACATGTCCGAAGAGGAGTATCTTGACATTGACGCCGCGAAGAGATTTGATGAATCCCTGGCTAATCTGGAGGCGATAGTATACAGAGTTTCAAAAGGGGATGACTTAGAGAAGAAATTCGAAACAGCATAAATAACTTTACACTTTCCTGACACACAGAAAAGTGTAAAGTTAAGGTGGTGGAAGGCGGCATGGATAGAGACGCTTTATATTATCATTTCGCTAATCTAGGCCTGGTATTAGTAGGGTTTTTTAGCGTTCAGGCTATATTGAACCCTTTTGTATTGATGGTCGTTGTGTTCGGCTCCATCGCGGGGTTTATTGTCAGCTGGCAGATGGCGAACCGCAGGTTCCAGTATATGGAACTTTTTATAGGCATGCTGTCCCTGGCCGCGGTGGTGGTAATACTCGGGAGGTTGACTACCGCGGCCATAACATTTGAGAGCCTGCTGAAGATATTCTCCACGGCACTGGTATGGCTCGCGCTATTCCAGGCGTTTGGCCTGGAATCCGGCAAGAGCTACGCCATGCTTCAGTTCATATCCGCGTGCCTCCTTATCTCGTCCGTGGGCATGGCGCTTGAGCAGGAAACAACATACCTAATAATACTATCTTTATTTTTGCTCCTGTTTATATTCACCATGCGCCTTAACCTGCTTTGCGAGAAAAAGAGAAAAGGCTCCATGATAATAGGTGACCCGCGGGAAGTGATGAGCCTGTGGCAGCAGATAAAGGTCGGCGCGATTATGTTTTCTTTTGTTTTGATAGTGTCCTCTCTTCTGTATCCTTTTGTGCCCAGATTTGAGAACCTGTCGGTGAGCTGGATACCGTCGACCCTGTTGGGTATCCCGGAAAAAGTCCCCCTCCTGAAGCTGTTAAAAGACGCGCCTAAAACGATAAAGGACAATAAGAAGATAAAAAAAGAACAGCTTGTGGATGACGGCAGAAAAAAAAGAGAGACAGGCGGGGGGGCGAGCGAGATAGAGACCAAGCTCAAGAAACAGGAAAAAAAAGAAGATGAGAAGGTAGACCTGAACAAGGTCGACAGGATACCTGCCAAGACATTTGATAAAAATATAGACATATTCAAGATAGAATCCCTCACGATCAGGACGGACCAGGCTACCGTGCCTCTGGACAAGAGCTGTAATCTGAAAGTCGAGTTGAAGATGAACGATGGTTCCGCCATACCCGCTACACGTCTTGTCGACTGGAAAGTAGTCGGGTCGACCAATTTTAAGATTGACAGCGACGGGAAATTCACACCCAAAGAAACCGGCACCGTGGAGATATCAGCCACTTATATGGGCACGTTCAGTAATGACGTAAAGATACAGGTCACGAAACCGCTTGTTCCCGTAAAGAAAAAAAGCTGGCTGTATTATTTGTTTATTATACTTCTTTGGCTTTTGATCCTGGCCTTGTCAGCCCTGGTTTTCTGGATATTCGCGAAGTCGAGGAGGCTTTACGAGATGGCATTAAAGAGGCCCAGGGAATTCATAAAAGAGGTGTATCTTGTGTTGTGCAGGGGATTCAAACTTTACGGCGTCCCCAGGTTTGATTATATAGCTTTCAGGGAATTTTTTGAGTCGGCCAAAGCGCTCATGGCCGGGAAACCAGAGCCCATGCACCTCATAACAGAGGGGGTCCTGGAGGCGAGGTTCTCGACTCATGACATATCAGTCGAGCATTCACAGAAGGCCCTGGGGCTATTTCACGAGATAAAAGAAATAATCCTCGGAAGAGAAGAGCGCAAAGAGCTCTGGAAAAAGGGCCTCTTTATCGTATTCCTCCTGGAAATATTACTCATGCCAAAAGACCTCAGGAAAGTCTAGCCCGCTTAAAGGCTGTCCTAGCCCGGAAAACCAATTTTTTATCTTGATATGAAAACGATTACATGGTATACTTTTATAATAGGTAAATAGTTTATAAATATGTTTATAATCAATAGATTTATCAGATAATCAAGGAGACAATATGAGATCCAAGTTGCTAAAGAAGTCGTTGTCCATCTTTGTTACTATCACCTTTCTTTCCACCAATATCACATACGCTGCGTCATCCAACCGCTCATTCTTCAAGAATAAAAAAGTAGATTATGATAAATTAAGCACCCAGGTTCAGGACCGCATCCAGGAGAAAAAGTCCATCTTAAAGGAAGAGGACCCAAGGGCCGAAGGCCGTAAAAAAGAGGCA
>JAHIYJ010000033.1 GCA_018814825.1 Candidatus Omnitrophota bacterium
AGGAAGATTGTAATTGCCCTTCCATAGTTGACATATTTGTGGTATACTTTATACTAGACATAGGTAAATAAATTAGAGCCTGGGAAGGCTATTTTTTTGTCCAAATTATGATGAAGTTTGAAAAAGGTTATAATTTAAGGATTGTGTTGGTAGCAATAAGTATAGTATTCTTATGCAATACCACGGTATATGCCTATCTTATTTCAAAAGATACTCTGAGGCTTCATATTGGAGATGAGGATGGAGATGATACATATAGGCGTTTTCAGAAGTTAGGCTTATTGCAGGCAAAACAGGCAATGTCATTGGAGGAATACGTTGCATTTTTGAATAGGGTTACATCTCAGATTGAGGTTGCACCAGGAATTAGTCTTACAGGTGCCGTGGAAGTTAACGGAAGAGTATGGTTTGAGTTCAGGACAGAGGATGGATTGTTTTGTAGAGTTGAAGATACTCTATTAATAGAGAGGAATCTTGTAGAATTCCAACATTATTTTAATCGTTTTATAATAGAATTGGCTGGTTCTCAAGAAAGCATATTAGAAGTTCAATCTATACTTAGTTTTACTGAAGATAATCCTGTTCTTGTGTATATTGGTGGTGATAGAGATGCATTTTTAAGTTTTCGTGGGAATATTCCTATTCCTGATTGGGCAGATGTTTATGATAGTTTTCAAGGATTAGTATTTGATTGGGAGGGTGTTTGTGCTAGATTGGAAGAAGAAGATTTTGGTGGGAGAGTTATAGAGATAGAACGTTATGTTGAATCTTTGAGACATGAATTAGTCCATTCTCTAATTGGTAAAGATGTTTTTAATAATGATAGAGAACTTCGAAATGAAATGTGGCGAAGGGAAAATCCTGTATGGCTTGAAGAGGGATTAGCAGTAGCAATTTCTTCTTCTAGAGATATAGAGGAAGACATGAATTGCCTAGTTGCTCTTATTGGAAGAAAAGGAATATTTCCAAGCTTATCTTCTCTCAGGGAGTCAATATTTTCTGTTGATGATGATATAGTATTAAATAACGTTGGATATCAAACTTGTGGAGTTTTTGTTAGATATATAGCACAACAATTAGATAGTGGCTATGATATAATTTTTATGGCAATGCAACGTATGGTTGAGGAAAGGATACCTTTTGAACAAGCCTTGTTTGATTTGACTCGTATTGATGTATATGAAGTTGAACAGCAGTGGCGTCAGCAAATTGCCGCAGAAGTTGCTATTGCTGAAAGGCTTGCTCAGCAACTCAACAATGTGGTATTATTTGATGGAGATGAGGTTCTTGCTCAGCCAGGAAGTTTTTCAGATACATATTTAGCCAAAGGAGCAGAAGAGATATTTGTTGTTGGTGCGAGGAGTCCAGAACAAATGGAAGCTATTGAGAGAGAATTAAGAAGTATTGGTTTAAATCCAGAGAGGGATGATTTAAAAGTAGGAATTTTAAAAGGTCCTGCATTGGAAGATTATGATATTATGTTGAGGGCTGCTGAGGTTTTTGGAAATTTCAAAGTTATAAGAGGCAGAGATATTGACGAAGAACGTAAAAATTTAAGAGAAGCTGTAATACAGATATAAGTGGTAACAAACTGGTAGTTTAAAATATCCCATCCTGTCTTTTTTCTCATTGTAGCTAATTAGCAGCATGAAGAGAGCCCTGAATAGGTCTCTTTGCTCATAGTTTCGTATATAGTGGACTTTTGGTGATTGGTAAATAAATTTATATTTTTTCTGAAAAATAATCCAATGTAGACGCTGTAAGAGGCTTAGAATATATTGAAGGCTCTGCCACAGTTTAGGCTTTTAGTTTTAAGATACCACGCCAGATTAGATAGCCTGGCATTTTCCATAACGTCACGCTAATGGCACAGAAAATACTTGCAATGTTAGAAACATATTATATAATAATGAGTTATAGAGGACAGAAAATCGATTCTGGGCCTCGGCACCATGGTTCGACGCAGCCGCCAAAGGCGGCCTTGCTCACCATGTCCCGAGCAAGCGAACAAAGTAAGCGCGTCGAGGGACAATCCATCTTAGGAGGCAGTCATGAAAAAATCCTGTTTAATGACTTTTGTCGCAGTCGGAATATTATGTTTCACTGCCCTTGTCTATGCGGCTATCCCACGAGTAATAAATTATCAGGGAAAATTTACTGACAAAGACGATAATCCCTTATCTGGGAATTACCTGGTTACTTTTAGATTTTATGATGTGGCCTCAATGGGGGAGTCTATCTGGGAAGAGGGCCATATTCTCACCTTAAAAAATGGCGTATTTAATGCTCTTCTTGGTTCGATAAAGCCGCTTGAGATAGATTTTAACAAAGACCTGTGGCTCGGTATAGAGATCGCTAGTGACGGGGAAATGTCACCGCGCATAAAACTGGCCAGTTCAGCTTATGCGTTTAATGCTCAGACCATAGATATGCTTGAATCCAGCCAGCTTTTACGCAATGACGTGGACAGCGTGATGACAGGTTCCCTGACTTTAAAAAGAGACCTGATATTAAAAGGCGATAAGTCAGCGTCCAGCAAGATCGTGCTTACGGATGGCATGGGCAGGGAATATTACCTGTGGATGGATAACACAGGTAACCTCAGGATAAAACAGGACAGGCCTTTGTCTGACAAAGACGGTTCTGTTGTTATACTGGAGAAATCCGGTAGATTGCCTACCTATCTTAAGGTCAATATAGCGCTTATCTTGTCGGTCGTTTCGGTAATGATGCTGCTAGCTTCGCGTTATACAAAGAAAAAATAGATTTTTTCTTCCCACTCTTAATGGTAAAATTATCTAAAATCAAAGTAAAAGCAAAGCCGATGTAGCTCAGCTGGCAGAGCAGGGCTTTCGTAAAGCTCAGGTTGTAATTTTAACCCATTGAATTGAAAAGAGTTACGAGAACAAAAAATGCTGGTGGGACCAAAAAGGGACTACGCCTATCCGCTCAAAATCCTATAGTATTTCATCCAAAGTGTAACGTATAAACACGCCTACACGTCCTTTTTTGCAATTTGCAAGCATAACAACGATCTGTTCTGCTTTGAACCTTTTCCTCTTCATTTTTACCCCTTTCTGGTACCTGTATTCTAACACAACTATTGGTACCGTTTAAGGGGGTCAGGTCATTGAAACATATGGATAATGAAAGACTGGCAGATTTATCAGTCTCTAATCTTATAAAATTGCGTTCTACGCCTGAGACAAGGAGTAAAATCCTCGAGAGATTGAAAGATCCTTTATTCAAAGAGAATCTCGTAAGGGGTTTTGTGCTTATGAAAGAAGCGACGCAAGGACAACCGCTTCCCCAGGAAAGACCAGCACGTTTATGCATAGTAGTAGAAGACGAAAATTTACCTACCATAGTGTTTAAAGGCCCTTATAATAACCTGATAGCCCATTCAGGAGAGGGAAGGAAGACAAATACCCCTTATACATCAATATACACCGGCTATAATTCTGTAACTACCGCAATAGAGACAGGTAGAGAGAAGGCCTTTAAAGAATTGATATCGCATGAGGCGCGGGATATAATCAGAGGATATCATGTTGACGAAGAAACCGAGGACATGTCCGGATTGTACGGCAGTGTATTATTAATAAATGCGGCACTGTTTGATGGCGATGCGGTGTTAAAAGATAAAGAAGGATTTTTAGAGACATTCGATCTTTTATTAGATATAGATCCTCATACTATAGCTGTAATTATTGCAAGGACTAAATCTCAGGAAAAGGAGTTGAAAGAATTGAGTTTATCTTTGGGGGATAAAGTCAGGATACGATTTTTAAAAGAAGAAGCATTGGGTCAATATGAGTCTATTTTGAAGGAAAAGAATTTATTTGAATCCCATGGAGATTTTAAGGTAATTAGAGGCAATAAGATTCCGAAGAATAGCAAAGCTTTGAGAGAAGCTATCAGTGGAGCATAACATCTCTCCCCAGGCCACCTTAAAAACGCAGTTAATAAGCTCAATTTTTAGTTGACTTTGAAAGGCCTTTTGATATAATGAAAGTGTTTTCAAATAATTGAAACATTATTTCTCATTCTAATATAAGAGTTAGCTATGGAACTAACAAGATCAGAACAGATAATACTTAAGTTTTTTGCTACTCATTCCGGTGCCACTTTGTATGAAAGTGAAATTGCCAAGAGCATACAAATAAGCGTCGGCTCTGCAAATCAGTCTTTGAAGGGCCTTCTTAAAAAAGAGATGGTCTGTTTAGAGAAAAAAGGCAATATGAATTTCTATAGCCTTAATTTAGATAATCCGTTAGTAAGGCAGTTTAAGATTACCCAAACAATAAGCGAGCTTAACGGTTTAATTAATAAATTAAAACCTCTGACAAAACGTATCATCCTTTTTGGTAGCTGCGCAGAAGGCCTTGATACTGAAACTAGCGATATTGATATGGCTATCGTCTCCCAGGGAGAACAAGAAGTGCGCAAGCTTATTAAACAACAAAAAACGGCCAGGGAAATCCAGTCGTTGATATTTAATTCAAAGGATTTTCTTGTCTTGCCGGATAAGGACAAACCTTTATATGAACGTATTCAAAAAGGCATTATATTATGGAGGGCTGATTAAGGATATCGCGAGAAGAGCCATTTTTGCCTGCGCGCTGCCATAAAGAATCTTTTTGTCGATACTAATTTACTCGAATCAAGTTTTATCGATGATTATGATATGGCTAAAGATCTGCGCGAAAATGCGGATTATAAATCGGATTTTTCCAAAGAAGGCGCAGAACAGCTGATTGCCAAGGCAGAGAAATTTTTAGATAAAGTTAAAACTTTGTTGGATGTATAGCAAAAAAGGGTGAAAAAATCAAATTGCAATAATAACTGAATTTGATATGATATATCATAAGTGTGGGACTAAATTGGGACTATTTCAGGGTAAAGTTAGCACAAAGAGATAAAACTAAATAAAAACATATAGAGACGTAATTTTTGTATTTTCAAGCAATTAAGTCAAATTTACTAATATGCCGATGTAGCTCAGTTGGCAGAGCAGGGCTTTCGTAAAGCTCAGGTCGGTGGTTCGAATCCACTCATCGGCTCCAACTAAATAATATTTATTCATGGCTCACGTCCGAGAACTTTTAAAAGATAAAAATTTTTCTCTTCTCTGGTTTTCGCAGATAATATCGAACTTCGGCGACAGGCTCAATCAGATGGCCCTTATAGGCCTCGTGTACAGCCGTACCCCGGGGTCTACCATAGAACTGGCGAAAATCCTTTCTTTTACGATCCTGCCCGTTTTTCTCATCGGCCCGATAGCTGGCATATATGTTGACAGGTGGGACAGGAAATATACTATGGTGTTCTGTGATCTATTGAGAGGGCTGCTTGTATTTTTTATCCCGCTCATAATCGCGTATTCGAAGAGTATGCCTCCTGTCTATATCCTTGTGTTTGTTGTATTTTCAATAACGAGATTTTTTCTGCCTTCGAAGATGGCAATCATACCGGATATAGTGCGTAAGGACAGACTGCTTCTTGCGAACTCAATGACATCCACCACCATGATGATAGCCACTATAGTGGGTTTTGGGCTTGGTGGAATACTGGTGGCCTGGCTGGGGCCGCAGGGCGGTTTTTACGTTGACTCTGCGACTTACTTTATATCAGCTGCCATGATGTCTTTCGTGACGCTTAAGTTTAAAAACAAGATAGACTCTGTAACCGCCAGGGAAAAATTAAGGATTATAAAAAAGACAATACTGGGTGACATAAAAGAGGGTCTGGCCCATCTTAGAGGCAATAAAGACATCCGCATGGTGGCTAATACGATGTTCCTTATAATGGCTGGCGTGGGCTCTATTTATATTATCATAATAGTCTTCGTCCAGCAGACTCTGGGTTCCTCCACCGAGCATCTGGGGCTTCTCGCCATGTTTCTCGGGGCCGGTTTATTTTTAGGCTCAATGGTATATGGCAGGTTTGGGGCGAGGATTCCCAAAAAAAAGATCATAAATTCCGGACTCTCCGTGGCGGGGTTTATTATAGTGATATTTGCCATCGTGTTGAGAATCTGGCCGTATTTTTCTATAGCGGCGTTTCTTTCGCTGATCCTGGGCCTTTGTGCCTCACCCATAGTCGTGTCTTCCAATACCCTGCTTCACGAGGTAATGCCCAATGAGATGAGGGGCAGGATATTCAGTTCCCTCGAGATAATAATGCACCTGGGGTTTTTGGTATTCATGCTTTTGACTTCCCTGGCAGCGGAGATGCTGGGTAACTTATTTATACTAATAGCGATAGGTTCTGTTTTTTCTATAATAGGCGCCGTGAAATTACTCAGGACTAACAGGTAGGGAAGGGTTATCTTTTTTTCTTTTTCTTTTCTTTAGAGAGCCTTTGGCACTCGTTGTAATAATTGCAGATAGGGCAGCAGATGTCAACCTCGTGGCGCTCACCTCGATACCACTTTGTCTCACATGTCCAGTATATCTGACACTCATTACAACATTTTCCGAAATCACCAACGGCCATAAAAGCCCCCTTCTTAACATCAAGTATACTTTAATCTAAAAAAGTTGTCAAGGAACGCTATTTTCTGTATAATAAGAAATCATGTCCAAGATGAATTTTGTACATCCTCCGGAATTTAAGGAATCCACGCGACACAGAAAAATAGAACAGCTCCCGCCGCCGAAAAAGGCAATATTACCTCTTTCTCAGCATACGGGGGCGCCTTCCGAGCCTGTTGTGAACATAGGGGATATTGTCAAGACAGGTTCTCTTATAGCCAGGTCAAAAGGGTTTATCTCGGCGAATCTCCATTCCAGCATATCAGGCAAGGTTGTGGCTATAGAGCAGAGTCCTCATCCTGTTATAGGTTCTTCTAACGCGATTGTCATAGAGTCGGACGGCCAGGATTTAAAGGCCTTTTCCGAAACAGGGAAAAAAGTCTCTAGCGTCTCAAAGGAAGATATAATAAGCATTGTTAAGGAAGCCGGCATAGTTGGCCTGGGTGGAGCGGCGTTTCCGACCAGCGTGAAACTTAGTCCGTCTGCCGGCAAAAAGATAGATACCCTGATTATAAACGGGGCTGAATGCGAGCCTTTTCTCACGTGTGATTACCGTCTGATGCTTGAGAAATCAAAAGAAATCATGCTCGGAGTATTTCTTATCGCGAAGGCCCTTGGGGTGAAAGACGTGCTGATAGGCATAGAGGATAATAAGCTTGACGCGATAGAGGCGCTTGGCAGCGCTCTTTTTAGGTTACGTATAGCGGAACAAAAGGTGAGTATGAGAAAATTAAAGACGCGTTATCCACAGGGCGGCGAGAAACAGCTTACAAAGACGCTTTTAAACCGCGAAGTACCTTCAGGCGGCCTGCCTCTTGATATAGGGTGTGTCGTAAACAATGTACAGACAGTATTTAGCGTATATGAGGCGGTCTATATGGGAAAACCTCTCTATGAGAGAGTGGTTACTGTTTCCGGAAGTTTTTTAAAAAATCCTAAAAATCTTCTGGTCAGGATAGGCACTCCAATAAAAGAGTTGTTAGAGACATGCGGGCTGGACGTAAAACAGGATATCTATAAAATCATTATGGGCGGGCCCATGACGGGCGTGGCGCAGTATAATCTGGACGCGCCGGTTATAAAGGGGACATCCGGTATACTGGTCTTGAACAGGGCCTCTAGCGAGCCTGGCCAGGAGATGGACTGTATAAGGTGTTCGCGCTGTATAGACGCTTGCCCGGCGGGGTTAATGCCATGCATGATCGGGGTAGCGGCCAGGAGAAACAGATTTGACATTGCCTCGACATATAATCCGTTTGATTGTATCGAGTGCGGCGCGTGCGGCTATGTATGTCCCTCGAACATAGAGCTGGTGCAGCTTATAAAACTCGCTAAGGCAAAGTTAAAAAAGTCATGAATAATATTTTAAAATTCGCAATAGTTTTGTTGTTGGTAAATCTTGTCGCCGCCTCAATACTGGCCGGAGTTTATGGTATCACAAGGCCAAAGATCGAGGCGCAGAAGAGACTGGCACAGGAAGAGGCGCTTAGGGAAGTAATGCCTGGATCAATAGGGGATAAGCTTGAACCTGTCGAGGAAGAAGGCCGGGTAAAATACTGGCAGGTGTTTAAGGCTCAGGCGTCCAGGCCTGTCGCTTATATATTCGTGGCCAAAAAGTACGGATATTCGAGTGTTATAGAGTCCATGGTCGGCATGAAAAAAGATGGCACGATTACGGGCGTCAGGATACTAAGCCAGAATGAGACACCCGGACTTGGCGCGAAGATGATAGAGATTATATCCAGCCGGACTCTGGTAAGCGTCATAAAAGGGATCTTTTCTAAAGATAAAAGGCCTGAGAAAGAAGCCCACCCTTATTTTACGGAACAGTTTAAGGGGCTCAACGTGAAGAGGATAGAAATATCAGAAGGCAGCGTGCAGGCAATAACAGGCGCCACTATATCCAGCAGGGCCGTTGTGGATTCAATAAGAGAAAGAGGTTTGGAGATATTAAATGCTAAATAAGGACATTACTGTTTCATCGGCTCCGCATATCCGTTCGGGTATGAAGACTCGGAAGATCATGTATATAGTGATCTGCTCGCTTTTACCGGCGGGTATGGCCGGGGTGTATATATTTGGGCTGAGCAGCCTGAAGGTGATCCTTATATCCATAATAGCTTGTGTCCTGAGCGAGGTCATATTCCTTATGCTGCGTAACAAGGACCCGAAGACCGTCCTGGACGGGAGCGCTATATTGACAGGGCTCCTTCTTGCCTATAACCTGCCTCCTGAAGTCCCTTTTTGGATCCCGATCGTAGGAGGCGTTGTCAGTATTATGCTCGGGAAACAGATTTTCGGGGGTCTCGGGCATAATATATTCAACCCCGCGCTCGTAGGTAGAGCTTTTTTACAGATATCATGGCCAGTGTACATGACAACCTGGAAAAATCCCAGATGGGCGCTGGACGCCGTTTCTAGCGCGACTCCTCTGGCCAGGGAAGGCTCGAAGAGCTTTACATACATGGATTTATTTCTTGGCAATCACGGCGGGTGTATAGGCGAGGTCTGCGTGGCGCTTTTGCTCGTTGGCGCAGCGATATTATTATTCACGAATATAATTTCTTTTCATATACCCGCGAGCTTCATAGGCACTGTTATGTTCCTGATCTGGGTATTCGGGGGGAAGGGGTTTTTTAGAGGGGATTTTATGTTTCATCTGTTAGCCGGAGGACTGGTGCTTGGGGCCTTTTTCATGGCAACTGATTATGTGACCAGGCCGTTGACAAAAAAAGGCAAGATTATATTCGGCATAGGATGCGGCGTGTTGACCGTGGTTATAAGACTTAAGGGCAGTTACCCCGAAGGCGTATCGTACGCGATCCTTTTTATGAACGCGGTCGTGCCTCTTATAGACAGGTACACAAAGACAAAAGTATATGGGACTTGAGATATAATTTCAAACCCGCATTGCAATTTAATTGCAATGCGGGTTTGGGGTAAATGCTATGAAAAAATTATTGCAGGAATTCTCAAAAGGGGTATTCGCGGAAAACCCGACATTCAGGCTTGCACTGGGCCTGTGCCCGACGCTGGCCGTATCCACGAGCGTTATAAACGGATTCGGCATGGGCGTGGCCGCTACCTTTGTCATAGTCGGGTCAAACGTGATCGTTTCCGCCATAAGGAACTTGATACCCGGTAAAATCAGGATACCGTGTTTTATAGTTATAATAGCTACATTCGTGACCATAGTCGAGCTCATGATGAAAGCGTATTTCCCGGTGTTGTCCAATTCGTTGGGTATATTTGTCCCGCTCATCGTCGTAAACTGCATAGTCCTAGGCAGGGCAGAGGCGTTTGCCTCAAGGCACGGTATGGTAAAATCAGTGTTCGACGGCCTGGGTATGGGAGTGGGGTTTACTATAGCACTTGTTATTATCTCATCTATAAGAGAATTGCTTGGTAATGGCACGGTCCTGGGTCTGATCGTAGCGAAGGGATTTGAACCAGCGCTTTTGTTTATACTTGCACCAGGGGCATTGCTGATCATAGGGCTCCTTATAGGATTGGTAAATTATGTTTCAGAGAGGTAAATATGGAACTTAATCAATTGTTCATGATAGCGATAAGTGTTATATTCATAAATAACTTTATCCTCTCAAAATTTCTGGGATTGTGCCCTTTTATAGGCGTGTCAAAAAAGACAGAACCCGCGTTTTACATGGGCCTGGCCGTGACATTTGTCATGACCGCATCTTCTCTCATTACATGGGCGGTCTATGTCTATCTATTGAAGCCTTTTCACATAGAATATCTGCGCACGTTATCTTTTATACTGGTAATCGCGAGCTTTGTGCAGCTGGTGGAGATGTTTATCCAGAAAACGAGCCCCGCTCTATACAGGGCCTTCGGCATATACCTGGCCTTGATTACCACTAACTGCGCCGTGTTTGGAGTGGCTGTTTTAAACAGCGAGAT
>JAHIYJ010000002.1 GCA_018814825.1 Candidatus Omnitrophota bacterium
AATATCGATTTATCCTCCCCGAAATCCTCGTCTTTTATAATAGACTCATAGTATACGTTCTCCGCCGGTATATACATAAGCGCGAAATCATACGTGCCCTCATCAGGCAGGATGTATTTATCCGCGATCGAGTTTATATGCTCTTTTACCGCCTTTACAAATTCGCGCCTTGAGCGTTTTTTGTCATCATCATTATCGGACTCGATCAGCCTCTTAAAGCTTTCCAGAGGAAATTTCGAATCCACTGAAATAAGTTTTTTCCCTATTTTTATTACCGCGTCAACCCTTTCACCGCTCTTAAAACAATACTGGAGCTCATAAAATTCCTTGTGCGGCAGAATCTGTTCCAGTAACGCCCCAAGGAACATCTCGCCCAGCCCGCCGCGCATCTTTGGGGCCTGCAGGATTTCCTGGAGGCCGGCTATGTCCTTACCCACCTCAAATATCTGCTGAGTCTTCTGGTCCAAAGAACCCAGACTCTCCTTGACCTCGCCGAATATCTTTGTGGTGCTGGAAAGCTGACTTCCGACAGAATTGTTCATATTGTTAAGCTGGTTCAAGATAAGCTGAGTGTTCTTTGAAAGCGTGTCGCTCCATTCCATGCGGAGCGCGTTTATCTTCTCGTCGCTTGCGCCTGCGGCTAAATCCTTTGATTTCTTGAGCAAAAACAGGATCGCCCCTAATAATACAATACCCCATATAATACTTATTATTATAATTAGCATATATCGCTCCTAGATAGTTCTATTACCAGGCTATTATACTAAAAGATACGGGATTTGGAAAGATTAAATGTAGCTGTACTTTTTAAGGAGTGTGGCGAGGTCAGGTTTTTTGGACTGTTTCAGGATATATTTGGCAAGGAGATCTGTTTCCACATTAACCAAGTCTCCTCTTTTTTTATTACTGAAGGTAGTGGCCTTAAGGGTGTGCGGAATCAGGTATACGGTAAAGCTGCCTTTCGCACTATCCGCCACAGTAAGGCTTACCCCGTCTATCGCGACAGACCCTTTCTCGACCACAAAACGCGCGAATTCATCCGGCACTGAAATCCTGAAGCCTGTTCCATCCCGGCCTTTCAATAACTCAACTATCCTGCCCTTGTAATCTATATGGCCTGATACAAAATGGCCGTCTATCCTTGAGTCAGCCTTAAGGCTCCTTTCGAGATTTACCGAATCATTTATTTTCAATTCGCCGATAGTTGTGCGGTTGAGAGTTTCGGTTATGACATCAAAACTAAGGATATCGTTCTTTATCGCGGTAATGCTTAGGCACGCACCGTTAATAGCTACGCTATCCCCTATCCTGGCACCCGAAGCGATCTTACGGGCATTCACGCTAAGACAAATCCCGGTCTTTGACCTTGCAATACCCTGAACTTTGCCTATCCCCTCAACTATTCCCGTAAACATCAGCCTTCACCAGTATATCTTCTCCAACAGCCTCTACCTTGACGCGCCTGAGTTTAATGGCCTTTTTTACCTTGCCCGCTCCCAGGCCTTCGATAGAAGTTAGCGCATTCCTGCCGCCTATTATCTTTGGCGCGATAAAAAATAATGCCCTGTCCACAAGACCTGCTTCTATAAAGCCCGCGGCAGTATCCCCTCCACCTTCTACCAGTAAATGAGCGATCTCAAGCTCAGCCAGTTCATTTAAAAGCCGGACGAGGTCAATCCGCCCCGCTTTATTGCGGCAACCTATCACCAGGACCCCTTTTTTAGTCAAACGTTTGACTTTTTCTAAAGCTTCCTTTTTATTCAAAGTGTCCCTTAAAATAGCCACTATAGCCAGGCTCGGTGATTTTTTAGAAAAAATATTCGCCCTTTCCGGGACCCGCAAATACGGATCAAGCACTACTTTTATAGGTGACCGGTTCCTCCTGGATGTCAGAATCGGATTGTCTTTTATAATAGTGTTCACACCTACTAAAACCGCGTCTACCTCGCTCCTCAACCTATGGCCATAATTCCTTGAAGGCTCGGACGTAATCCATTTTGAGTCATGCTTTCTTGTGGCGATCTTACCGTCCAGGGATTGAGCGGATTTCAATGTGACAAACGGTATGCCTTTGGTTATATATTTTATAAATACCTCATTCAGCTCTTTTGCCCAGCCGCTCAATAGCCCGACAGACACGCTTACGCCGTGATTCCTCAAGGTCTTTATGCCCCGGCCGTTATTCAGCCGGTTAGGGTCTTTTATCGCGCAATATACTTTCTTCACACCACTTTTTATAATCGCGTCTGCGCACGGCGGCGTCCTGCCTACATGACTGCACGGCTCAAGGTTCACATAAATAGCCGCGCCTTTAGCCTTTTTTCCCGCTTTTTTAAGGGCAAGCGCCTCAGCGTGCAGGCCGCCCACCCTCTTGTGATAAGCGCCTCCTATGATCTTCCCGTTCTTCACCAGCACCGCTCCTACCATGGGATTGGGGTTTGTGGCCCCCCGGCCCTTTTCAGCCAGCTCCAGCGCTAGTTTCATGAAATTTTCATGTTTATTCATATTTTTATCTCGGTAAATAGGGGACAGCGACCTATTTTGCTAAATAAAATAGGTCGCTGTCCCCTATTTAAGGGTGTTTTTTATTTTTTCTACCAGCTCGTATGGGATCTTTACTTTTCCTATCAGGACTTCCCTTTTACCGAAGCCATGGCAGTCTGAACCGCCCGTAATGAGTAGGTTATATTTTTCGGCCAGGGCCTTGAAATCCTTCTCATTTTTGTCGGAATGATCAGAGTGATAGACCTCTATGCCCCGAACCCCGTCCTTTACAAGAGATGCCACAATGTCCTCTGTGGACTTATTCTGGATATTGATAGTCTTGGGGTGGGCCACGACACTTACGCCGCCTACCCGCCTGATCATATCCACTGCCTCAAGAGGAGTTAATTTAAATTTTTTGACATAACAGCTTCCGCCATTACCTATATATTTTGTGAATGCCTGGCCGATCGAGCTCGTACATCCCTTCTTAAATAAAAGCTGAGCGATGTGCAGCCTCCCCACAGACCCGGGCCCGCTCAATTCAAAAAGCTCATCATCCGAGATATCCACGCCGTGCCTGCGCAGTTTACTCAGGATCTCCCTCGCGCGCTCCTCACGCACCCTGGATATCTCCTTTAGTTTACGCGCGAACCAGTCATCCTGCCAGTCTATAAAATATCCCAGGAGATGTATCTCCGTATCATTCACCTCGGTGGTCAATTCCACCCCGGGGATAATCTCCACGCCAAGGTCCTCGGCGGCAAGGATCGCCGGCGTGATCCCGCAACAGCAATCATGATCTGTTATGGCAATCGCGCTCAGGCCTTTAGCCTTAGCGTACTCCACCACCTTCTCAGGCGTGAATGTCCCGTCAGAAAGATGCGTATGTACATGTAGATCCGCTACTTTTTGCATTCCTCTTTCCTTACCTTGTCCAGGATGCCGTTCACAAACTTCCCTGAATCAATATCCCCGTATTTTTTCGCCAGCTCTATCGCCTCGTTTATCGAGACCTTTGCCGGGATATCGTCCATATACAATAACTCAAAGATACTCAGCCGCATGATATTTTTGTCTATCACGGCCATACGCTTTATATCCCAGTTCTCAGTGTATTTAGAGATAATCTCATTGAGTCTCGCGATATTCTCGCTAGTGCCTCTAACAAGTGTTTCCGCGAAGTTCCTCACCTCCATGGATGTTTCCTGGCTTGACCAGAAATCACGGAAACTATCATCGACAGAGTCTTTCGCTATTTCTATTTTATAGAGTATCTTTAACGCGCATTCCCGCGCGAGCGTGCGTTTTCTCATTATATTTGCTCTACCAGGTTTGCCATCTCAATCGCTGAGGAGGCAGCGTCCCTTCCTTTATTGCCGTCTTTTGTGCCTGCCCTTTCTATTGCCTGTTCAATCGAGTCAGCTGTTATTATACCAAATATAGCCGGCACACCGGTAGAAAAAGATACATGAGCGATGCCTTTGGCCACTTCGCTCGCGATATAATCAAAATGCGGCGTAGAGCCCCTTATCATTGTACCAAGGCATATTACCGCGTCGTATTTCTTTGACTTTGCCATGCGGTGCGCTATAAGAGGGATCTCAAACGCGCCCGGCACCCACAGGATCTCTATCTCGCTCTCTTTGGCCCCGTGCCGCGTAAGCGTATCCACGCAGCCTTCCAGGAGCCTGTTTGTGATAAAATCATTGAACCTCGAGGCAATCACCCCGAACTTTTTCCCTTTCGTAACCAACTGAGCCTGAATGGTCTTTACCATGTCCCCTCCTTGTTTATTTCCTTAACTTTACTAGTTAGGGGACAGCGACCTATTTCACTAAATAAAATAGGTCGCTGTCCCCTATTTACCTAAGTTAAGGGCGTGGCCTAACTTTTCCTTTTTTGTCCTCAAATACCTCTTATTAGTCCGCGTGGGCTTTATCTCAAGCGCCACTCTCTCCACCACCTCCAAGCCATAACCCTCAAGGCCAACTATCTTCTTCGGATTATTTGTCATGAGTTTTATCTTTTTTAAACCCACATCAGCCAGTATCTGCGCGCCTATGCCATAGTCTCTTAAGTCAGCCTTAAAACCAAGTTTTTCATTGGCCTCCACTGTATCCAGGCCTTTATCTTGCAGGCAATACGCCTTTATCTTATTCACAAGTCCTATGCCCCGACCCTCATGCTGTCTCATGTAAAGGATAACACCACGGCCTTTTTTGCCTATAATCCTCATTGCGGAGTGAAGCTGCTCGCCGCAGTCACATCTTTTGGAACCAAGCACGTCTCCTGTGAGACATTCCGAGTGCACCCTCACAAGCACCGGCTCTTTTGTCCTCACATCACCTTTTACAAGCGCAAGGTGATTAAAATTATCTATCCTGGACACATACACGTAAAGCCCGAAATTACCGTATTCCGTAGGCAGGTAAGTCGAGCACACCCTGTCCACGAGCTTCTCAGAGCGACGCCTATATTCTATCAGGTCCGCTATAGCGCATATCTTTAAACCATGCTTTTTAGAAAACTCCACCAGCTCCTGCGTCCTGGCCATTGTGCCGTCTTCATTGATGATCTCGCATATCACGCCCGCGGGATAAAGCCCGCTCAATTTCATGATGTCCACACACGCTTCAGTATGCCCGGCGCGCGTCAGTACCCCGCCCTCTTTTGCCCTTAGGGGGAACACATGGCCTGGCCTTACAAGATCATCCGGTTTTGTGCGCGGGTTAATAAGCGTTTTAATCGTGATCGCCCGGTCATGCGCGGATATACCGGTCGTAACGCCCTTTTTAGCGTCAATAGAAATAGCCCACGCAGTCTTAAAAGGATCCTTGTTGCTCTCATACATGGGGTGCAGGCCCAATTCATCCAGCCTGGATCCTTCCATAGGCACGCACACAAGGCCCCTGCCATGCTTTATCATAAAATTAATGGCTTCGGGCGTGGCGAATTGAGAAGCCACGACAAGGTCACCCTCGTTCTCACGGTCCTCGTCATCAATGACAATGACCATCCTGCCTTTTTTAAGATCTTGGATAACTTCCGGAATAGTGCTGAATCGCATAATATTATTTAAACTGCTAGAAATTGGTCTATGGGCATAGAAGCTGGTTAGGAAATTAGAAGTAGGAGATAGATGCTGGATATCAAGCTTCCAGTATCCACTTCCAGTTTCCTAACTAGCTTCTACACCTGCTGCCCAGCTTTCACAACAAAATGCCCGAAGAAAGAAATCTTCGGGCAGTCTATGCAACCTAATAACTCTCTTCTCCCATCTAGCCTTTAACAATCGGTCCTGGAATCACACCAGGTCTGCCCGCCTATTGGCGAACTCGCGGACTTTCCACCCCGTTCCAAAAATCTGGTTTGAGGTGGGTGCCCGGACCAAATTTTTGGAACGGGGCACGCCGCCGGTGGGGAATTTCACCCTCTCCCGAAGATATATTTAATTATGAAAGTATTATAGCAAAAAATAATGCCTTGTCAATAAAATTATAATTGCT
>JAHIYJ010000034.1 GCA_018814825.1 Candidatus Omnitrophota bacterium
CATTCTTGGCCTTGATAGTAATACCGCGCTCGCGCTCCAGATCCATGGAATCCATGATACACTCGCCCATTTCTTCAATATTGCGGTCTACGTGAGTCTGGCGCAGTATACTATCTATAAGCGTGGTCTTTCCATGGTCAACGTGCGCAATAATAGCTATATTTCTTATATTCGTTTTTTCTGTCATAAATTTTCTCTGATTATTTAAGATTACAGAATGTTATATGATACTACTTTGGTATAAAATACGCAAGCCTTATATTTATCTCGGCAGGTTGAATATGAAATTTGAGCCTTTGCCCGGGGAGCTCTCTACCCTTATACGGCCTTTATGGAGGGTGATTATGTCTTTCGCTATCGGCAATCCCAATCCAGTGCCTTCTTTTTTCTCAGCCAGTACCCTTACGAACTTATCAAAAATCTTTTCCGTCTCCTTGTTGGTCATGCCCGGTCCGGTATCCTGTATATCGACCTGTACCTCATCTTGAAGCTCCACCAGTCTCAAGGCGATACCCCCTTTATCCGTGAATTTCATGGCGTTTCCTATCAGGTTCACGAAAACCTGCGTTAGCTTATCACGGTCGGCGCTTATCATAACCTTTGAGTCCGGAAATTCCTTTTTCACGCCTATACCCTTGTCCCTGGCAAGTTTTTCAAATCCCTTCAGCACCTCTTCCGCCAGTTCCTTTATATCAAGACCTTCTTTCTTAAGCTGCATCTTTCCTGATTCTATCTTGGACAAATCAAGAAGGTCGTTGACCAGCCTAGTAAGCCTCTCAGAGACCTTGAAAATATCCCCCAGTATCTCTTTTTGTTTCGGCTGGACCTCGCCCGCATACCCCTCAAAAATATTATCGATATTGCCTTTTATTATAGTGAGCGGGGTCCTGAGCTCATGCACGACATTCGCCACAAAATCAGATTTCATCCTGTCCAGTTCCATTAATTTCTTATTTGTCTTTTCGAGCTCATCTTTTTTGAGCGCTATTTCTTTCCGGAATTCCTCTCTTTCCAGCCTGGACCTATATTCCGCTATCGTCTTCCTGATCATCAGCGGCACGGAATCCTCATACCCTTCCCTCTTAGGCAGGTAGTCAAACGCGCCTTCTTTCATTAGCTGGGCCGCAACCGCCTCATCACCCTGGCCTGTTATCATGACAATAGGTGTCTTGATAGCTTTTTTAATGACTTCCCGCAATGTCTCAAGCCCGCTTTTTTTTGGAAGGTTGTAATCCAGCAAAGCGATATCGAACGCGCCTTTCTCTAAGGTAATTATGCCGTCTTCCCCTGACACAACATGCGTAATATCATAATCAAATGAATTATCCCGCTGGAGCTTTTTTTTAACTATCAAGGCATCCGTAGGATTATCCTCGACCAGCAAAACCCTGATTTTTTCCTTGCTCATATATTCGTCTCTTTCGCGTTTTTCTTGGGCAGGGTAAAGTAAAACGTGGTGCCCTTACCGGCCTCTGAATCCAGCCAGATCTTCCCTCCGTGGTTTTCGACTATCTTTTTAACTATGGTAAGGCCCGCTCCGGTGCCCTCATACTCACCTTTGGCGTGAAGACGCTGGAATATCTGAAAAACCTTGTCGTGATATTGTTTCTCTATGCCTATGCCGTTATCCTTCACAAAAAACTCATACGAATCTCCCTTGTCCGAATAGCCAAGCTCTATTACGGGCCTTACGTCTTTTTTCGAGTACTTTATAGCATTGGAAACAAGGTTTGAGAACACTTCCGATACGCGTATCCCGTCACACATTACCTTCGGGAAATCGCCGGCTATCCTCAGGTCCGCCTTTTTCTCTTTGAGGGAATACTGCAGGTTCTTTTTTACATCCGATAGCAGCGCGTTCAAATCCACGTCAGGCTCTATATTTTTTATCCTGCCTATACGGGACAGGTTCAGGAGGTCCTCAATAAGATTTGTCATGCGGCTGCTGGACTCAGATATGGTCTTAAGGTACTCTCTGCCCTCATCGTCAAGCCTATCCGAGTATTCTTCCATTAAAAGTTTAATGAAGGCCTTGACGCCCCTTAATGGTTCCTTTAGATCATGTGACACTATATACGTAAAATCATCCAGCTCTTTATTTTTTAAGCCCAGTGCGTTGTTTGCCTCCGCGAGCTGGGTCGTCCTTTCCTTTACCTTGTTCTCCAGATTCGTATAAAGTTCTTTAAGTTCCCCGGCCATCTTGTTAAACCCTTCCGCCAGATCCTGTATCTCATCCCCTGTCTTTATCTCAAACCTGTGGTCAAGGTTCCCTTTTCCTATTACCTCCGCGCCTTCGTAAAGCTTCTGAATAGGGTTAGTGATGGAGTTGGTGGTGTAAAAAATAATGAATACCGCTATAAGCGCCACGACGCCTATTATCACGAATATTGTGGTGTTTATCACGGCTATCTGGTTTTTAAGGTACTTCTTATTATCCTCTATCTGTAACAACTCTTTGGTCACGGCCTTGTCCAGCTGGGCATTGAGGTCCTCTTCCAGTTTTACCAGGGTCCATCCCCTCCCCTTCATTATCTTATCCTGGGCGTCAATGACAGCCAATAACACGGTATTGAACCTATCCAGGTCGCTTTCTATCTGTTTTATAAGAGAGATTTCTTTGTCCGAGCTTACGAGATTCCTGTATTTATTCACGTACTTTTTTAAATTAAAGTATGTTTCTGAATATATATCCTTATATTGCGCGTCCTGTTCATTCAGGTAATTCGCGACTATCCTTGACGCGCTGGAAAATTCGTCTCTCATCCTGGCCAGTACCCACCTGGCGGGTATGCTGCCCTCAAGGACAGTCTGGACATCCTGGGATTTTTTGACGATATTCTCATTGTGGTCTAATAACTCGGCCATTTTTTTCTCCAGTTCATCTTTTATGCCCAACAACTCTTTTATATCAGCCTCTCTTTCGTCAAACGCGCTTATATTCGAATTCATGGCTTCCAGGATATTCTGATCGGACTTCACTATATCATTCAGGTATTCTTCCGAGCCTTTTAACCGCGCGTGACGGCCGTAATCCTTGAGATCCCTGTCTATATTCTGCCTCAACTGAGTGTACCTGTTTTTATAATTCTCGTCGCCTGTCAATATATACCTGCCGCTTAACCTCCAAGATTCAGCGACGTCTTTCTCGATCTTCGAGATGTTATGCATGGCGGGTATGTCTTCAGTGAGGGCGGCCCCTACCCCTAACTTGGACGATATGCCCGTTTTTTTCAGGGCTAGCAGCTTATCCACGGTCTCCGTGAAAACTTTTTCTTTTGCGCGGATAGAATCCATGTAATCCTTGATATCTTTTTTAAGCCCCGCCACGGTATCCAGAGCCGCCTTCGTTTCCTCGGAGAGTTCTATCAGCTGAGCGGCCATGGACCGTTCTTTGTCCGAAAGGGAATAACCGTAATAATTTTTATAATCCCTTATGTTCTTCTGCAGAACCAGCAGGTCTTCGGTTAAAGACGCCTGGCTGATATCTCTCATGTTTACAATGTAACTAAGAAGTCCTTCGAGCAACCCGGAAAATCTTGAGCCTATATCCATTATAAGCTGTGACGCCGGGATATATTGAGCCTGCAGCAGCAGAAGGTCTTTTTCCCCCAGCATCTTCTCTTCCTCAAACCTGAACAGCTCATCGATTATTTTTTTATATTTTATCTCTATCCCTTTCACGTCTTTAGACACGGACTTTATTTTTTTCTTAGCGGCGAATATTCCTTCCGCCGTCGCGTTTATGTTCCCGATAAGCCCCTTCACCTGGCCTAACATCTCCGCCTCTTCATCGGTGGAAATAAATTTTTTAAGACCCCGGATATCCTCCTCCAGGACCTTGTAGGAACGGTTAAACCCTACCTGAAAATTCTCATTGCCGGTTATTAGGAAATTGTTCAATTCCGAAAGGAGATCTTCCGATGATATGGCTATTTCGTAAACGGCCCGGGAAGCGGGCAGGTCTTTAGCTAACACCTGGCTCAGGCCTTTGTAGATATGGCGCATGCTGTATATGGAAACAGCTCCAAGGACTATAACCAGGAGAAAAGTTATAAAGAAGCTCAGGCCTATCTTTCTGGAAATTCGCATAGAAAGATTGTATCACACTATACCAGAGCCATCAAGAATTGAATAAAAGGAAATCAGGTGTGCGTGGCTGGATCCTCAAACCCGTCTGAAGGCGGTGGAAAATCTGGAGGCAGAGGGGGAGGGATATATGTTTCCGCCACTGGTTGACACCTGCCTAGCATGCATATTATGTCATCCTCGGTAAGCATGCTCACAGGCGCGTATAATCTGTATCTTACCTTCACCGGGGAATTTATAGCCGGTATCTTGCCTTTGGCTCCGTCCCCGAAATAGATACTGGTGTAACTTCCGGAATCGAGTTTTACTAAATAATCCCTGCTTGTGGAGGAGCTTTTTATCAGACTGTCATTCTTATTCCACTTTTCGTATCTCGCTCCTTCATCGACAAATACGTCAAGGTCGTATATCACAAACCCCGCGTTATCAAGCTCAAAACTCTGAAAAGGCTTCCCGTCGCTTACCCCGACCACCTTTTCCACGGGGCAATCGTATAAAACCTTCGCGAGCTCTTCACGGGTCAATAATCCTGCGGGGTCGCTTTCAGTAAATATATTTATCCCCTTTTTCGAAAGTATGCCTGACTCAAGCAAATAAAGCTCTTTTTCGCTGAGTTTGTAATAATCTTCCGACAGTTCCCTTTCCAGGTGCATTGTCCTTATCAGGAGATCCGCGAAATTCGCCCTGGTAAGCACCCTGGAAGGGTTATGTTCTTTCCTGAGCGAACCGGCTATCGCGGGATTGGACAGCACCTGTACCACTTCGCATTCAGTCACAAACTCCTCTTCCTTCCCGAAAATCTTATATGATGCCTTAAGTTTGGAACCCACGACCGGAATCTTTCCTTTTTCATCATCCCCCAGGACCACCCTGGCTTCACCGTATGAATCCAGCTTTATTACATAATGCCTGCTGCCCGGGAGGCTTTGCTCGAAATTCTGTTTTCTTTCCCACTCTTCAAAATCCTTGCCTTCGTCCACATAGAACTTCGCGTCATAAATAACTAACCCGTCATTCGCCAGATCAAAAACCTGGTTCCCCAATCCGCTGGAATAACCCAGGCTCTCTTCCGCCGTAATATCTTTCAACACACTGGCAAATTCATCCCTGGTCAGTGGATCCAGGGCGTTTTTCCCTGAAAATATATCTATGCCCTTGTCTGATAAAATCCCAGACTCCATGTTATAACGGTCTATATCTGTCAAATTATCCATACCGGGCAGTTCCCTATCCAGTCTCAGTACCTGGGAAAGAATATCCACAAATGATAACCGGGTCACGGGGATGTATTTTACAGGGCCTCCCTCTTTGCATTTTTTAGCCGCTTCCAGCAGAAGGCTATTAACTGGCTCACATGGCCCTCTCTCAAGACAGGCAATGCCTTCCTGTGTTTCGCGTTTTACCCTGCAGATATCAGCCAGAGATATGTTTATAGTAAATAATATTGCTCCCAGGAAAACAAAGAAATAAATTATTTTTTTCATATTTCACCTCCAATATAAAAACGTTAAAGTTATTTGTATTTAAAATGCTTTTATAATACTTAAAGTATTATACCAAAACTATCCCTTTCTGGCAAGCTTTTTTTGCCTAATCTTTTAAATGCACATCCGCGTATATCGCGAGCATTTCCTGTATTTTCCTGGGAGGGAGGATGACGAAATAATGGTCTATTATGCAATGCGCCATTTCGTGGGCAAGTATCCCCTCGTTTATGACCCTTTCCGTAGTATATATTGTATTAGTCTTGTATATATAAAAAGAATCCGCTGTATTCTGCTCGTGGAATATTTCTTCGTATACATTATCCAGGGTGTCTTTGCTTTTATAGATATTAATAACCACGTTTATCTTGGAAGGAAACATATCCAGGATGTTCTCGACCCTGGCGAATATGGAGTCTAATTTCTCGGCCAGGATCTCCTCTGTGGATAAATCTCTTTTTTTCCTGAGGCTGCGAAGGCTATAAAAACTTGAGAAATTCAGGTTTATCCTCCTGCTCACCACCTTTAGATTAACCCCCTCTTCATAAAAAACAGTGCAGAACCTTGATGTCAATATTCGTCTTTCAGCCTCTTCCGGCTCATCCTGAGAAAACACGGGGCCGGGCCAGGAAAGACTCGCTAAAAAACTTATCAGGAGGAATAACGGTAAAGTCTTTCTAATCTCCATCAGCCTATCCGCAGTTCACCTTGAAATATCCTAGGGCTTTTTTAAGATCGCTCTTATCTTTCTTTAATTCCGAGACTACTTTCTTTATATCATCTTTCAACAGCATTTCACTGTTCGACCTGTCTGAAAGCTGTTCGATCAGGCTATCCAGTTTATCGGACACACCCATGACTTTAAGAAGACCTATCCTCAGGTCATCCGTCATCTTATTGAACGTCCCCACGAGGTTCTGGAACTGGTCTTTCTGCCTGATCTGTAAACCCGAGTACAGGTTTCCGGCTCCAACCTGTTCGGCGTATTTCTTAAACCTGTACATAGGGCCTGCCACCCTGTGCGTCATAAGCATGACTACTACGGCTGTCACCATGGCTATTAGAAGCCCCACTATGGCTCCTCCTAATAATAAACCCGGGAGCAGGTAATCGGCCGTGCTCTTCACCACCAACCTTGAGTTTTCAAAAGACGTGGTAAGCGTTTTGCTGGAAAAAATGTATAGTATTACCCCGAAGATCACACACCCTATCGCCACCAGGCCGCAGAACTTCAGTATAAACTCAGCCTGAAAGGCCTTGTTTATAAAATAATTTTTACGCTTATAATTGGCCATGAGATCCTCCTCCGGTTATTTTTCCGAACACGTCTTCCAGGACATCTTCGTTAATCTTTATATACGCTCGTTTTTTTAATTCCTCTGCCCACGCGCTCATCGCCTCTGACTCTTTCTCCTGTCTTATGGCCTTTATTATCTCGCCCCTGACTCTTGAAAGAGGAAGTTTTTCCCCTGAATCCCTGTAATACTCCTCTACCTCATTCTCGTATACATGGGTAAAACCTGAAATCTCCTTGCTCTTTTTTTCCAGCAAAAGCCTCAGGAGGGCCTGTTCCCAGTAATTCTCAATACTCTTCATAAAATCTTTTTCTCTGTCAAGACCCAGGCGCTGGGCTTCCTGCAGAAGGACCTCTTTTTCCAGGAGCTGGTTTACATACTCCATCCTGCCCTCCTTTGTCTCAAGAAGAGATTTCTCGTCATAAGGCGTATGCTTCAAATCGTACCGCAGGTCATCCGCCTTCATCTTGTAATCATTGACCTGAGCTACAACGCCTTCATCGCCTCCATTTCTCTCAGATGAGCATCCGGCAAAGATAAAGCCGGATATCAAGATAACCACAAATACCATCTTCATAAAATCCTCCTTAATGAGCACTGGGTTTATGGAGTCTGAAAGACGACATAAACCAATGTGCGAATTACCTGGCCCCTATCGAGAAAAGGACAGCAGGTATCGTTTTCAGTAAAATCTTAAGGTCCAAGCTCAGAGACCAGTTATCTATATATTCCAGATCCATCTTCATCCATTTATGAAAATCCACGTTATTACGGCCGTTGGCCTGCCACAGGCAAGTGAGGCCGGGCTTCATGCTCAGCCTTCTCCTCTGCCATATTTCATATTTTTCGACTTCTTCAGACACAGGCGGCCTTGGCCCAACAAAAGACATCTCTCCCTTCAGTATATTGAAAAGCTGAGGCAATTCATCCAGGCTGGTCCTGCGCAAGAATCTCCCGAATTTTGTCACCCTGGGGTCGTTGCGCATCTTGAATACCGGCCCGTCCATCTCGTTAAAACCGTTGAGTGTCTCTTTTTCCTTGTCAGCCCCGTTTATCATGGTCCTGAACTTATACATTATGAACTTCCTGCCGTTCAGTCCGCTGCGGACCTGTTTGAATATGGCTGGCCCCGGACATACTCTCTTTATGATAACCGTAAGCGCCACAAAAAGCGGGAACAAGAGAATTATGCCTGCCAGTGAGAATATTATATCAAATAACCTCTTAATTAACAATTGCCATTCTTCGCCTACCGTGGCGCTGAACATCATAAGAGGAATCCCCTCTATATCCCCGGCAGTGGAACTGGCTATATTCATGTTGAAAAAATCCGTGGCGATATGCGCGTTAATGCCGCGGATCTCGCAATCAAGCAGGCTTTTCTCTATAAAGGGGAGCCATTTCCTAGGCACGATAAATATAACCTCATCGATAACGTTTCGGGTCAGGATTTCAGGAATATCCTCTAAGACGCCTATGACTTTTTCGCCTCGCACGACCCGGCCTAACATCTCCCTCTCAGCGTCTATTAACCCGACGATCCTCAGTCCCCACTCCCTGTGTTTCTGAACAAGACTTATAAAATTCTCGGCCCTCTGCCCTGTGCCGACCACCAGTATATTCCTGTAATTATAACCTTGTTTTCTCAGGAACCTGAGCACGATAACTATAAGCCACCTCTCGAGAGTCAACAGGAACCCAGCTATAAAAAACGAGGAAATTATTAAGCTCCTGCTGACGAAATCCAGTTTAAATATAAAAACCGCGGTGGCGAAAACTACCATTACGAAAAAACCGCTTTTCGCGATACCCCATACTAACTCAAAAAACTTTTTTCTCCTGAAAGATTCATATAACCCTGATGAACTCAAAGCCGCCCACCAGGCAAACAGAAAAAACGGCAATATGCCGATGTACTTTTGGGATCCTTTCAGTTCCCCTAGGATATGTCTCTCGGGGAAAAAATCGAGAGAATAGAAGTCCTGAATATTCTGCCTGAACCTGAAGGCGATTAAAAAAGCCACGAGCACCACGCTTAAATCAAGCACCATCAATAATTTTCTTAAAAGCTGTTCTTTCGCTTTAATCATGACCTATCTTCTCACGATCTCGTAATATACGGTATCTGTGTTTCCTGATATTTTAAAACAATGCCTTTCTCCTTCGCGTCTCACGGGAAGAGCCGTCTTTCTCAATCCTTTCTCATCGAGCGGATATACCTCAAGGATCTCGTCTCTCCCGCTCTTTTTTATAAAGACCTCTGATTCAATGGCCTCAACCAGGATAGGAGAACTTCCCGCCCGCAGAATATACACGTCCCTCTCAAGGTCATTTCGCTTTTTTGTCGCGTGTGGCGTGAAGTTCTGGTCTTTGTTGCGCGCCCGGCCTATAGCCGCAAGAAGCATTCTTTTTGAGCTAGAAAGGTTTTTGCCGTCCAGAGACGCTATTGTGAGAGTGGCAAAACCGGATCCGGCAGCAAACTTAATCCCGTCAAATTCCTGGCCAGCCTTTTCACCCATGAATCCTGAATATGAAAAAATCCTGTCTGTTTTCAGTATAAAAATGCCCTTGTCCGAATCGCGGATTATTTCCCCTGTATCGGATTCTATCGTATCCTTTTTACCTGATAAACCCCCGGCAATAGGATAGATTAACTCATTTGACTGATCATCTCCTGGCCCTGAAAAAACCTTCTCGAATCTCGATAGATACGGCAGGCCGGCTATGCGCGCCCTATCGACATACGTATCCTCGATCTCGAAAACTTTATCCATGCTGTAAAAAGCTCTATAAGTATTTAAGCCTTGCCTTACATCGTCTCTTAAAAAGATAAGGCTCGCCAATGGGAAAAGGCCCATCTTGGCCGGATCATTGAATATTACTGTCCCGTAATAAAGCCTTTGTTCAAGCCCGTCCCAGGATAACCCCCAACCTCCGTTATAGGCATATAAAAATAACGCGTCCCAATCATTCAAGGCGGCGTAAGCTGCCGTGCTCAAGACATCTACTGCTCTCCAGTCATTAGGCCAGTTACTTCCCCATTCAGTGGAAATAAGAGGTTTACCGGACACCTTTGCCATGGAGATTGTGTTTACTATGGTCTCTGGATTCAGGTAACTCTGACTTATCAGAGGCCTGTTATGGATCCTGTCGAGCCTGTCGCAAAGGTCCCAATAGACATGTATATCGGTAAAATCCATACGGCTGTCAGCAAGAAGAGTAACATTATCATATGGCAGGTTTGACGCTCCTATGGGCACTTTTACCCCTATCGAGCGCAGATACGCGTGCATCTCTTTTTGATATTTATCCTGCAGGTCAAACAGAAATCTTTTATCATGTGACCAGTCCTTTCCCTCGCCGCCAGAATTCCTATAAATATCCTCTATTTTTCTTTTATAATAAGCCGGCAATCTTTTAAGAGATCTCTTCAAAAACAAGGTATTCTCGTTTGTCATCCCTACCATCGCTATAGCTGGTTCATTTATATACGCGTTTCCTGTATAGGGATTTACATGTGTCAAAAAATCAGACGCGAACTTTTTGCTCAGTTCTATCACGCGCTCGTCAAAAAACGAAACCCCTTTGGCCCCTTTTTCTATTTTGTCAGATTGAGAAACTCCGTCTCCCGCCTTAAATCTTCTGGCGCCTAATCCCAGGACGTCAAAACATACATATACGCCGTTTTGTTTAAGTTGATAAATAAAATAATCCAGCCTGTCCATCTGAAAAGCCGCAAAATGCTGAGAGTCATTATATCGGGGATCGATCAAACCATCCGGAGACTCATAATCCAGGAAATGCATCCTCACTATATTGCATCCCAGTTGGGCGAGTCTCTTTGCTATGTCCCTGGCCTGTTCACGGTCAGGGAAACACGCTCTGCCGGCGTGTATATTCAAGCCCCAGAACCTGGCCCTTCTGCCATCCTCAAAATAAAAATGTCAATCGTCTCCGGTGGTTAAAAACCCGTGTTTCCCGGCAGGCGCGTCAAGAAGAAAACTCATGTCCACCTTTGAACCCTCGCAGTAATTCCACGGGATATAAAACGGGAACCACTCCTTCTCTTCTTTTTTCTCCTTAAATATATTCAAAGGGAAAAAAGCGAACGCGGCCAGAAAAACGCTCATCGCTATGCGTAACTTTACCCTATCATGCATTTTGTATGTAAAACTACTGTTTATAGACATCTAGCAATCTCCGCTTGTTATGCTCCCACGAAAGTTCGCCTTTCAATCTCTCGCGGCCATACCTTCCCATTCTCTCCCTCTTGTCAGAATCTTCGATCAATTCTATAATCTTATCCGCGAAATCATGGATATCGTTTGGCCTCGCGTACAACGCCGCATCTCCGGCCGAGAACCTTGATTCTTTTAAATCAAAAGAGACTATGGGCTTGGCCATTGCCATATATTCCAGGACCTTGTTCATGGTAGAACTGTCATTAAGAGGGTTTTTAGGGTCCGGAGCGACACATACGTCGGAAACAGCGAGATAATCCATGAGCTCTTTATCAGGGATCCTGCCCGTAAACTTAACTGCGTCGTTAAGCTGCAGCTCATCCTTAAGACTCTCCAGGTCCAGCAGTGAGTCGCCCCCGCCTATTAAATTGAATAATATGTCCCTGCGGTCATATCTTCTCACGATCACGTCTATCGCTAGAAGGAGATAATCCACGCCGTCCTGGGGGGCCATAACGCCCAGATAAGAAACCAGGAACTTTCTGCCCTGTTTAAGTTCCGGGTTATAAGAGGCGGGCTTGAACATCTCAAGTTTGGGGCCTGTTCTTACGACAAAAACTTTCTCCTTTTTTAACCTGCCTCTTGAAACCGCTACTTCCTTATAAGAATTATTAGTCACGATAACCTTATCAGCTGTCTTATACGTAAGGTACTCCAAAAGGAGAAGCGCCCTGTAAAGCAAATCCTTTCTATGGGCGCCATATTTCGATAGATACACCTCAGGGCATAGATCATGCTGGTCAAAGTAAAATCTCTTGCCAAACGCCTTATAAAAAAGGCCTATAAGAAAAAACGTATCCGGCGGATTACAGGCGTGGATAATGTCAAAACCATGCCTAAAAAACACGCGCACGCTCAGCAAAAACGTCATTATGAAACAATACAAAAATTCAAACATATAACTAAGAAACCCGCTTGTGGGAGGCGGAGGGCTATACCTATATATAGCGATCCCGCCGAGTATCTCAAAGCCCTTCTCACCTTTGAACCTGGGACATATTACTGTCACACCGAAACCTTCTTCATTCAGGGCCATAGCCTCCAGCCACACGCGCCTGTCAAAAGGAACTGATAAATTTTCGACTATTATTAAGACTTTTTTCAACATAGTGTTTTCGCCTTTGCCGCCAGCCTACCGGTTGCTCAGATTTATCAATATCTGGCCCTTTTTCAATTTCCTTGCCAAGCCTTTGAATGCCCTTGTCCCGTGGCCTATCACCACAACATCAGAGCCTCTTAGAGCCTCTTTGACAGATTTGCATAAAAGTGATGCTATATGAGGTATCTCTTTCTCTATATAAGCCCTATTGGTTCCTGTGATCCTCGCTAGAGATACGTTCCTGTCATATATCTTCAGGCTAAAACCTTTGCCGATCAAAAGTTCGGCCAGCCTTACAAGCTGGCTCTCCCGCAGGTCATCAGTGCCTGGCTTGAAACTCAAACCTAAAAGACCTATTTTCTTTTTCCCGGTCTTGAGGATCTCCCTGAAAACCCTCTGGATACAGGCGTCGTTACTTTCCAATATTGACTCTATCAATGGTATCTTCAGATCCATGTTCTTCGCTTTATATAGAAACGCCTTGATGTCCTTTGGCAGGCATGAACCCCCAAACGCGAAGGCCGGCTTCAGATACCTTGCCGAGATATTGGATACCGTATCCTCGCAGAAAATTTCCATGGCCTTCTTTCCGTCTACGCCCAGATGTCCGGCCACAAGACCTATCTCATTAGCAAAGGAAATCTTAAGGGCGTGAAAGATGTTATCCAGATACTTGCACATTTCCGCTGTCCGCACGTCGGTTATTATTAAATGGGTCTTCTTTAGAAAAGAAAATATCTCCTTAAAAAGGATTTCCTCTCTACGCGTGCGCACGCCCACTATTGTCTTGGCCGGTCTGTAAAAATCCTCCAGGGAATCGCCTTCCCTCATAAATTCTGGGTTCGTAGAGATACCGAAATCCCTATCCACTCTTTTGCCTGATGAGTCTTCTAATATAGGTATAAGGATATCCTCTGTGGTGCCGGGCAGAACAGTGCTTCTCACCACAATGGTGTAAAATCGATTTATCCTCTTCAGCGCAAGCCCTATCTCTTTTGCGACTGACTTTAAGCTTTCCAGATTAATGGAGCCTGTTTCCGCAGCAGGAGTGCCAACGCATATAATGGCTATATCTGTCTCTGAAAGGGCTTTTTCCGCGGAACTAACAGCTGAAAAGCGCCCCCTTTTAACAGCGCTTGAAATAACGCCATCCAGGTCCTTTTCTATAATGGGGCTTCTGCCTTTATTGATGGCCCTGACCTTATCGCTGTTTATATCAACTCCCACGACTATATGCCCTTTCTTGGCCAGGCATGAGCCTGTAACTGTCCCTACATACCCAAGCCCAAATACGGCGATCCTTTTTTTATTTTTCATATCTAAACACCTTTCTTCCCTGATAAAGACAAATGCCTTTTAACTTTCTTAAAAAATGAAATCTCCTTAGATAATCCTTTATGACGCGGATATAATAAAGAGTATTTCCCAGTATATTCCTCCTGTAAATCCAGACACACCTGATTTCATCCGCGCTTAGTGTCCATTTTCTTTTCCAGTTCTCATATACACCTAAAAGATCATATTTCCTGAAGTTATTCTCAAATACTTTCTCAAGCATCCTCTTATGCAGCAGACTGCCCGGGGAATAAGACGCATAATCCGGGTCATAGCCCTGCTTTTCCCCTGAAAACACATCTTTGTATCTAAAGGAATAGCAAGCGGCTATTTCCTTATCATCCACCTTTAGAAAAAAGAGGCTGAACCAATGATTCCGGCTGGCAATATGGGCTAATTCACTATAAAACCTCCTTTCTTTTTTAGAACAGCGAATAGCTGTTTTTGCGTCTTTTTTCCACCCAGAGGCTTCTAGCTGGAAAAATTTTTCCAGATACACATCCAGCTTATCCGAATTTTTTATTTCTAAGAGCTCCACTTTACCCACGTTACCCAGCTTCCTTTCGCTGTATTTTATGTTCTTCCTGAATCGACTCGATAACGCGCTGTAATAATCCTCCCATTTGCCCGCGACAGTTACGTATGGGGACAACTCTATCCTTTTCCCTTTATAGAAACGGAATAGATCCTTACCAGATAGAGATTCTAACTCTTTTATGATTTTTGAATCCGAGATTATATCTTCCAATTTAATAACATCCCACTTCTCGGCGCCAAGACGATCGAATATAGCCTCCACGCACTCTTTTATCCGCTCTGTCAGAATGAGATTAATACGCGGGCTGTAACAGTTCCTTAAGACCGCCGTCTTCTTGACCGGTAATCCTAAAAACCTGTAAGTCTTTCTTGCAAAAGGGGCTATGGCCAGAATCTTACCACCCTCGTCTTTCACCACTATTATAAAAAGATCCTCCTTCGCGAAATTATCGCACCATGTGTAAAACCATTCCCAGGTCAGATGCACATCATCGGAGGCGCTTCTGGATAGAGCGTCATTCCATGGTTCCCTTAAACCCTCCATTTTCTCTATTGAGGTAATAATGTCTACTTTCAGCATTTACAAACCATCCCTGTCTTGAAAATATACTTCAGGTCGTTTATATCCATGCTTTCTCCTGAGGCGTACAAAAGCGTAACAAATCTGCCTTTATCCTTTATCCCCGCAGTAGCTATCAAGACCGGACTCTGGGTCTTCTCGCCGAATACGGACGAACTCCATCCCATTATCGGGGATAGTTCACCTTTCCTGACTTCTATAGAAAATGCCTTATCCAGGACCACATATAAAAACAGCTCCTGATTCCGCACCCTTATCATATTAAAAGCGAGCTGATCGACCGAAGCCGTGGATGGCAGGTGAAAATACTGACTGATCTTATTTTCCCCTTTCACTCTCAAAACATCCTCTACAGACCATATCTCACTTATTTTGTCAAAAAGTACACTCCTTTTATGCATAACCGCGCAATTAGCGTATGAGGCGCTAATATAATCTGTCTCCCCCGAACTCATCCATTTTTGTATCTCAGGCATAACTCTTCGCCCCCACATAAAAGGCCCTGTTATCTCTGACTGATTTTTATTATTTACACTGACGGTATTATGCGCTGTCGTACCTCTAAAATAATCCCTCCACCTGTTTCCCGCATGGTAGAGGTATGTACCCGGGTCTATCAAAAACTCCACGCCGTCCACGGAGAGCGTTACGCTGAATAGATCCGCATGTCCGTGCGCCGCAATAGAAGAATATCCAAGTTCCCCACAATCCATAATAAAGACCTTTGACTTTTTCCTGAGGACAGCATAACCGCCCTTTTCAAAAAATCTTGAGTCTAGTTCCAAGTCTATATCCGCTATAGCCCTGTATTTTTTCAGCCCCTCTATCCCGAATAACCAATAATGCTCTTCCTGGAAAGAACAGCCCTTATCCTTAAAATCTTCCCTGCCGGATATTATGCTGGCGGATGATAATATTGATCGAAATACATTAAAATCCCCGCGCTCTGACAGTCTTAAAGCCCTGCCGTCATCCGAATCTCCTATGTGCGGGATATTGCCGCTCTTATCCATGATATTCATAATAAACTCTGACATACTTGAGAATCTATCCATGACTGCTTTTGGAATCTCTATATCATTTTTCATAAAAAGCCTGGCTGTTATTATAAAAAGTTCCATTATGAAGGCCTGATAATGAAAGGCCTGTTCTTTCGTGACGCCGTCCGGATGGACCTGTTTGATTATTTCCTCAAAGAGGATCCTCTTGCCTTTATCAAGCCAATCCTGTGATTTTTTAAATTCCGGGAAACTAATAGCCGTTATTATCAGGCCGCACGCTTCTCCTATTAAATGATTATTACCTGAGGAATACCTGGATAAATTACGGCTTATAAATTCTGTCTGGTTGTATATGGCCGTCAAAAACTCTTTTTTTTCAATCTCTGGCAAAACGTTCGATTCTTCTATGAACTTATAAGCCCAGCACCATGATATAAGCCTTAAACTGACCTCTAGCGGGCTGGCCCAATTGATACCAATATAAAGCGGGTTCTGTCTTATCCATGAAAATATCTGTTCTTTTATCTCTTCGGCATATCCGATATTTTGCGTCAATAAATACGCCTTTCCCAGCGTGAGCAGGTGCTGATGTCTATTGAGCTCCCATACAAGCCTGACTTCTTTTATATCATGGTTATTCCTGAAATCTATATCAGCCCAATATTTCAAAGGCCATCTTCTGCCTGTCAATATATCCTTATGCCAATCTATCAACTGAGGCGCAATCCAATCCATACTAAATATCCTGAACTTATGCGCGCGCAAGATATCCGCCTCGGCTATAATCTCTTTTATCCTCTCCGGAGATAAGCTGAGGATCTCCTCTCTTATTTGCTTATAATCTCCAGGATTAAAATAGAAATATCTTTTTCCAGCATCCCGCCTTAAAAGCCTGTCTATCCTGACAGGCCCTATTGAAAACCTGCTCATATTTAACCGTATAAATTTATATATTCTGTGCGTTACTTCCCGGATGGACATACGCGATAATCTTTTGGCATACCATATCAGCCTGTTACCGAGCAGGCCTGCGTCATCTTTAAGTAAAAACTCATATTCGGAAGACAGTTTCTCAATAATACGCTTTATGCTGAAATCAGTTTCCATTCTCTTGATATTATTCCTGCCCATCTTCTCTCTGAGCTCTTTATCCTTAAGTAACGTTATAATATTCCTGGCCAGCTTTTCTTTCTGGCCCGGTTCTATCAGCAATCCGTTAACATTCTCTTTCACTGCCTCAGGTATACCGCCAACCCTGGTAGATACAATAGGCAAACCCGAAGCCATTGCCTCGACTATGGCAACCGGAAGACCTTCGTGATAAGAAGGTAATAAAAATATAGAGGCGTTTTCCAGCGCCTTCAGGAGTTTTTCCCCGCGCAGCCATCCGGATATGACCACATTCTTATCAATACCTTTTTTTTCGCATATCCTCTTGACTCCTCCCAGATCCCCGTCCCCGGCTAGATAAAACTTAGCCTCCGGCAGCTCCTTTATAACCAGGGGAATCGTATCTAATATATCGTAGGTGCCTTTTCTCCATCCAAGTCGCCCTAACGTCAATACATTCATTAGAGAACTGTCCCTTTTTAAGGCCATACGCTTTAATAAGAGAGTGTCCACTGAATTCGGTATCACCTTTATGTTCCTGTTAGAGGTCATCCTGCTCATTTCTGAAAGCCATGTATTGGATAAAACCACGATACTGTCAGAAAGGTCGAGTATCCTTCTGACTGAGAATCTCCTTAGGCTATGGCCGGTATCGTAAAACACGTCAAAGGATCCGGCTTCTATGTGGAATATAGTCCTTTTTCTGAAGACCTTGGCCATTAACAGGATAATGGCCTTTCTGTAAAAACTGCCTCGCGACGAGGTATATATGTGGACGATCCTGATGTGCCTCTCCCATACCAGCCTGATGAGATATAGCGTGAGACATCTTATGAAATAAAACGACTTGAGTATTATATTCCCGTCTATGGTAGTGGGTATATAACCCAGGTCGAACTTCACGGAAAGCTCGGATTCGATACAATACCTGGCAAAAGAAGACACCCCTCCTTTTACATCAAAGCGAGGCCCCATCATTAATACGCGAGGCTTTTCTTCGCACTGGACCTGGCCGGAAAAGCTACTCATAAAAAACTTTTCCATTTTTTCCGACATTCGGTCAGCTGAAAAATATTTTTCTGCCAGATTTCTGGCTTTTTCGCCCATCACTCCGGCCTTCTTTGTATCGCTCAGCAGCTCCATGACCTTTTCCGAAAAAGCCTCAGGGTCTTCAACAGGCACTATAAACCCTGTTTCTCCGTTTAATATGAGTTCTGGGTTTCCGCCTACATCTGTCGCCACTATAGGCTTTGAGGAAGCCATGTATTCAAGCAAGGCAACCGGGAAAGACTCGACCCTTGAAGAAAGGACAGCTACATCAAACAAAGAAACGATCTCTGGAATATCTTTTCTCTCTCCTAAAAAAATTACCCGTTTCTCGATCCCCAGTTCCCCGGCCAGCCTTTTAAGGCCGGGCCTTTCCTCACCTTCCCCAACTATCAAAAACCTGCCCTCAGGGACATGAGCCAGGATCCTTTTAGCTGATTCCAGAAAAACGTCATACGCCTTTTCCCTCACCAGCCTTCCGACCATACCTATTATCTTTTCCTCCTTCGTAACACCAAGTTTCCTTCTCAATCCATTTTTGTCTACCGGGGCCTTAAACCTGTCTATATCCACTCCGTTATGGATAAGTGTTACTTTGTCAGGCCGAAGGCCATATTCTTTTACCAGAGAGTCCAGTTTCCTCCTGGAGACAACACCTATGCCGTCCAGCCTGGATAGGACAAGTCTATTAACAAAGCCTGATTTAAACCTGACCCATCTATCCGGTTTTAGCATAGTGTGTATAACAGTCACGATAGAAGCGACTTTTAAAATCCTGCCGCATACAAAACCCCAGAATAGCGTCAGGGGTGAACTCGCCAGGCATAATAAATCCGGCCTTTCTTCCCTGAGAAGCCTGAAAAGCTTATAGACCCCTATCAAATCGCGCTTGCCTTTCATCAGGCCATGTCTCAAATCCACACCTTCCTGAATAAGTGCTCCACCTATAGCTCCTGGTTTATATAGACAGCATACCTTTATACTGAATTCGGAAGGGTCAAGGTGCTTTACCAGCTCATAGAGCATCTTCTCGGCGCCTCCTGTATTCAACGTTGAATTAATAAAAAATATCTTTTTCATAACCTGATACCTCTGTAACACAATCTCGCGGCCAGATGCGCTATGTGATTGGTAGAACCATCTATCTGCTTTAAGGAAAATATATCTTCGTAAGCGTTATTGAATCCTTTAAGGCACGTCCTCGCGTATGAATAAGAGGAATCTTTTACGATCTCTTTAACGTCATCATTAAACGAACCATAGGGATACGCGAATCCTGACACTTTTTTGTCCAGGGCCTGTTCCAGGATCTCCTTTGAGTGCGAGATCTCTTTCCTTGCCTCGTCTTTTTTCAACAAGGTAAGATCCGGATGGGTCAGTGTATGCGAACCAAAATCTATGCCACAATCACGCATCTCTTTTATCTCCCTCCAGTTTAAAATATCTCTTTCTTTTGAAGATTTTTCCTTAAAGCAAAACTCTTGCTTTAGCTTCTGTATCTTAAGGTACCTTTCTTCTTCATTAAGAAGCTTTTTTAAAGATCGGTTAATATTCTCGATCATCACAATATCTTCTTTCAATCCAGCGCTCTTTGGAGAATTTACTATAATGTCTCTTACGCTATCCCACCAGAAACTCTTTTTAGTACCTATATAATCAACTGTTAGAAAGATAGATGCTGTAATTCCGTATTTTTTAAGAATTGGGAATGCATATAAATAATTATCCCTATAGCCATCATCAAAGTTTAAGACCAGAAGCGGTTTCTTTATAGATCCTGACCTAAGTTTTCCCATGCCCTTATCAAAAGAGGCTATCTCAAAGTGTTTCTTTAAGAATACAATGTGCTGCTCGAAGATATCCTGGGGGATTCCTAGATATCTGAATCTATTATCAGGAGCCGTAATCCTGTGATAACATAATATACATAACCTATTCCTGTTACGCCGTATCACGGATCCCGCCAAGCTGGAATTATATAATCCATCTTTTAGTATATTTTTAATCTCATTTTTTAGCAGCATATCTTCCCACCCTGACCCTTCTATACGCCGCGAGGATCCATTTATTTCTTTTAAGAAATGGTAACATATAAGCAGAGACAATGTACAAAAGCCTGGAATACACAGTGTTATTAAATATCCTGGTCCTGCCATGGATCTTGACCTGCTTGGCAAAAGTCTGCTTCCATTTTTGTTCGCCGCTCAAGAAATCAAATTCGCGCGCCCCATAGTTAGGCGAATCATCTATATTGATCGCAAAAAGGACAAACCCCGGGGACACGCTTGAGTATTTGCTGTCATATGAGGTGCTATAGCCATATTCCCTATTGGCGTATAAAAAATTATACGAATAAGCTATATTCTCGTTCCCGACAGACAGAAACGATATATCCGCCAGCCCATTCTTGGAGTAATCTCTTATTATCTCCCTGTGAAAAAGTCTGCTAGCCCTCTTTGAGAATATTCCCTTCTGCAGCTGGCCTTTCCAGCTAAGGCCCTCGATCCTCTCCATTTCTGACGTCAAAAACTCAGAAGATACAGCATCGCCGATGAACCTTTTAAACCTAAACTCAGACTGCATCTTTTTGACCCTATTTTGCGCGTTTTTCAGCTTATGCCGCGCCTTTCTGGGGAGAGAGTTTATGAAACTTTCCCTGCTCCCGTTAAAGGGGATATAAAAAGTCTTTGAGTCAGGGCCGTTTACCATCGGTAATTTTAACTCCCTGACGCACGCTCTCAAGAGCTGGAAATTCCCCGTATATTCAGGCATCTCCTGAAGATCCACGAAATCCCAGCGAGATAAATTCTTCTTGATATAACAAAATACGGCCCTTAAGGACTCTTCCCTGGACCTGGTTAGAATGAAATCCATGCGGCCAGATATATCCGTGCCCATAAATGACACGACTCTTACGGGAAAGAAAAATACTCTCTGTCTCTTTATCATTAAGGGCGCTATGCCTATCAGCTGGTCATTCTCCACGATCTTTAAGATGAATAATCTGCTGTTCCCGGAAAAATGCCTCCACCATCTTGAAAGCCAATCAAATGTTAAAAATATGTTATCGGAACCGCTTTTAAGCAAAATGTCATCCCACGCATCTCTCATCGCCTCAAAACCCTCGATTGTCGAAACCTCCTCGATAGCCAGGAGCCCCTTCTTTTTTATCCGGGAATTCTCAGCGGGCCGCGGACATAAGAGATCATTCCATTTAGCCCTGAATATTTGGACGATTATCCTGTAAAAACCGATCTCATGGTTGAAATGGATAATAAAAGGCAGGGAAATCACTAAGAGCGCCAGAATCTTCAAAGAGACAGTCAATAAATCCGGGACAAAGGCTTCTCTATTTTTAAATAAGGAATTAAGTATCACTGTAAGGCACAGGACATTAGTGTAAGGGAAATACAGCCTGGCCAGGTTCAGGAAAAAATCCCTTCCTCTTTTTAAGTAACTGCCCGCGGCATAAAGAAAAATAGCTGTTCCCAGCAAAAAACTGACCGCAGCCGTCGTCAAAGCCACCCCTATAAGGCCTAGGCCAGCTCTCAAAACCATAATATCAAGAATGGAGGCTAATAACATGGCAGCCAAGTAATAATACAATACCTTATATTGTTTATTGAGCGCCGTAAGCAATGTCACAGCTGTGGGCGCGAATATAATGAAAAATTTCCCAAAAAGGAGTATGAAAAGAGGGGTTTGGGAGGCCGTGTACTGGGGCATGTAATGCCTTATTATGAAAGATGAGACCAGGTAGATTATGCCTATACCCATAGGAAGAAAAATGCTCATCGCCTTTGTTGGCAAGAACAGGTATTTCTTTAAATCCTCTATATTCTCCCCTTTACCGTAACTATGGAAGAGCCTGGGCCCTACTACGATTGATACTACAGCCGGGAAATAAAGCAGGGATTTTGAAACGAGCAAAGCTAAAGCGTAATATCCCAGTTCTCTGGCTCCTAAAAATTTGAATATAAAAAGCCTGTCTACCGTAAAAAGCACAAAAGGCACCATTAATAACGCCGTCACCGGAAAACCTATCTTTATCAAACTGAATATACTTTCTCTGTCAAAAATAAGTCTGGGCCTGTAACCGGTCTTGAGATAATAAAATAAACACATGGCTAAAGGCACCAGCAAGGCGACGGCGAATATCCCGTATATCTTCCAGGTGGACACCAGTATAAGGGTGAGAATTATGTAACTTAACGGGAATAATACGTCGGATGCGACTATCACGGAAAACCTTTTAACCGCTGCCAGCGCCTTTTCATAAAAAAGTATCGTGTTTTGCAGCAGTATTAACAGCGAAACCGTAATGGTCCCGAAGAATCCAACGGATCCGATAGATTCCCTAAAAATAAAAGCGAACAATATAGAGCAGAATCCTATAACCAACGAACCTGCCACGCAAAAACCAAAGGCATTAGCGCGTATCCCATCTGCTTTGGCGCTGTCATCTTTGCCCATGGCATATGGAATCTCACGGGACATGCCTTCTAAAACTCCAAGATGAACATATGAACCGAATGTCAGCAGTATAGTAAGAACAGCCCACACACCATACATGGTAGGCCCTACAATGTTGGCATTCAAAAAACCACGTAAGAAATATAACATCTGGGCAAAATAAGTACTGGCGGAAACAATGGAGATATCCTGTATGATTTCTTTCTTTTTATTCGTAAGATTACTCATATCCTGCCTTCCGGGCAGACAGCCCTGAGATAATGCCCGCGATCATATAGAAAAGCGCGTTCTGGAATTGATGAAATTTCATATCTATGAATAAAGCGTTCACCAGATATATAATAGCCACACCCCAGAATACAACAACGATTCCTCTGCCTAGGAATCCATCCGGAACAGAATGCCTGTACAGATAGATACTTTTGGAGAAAACAACAGCTAGTATGGACATAAAAATCAGAAAACCGGTCAGGCCTAATTCCACTAAGACGCCCATAAAGCTATCGTGTATTTCCGGTATAACGAACTGATAGGGATTTTCCCTTCTCATGGTACTGAAATACTCATGGCTATAATTACTAAAATTAGCGAAACCGAAACCTAAAAGAGGCCTGTCCTTGATCATATTGAAATATGTATAGTATAAATTTATTCTGTCGTATATAGGGCTCATAGAGGAACTACGCGCCACGACTTTATCGATATCCAATACCTTAGCGTGTAACGGCACTGTTATGATAGCCCCTAAAAAAATCAGCCCCCAGATATACTTTCTGAACCGCGGGTTTAAAAATGATATAAATACAAAAGACGCCACCAGACCCAGCCACGCTGCCCTGGTATAGGTAAAAAATACGGCCAAAGGAGAGATAACGGCGATTACGATAAAAAACAACCTGTAGCCGCGCCTGGCGTTGAAAACCATATACAGATTAGTTATGCATAATATCCCCATCACTGTCCCGTTTATAGCGGCCTGAAGAAAAGGTCCCCGCGCTCTGCCAAAATGAATGCCCAGATTCGGGTTCATGATATCCTGGGGAAATACAAATGCGTTAAGCCTGAAATGTTCGAATATGGCTGTCAGGCTCAGATATAAAAGTATGACTGACAGAAACGTAAATAGTTTGCGCACCTTGTTCTCATCCTGTATAAAATCTTTGGCTATGACAAAAACAAAGAACGGCGCTATGTATGTGTTAAATAAAAGGGAGTATGTATCCAAGAGTTCTCTTGACATTGAGGCCCCTTTCATCTTCACGACTGAAAAAAACGCGAGGCAGAACAATATAAGCATGAGTAATTCTGTCATTCTCCTTTTCAGGGAGATCCTGCCCATAAAGAGAGCGAACAGGTAATAGGCCGCAAGGAAACACCACAGCATCCTGTCAAGCGAGAGATTAGGCATGTCTATACCCAACGAGGTCTTGGAAAAAAATACAAAGAGAAGCGCGAGAAGCCATACCGCCACAAGGTTTGTGACATCTCTGTACGAAAGATACAAGAGCGCCGCTATCGCGATGACTGCCATCTCTAGTATTAAAAAATTCAAAGGCTTAATCAAGATCGCGGCCCAGACAAAACAACCGGTCATTATTAATAATCCAAGTGATATAAATAGAGTATTAGCTCTCATAATCAGGGTATACATATTCTAATATTATCCTATCTATTTTGAGATTCCTGTCCTCACCTGAGACGCTATCCCAGTAATCATTAGAGAATTCAAACGTAAGGCTATTGGGCCCTTCCTGGGAAAACCCATAACTGCGAAACTCAGATAGAGAAACCGACGTCACGTATTCTGACAATACCGTAGTCAAGTTCATGCGCACCAGCATATGCGGCCATTCATCCTTCGCGGATGTCCCTGACGCGAAAAATCTCATGTTGATAAGGCCAAAGGGAAGATTGAAGTCAAGGATCATCTTCCCTGATTTGGCCATATTGCCTTTTCCCCCAAGGTCGTATACAAGCACTATATTCTTTCCGGACATATAGCTATCCGCGGCCTCCTGATTCAACCTCATCAGTTTGAGCAAGTAAGGCCTCACAACCTCAAATGGCCGCCGCTCTTTCTGTAACAGGTCTATTTTATTCTGGAGAGTCACACAATCGTTTTCATCGATAGAAAAGGCCTTTTCTATGACACGGTCAGCCTCATCATACTGCCCCTTTGACATCAAGTATCTGGCCTTAGAGTTTAAAAATAAGGGGGCTCTCTTACGCTCAGAGTCCGCGGTTCCCGCGCTGACATTTTTCTCGCCTAAACGCCCTAATATACTTTGTATCTTTATATCAAGACCTGATGCCTCAGGAGCAAGTTCTCTAGCTATCTTGAACATGTTCAAGGCTTCGTCCAGCCTGCCCTGACTATAATACAGGTTTCCCTTTTTAATATAATACGCAGGATTGGTCGTCTCTTGCGACACAGTCACCTTAGAGACCCTGTTCTCCTCAATGAATGAGGCGCGTTTAAGCGTAGCTACCGCTTCACCAGTCTCCTCCATCATGGCAAGGACACTCCCCAGTTTCTTAAGATAATAAGAATTATTAGGGTCCAGTTCGACCGCCTGTTCATAGGCTCTCCTGGCCTCCTCCAATCTGCCTAGATATAAATAACTGTCGCCCACGCCGATACGCGCCCATGCGTCAATCGGGTTAATATCCGAGGCGATTTTATAATTTTCAAGAGCCATGAGAAGGTTTTTTTCTTTATAAAGTTCTACCGAAGACTTGCTGGTATAGACCTGGCCCAGTTTTTTATAATATGTGTTATTCCCCGGTAAAATGATAACCGCTTTTTGTAAAGAGGCTATCCTGCACTTCATATCTGCGGCCGGAGCGTCCATCAATACCGCCTCCGCAGCCACAAACCTCGCTATGAACAGGACCCATGCTAATATCGCGACGTTAAACACAGGCCGTAATAACCGCAGCCTGTTTCTGCTTAACGCAATCTCCAGATATGCCTCAGGTCTCTCTCTCCCCGAACGCAGGCTAAAGACAATGCCTGCCAATACGCTGAATAGAGTCGCGTTGGCCGGGATCCTCAGGTTAAAATCAGCCAGGGAATGAATCGAGAGGCTGAGTATCCCTGTAAAAAGGCCTACTGATAGAGCTTTCTTAAAACTGCTGTGTGAAGTCAGATAGGTCGCCATGGCCTTTCGCATCATCATGTAAAATATCCAGATCATGCATAATAACCCCAGGATACCCAGCTCAACCGCGACCTGCAGATAATCATTATGGGCCGCGTTAGCAAAGAGATTAAAGCCCACAGGCCTGTATCTAGGAAAAAAGTAAATAAAAGTGCCCAATCCCGAACCCAGAAAAGGCCTCTCGCGTAAAAGCCGCAGGCCGCCCTTCCATATGTAAAGTCTGCCGGAAAAATCCAGTTCCCTGTAACTTGCTATACGGTTGGCGACAGGACCAATGCCTATGTTTTTCACTATAAAAAATCCTATCGCAACCAAAAGCAGGATCACCGCTATGATTCCGAATCTGATAAAACCTTTTTTACTCAATAGCGCGAACATGACCGCCATGGCAATAGTCAGAGAAAACCAGCCACCTCTCGACATAGACAGCACAAAGGCCACAAACATGATAATAATCAGATATACATAAAACAACTTTTTCGCCACGGCTTTCTCGGTCAGCGCCAGACCCACACACAAAGGTAGGCATAATTCCAGGAGGCCAGCGAAATGGTTATGATTCACATATACGGAAGACAAAAAATACCTGTTCGACCACCAGGAGTTAGAAAGGCCTCCTGCATATTGAATGATACCGAAAAGAGACAGGCCAGCGCCCATAATCACGATAACGTTTGAGACACTGAGAATATCCTCTCTCCCCCTGATATTATTGACTACCAGATAAAAGACAAGCGCCAGGCTCAATAATTTAAAAAGCTCCATCAGGGAATCATGCGTATACGGAGACCTGAATGTGGATATAACGGCTAATATAATAAATATGATAAGCGGGGTGTCTATGTCCGTGCGCCTGAGCTTTATAGATCCCTCGCTGAACATGCGAGTAAACCAGGCGAAGACCGCGCACAAAACCACAGCCTGCAGGATCCCGTACGCCATGGGGTTTACGGAGCCGCGAAAAAGAGGAGAAAATACAATTATAAGTATTAACGACGCCTTTATAATCATAGGGTTTTGACGAAGACCTCTACTATCTCGCTGTCAAACTGTGTGGCCAGGTTGCGTATCAATTCATCTATCGCCTGTTTTCTTGAAAGACTTTTTTTATAGGAATACGGGGCTACCATAGTGTCATACGCCTCAGCTATTGATAACACGCGGGATAACTTGTTTATCTGGTCTCCTTTTAAGCCAAGAGGATATCCTCTGCCATCAGGCCTCTCATGGTGCTGACCTACTATATCAGCAATATCCTTAAAATTCTCGATAGCCGCCAGTATCTCTTTTCCCCTGCTGGCATGAGCCTTTAATAACTCATAATCCCTCTCCGATATCCCGCCTTTGCGATATAGAATCTTTTTCTTTGAGGCTATATGCCCTATGTCGTGCAAGATACCGGCTATCTTCGCGAGGGCTATTTCCCTGTCTGTAAACGCGAGCTCTCTGGCAAGATCATGCGATATCCTGGATACGTTCCGTGAATGCAGGATCAGTAATTCGCCGGCCGGGCCAAGGGCCTTGAACGCGTTTACCAGGACATTGGAACAGATATTCATATTGACCATGCTGTCTTCCTGTGCGTGATATTTTTCTTCCCTTTCCCCAAGAGACGCCAAAAGCTCGCTCCTGCGTATCCTGTGATGACCGCCTGGAGTTTTAAGGGTCTTTAGTTTTTTGGCGTAGATATAATTTTTAATCGTGGACAGGCTTAGATTGAAGTACTCAGCGGCCTGTTTAGGGGTGAAAAAAACTTCTCCTTGATAAACCTTTTGCATGACTTGCCTCCTCGAATTAACGTGTCACAACGCGACGAATTTAACTAATTTTATATTTTTTTAACCGTTTTATATCAAGAATCCACGCATATGCCATATTAATCAATTTACTGGTTATCTTGTGTGGTTTGGATTGTAATACTTACCGTAATAATATTGCGGATAGGAATAGACGTCTTTAGTAAGCGATATATTGTTCAATATGACACCGAGTATCCTGGCGTCAACCTTCTTCAGTAATTCCTTGGACCTGGCCAAGAGATCCCTTGTTGACCTTCCGCCTTCCGCTATGAGTATCACTCCCGTAGCCATGCTGGACAGTATCTGAGCATCGGTTAAGAGCGATACAGGGGGCGTATCTAATATTATCTTTGAGAATCTGGAGCCGGCCTCTTCCAGGAATTGTTTCATATTCTTGGAATATAAGAGTTCCGCCGGTTTATGTGTGCATTTGCCGGACGTCACTATGCACATATTGTCTATGCCTGGGTCTCTGATTATGGAATCGAAGTCATTTTCCTCAAGAAGGAACTGGGAGAGCCCTGGTTCGTTTTGCAGCTTAAATACAGTGTGTATCCTAGGTTTGCGCATATCAGCGTCGACCAGCAACACCCTCTCTCCGCTATTCGCTATCATGACGGAAAGGTTTATGGCCGTCATAGTCTTGCCTTCCCTGGGTATGGAACTCGTTATTACTATACTCTTGGACGAGGAAGAATGATTTAAGGAAAATAACAGGTTAGTCCTTATGATCCTGTATGCCTCTGACGCCAATGAATAGGTATCTTTCTCGACAATGTGGTCGATTTCCTCTTTCTTTTTTATATTCTTACCGTCAGGTCTTATCTTTGGGACAGAACCCAGTACGGGCATCTCCAGCAGGCTCTCTATCTCGCTCGGGTCTTTTATGGTGGTATCCATGTAATCCCTGAAGAACGCCAGCGCCACGCCTCCCGAAAAACCCACTATGATAGCCAGCGCTATATTAAGCTTTTTTCTAGGCTTTATAGGCTTTTTTGGCACTTCCGCCAGATCCTGCACCCTGACATTATTTGTCTGTATCTGGTTCGAGATAGAAGTCTCTTTTAATCTATTAAGCACTATCTGCAATACCCTTTCGCCGGTTTCCACTTCTCTCTGCAGGGCATTGTATTTTATTATCTTTCGCTCCAGCTCGAGAGCCTTTTTCTTTTGCTCCTCAACCGCCTGCACGAATTTATTTTCTTCCTCTACGCTATTTTTATACTCCGTCTCTATCTCGCTCTTTATGCGCGACTCTAGGTGCGCTATGTTTCCAAGAAGGGTTATCATCTTGGGGTGTTTTTCCTTATAAACCTTCTTATACTCCACGAGAAGGGTCTCCTGCTTAAGGTAATCGTTCTTCAGCTGCTGGATAGTCTCATTACCCGTGGTCAACGTCGGGAGGCTCTTCAGCGTCATATTCCCCTCATTGTCAATCAGGCTCCTGTAAGAGGTCTCCGCGCGTATCCTTTTTGTCTTGGCCTCAAGATAATTTGTGTTTAATTTCACCATGCTGTCGTTTATCATGTTCTCCTGGTTTTTTATGGAAACTATATCATTGGCCTCTTTATAAGCTTGAAGGTTGAGTTCTGATTCATTAACTTTCTTCTTCTGCTGCTCAACTTCTTCCTTGAGCCAGGCCTGTGCCTGGTCTAAGGCCTTCATTTTCAAGGCGATATTGGAATCCGCGTATACCTTGGCGAACTCATTGGCTATAAGACTGGCCAGTTTAGGGTCTTCATCATCAATGCTTATCTTTAATATCCTTGTATCCCTTATAAGCTCAACGTGCAACTTTTTCAAAAGATGTTCTATGGGGTCGTTCTCTTTTTTAAACTCATTCAGCCTGTTCAGATTCAGGTTCTTTATGACATAGTGGACGGTGCGGCGGCTGCGTATGATTTCCTGCTGCGTCTCGATATAATCTCTGTAGGCCAGGTAATTTGTCTCCCCGAGCTTCACGACATCTTTAACGGCGAGTACGTCAGGACTCTCAACGTCGACTATCACCGTAGACGTAGCCCTGTAAACCTCTTTCTGAAGAAATGTGGCGAGGGTTATAGCCGTGACCGTTATAAGAAAAAAAGTAACAGTGATCCACTTTCTCCTTCTTAATATATTAAGGTAATCCCTTACATGCATATATCTGTTTAAGTAATTTACCTGCATATCGTCTCCGAGTTAAAAAAAACTCTCCGGCACCACTACAATGTCCCCTGGTTTTACAGGGACGTCTTTGTCTTTCTCGCCTTTTTTGGTTATGTCCGTTACCTTCACGTGTATGGTCAGTTCCTCGCCGTTTTCTATGCGTATGATCTTAGTACCGTTAGCCGCGGCACCTTCCTTGAACCCTCCCGCCATGGTAATAGCCTCCAATACAGTGGTAGCCTTGTCCTTGGAAAGTTCGTATTCGCCGGGTTTATTCACAAAGCCCATTACAAAGACTTTATCCGAGCGATAGTCTTCTATAAAGACGTTTACCTGGGGGTTGACCAGGTAATCTTTTTTTAAAAGCATGGTTATCTTTCTCTCTATCTCACCCACTGAGAGCCCTTTTACCTGGATCTCATTTATTAAAGGAAACGTGATTGTGCCTTTAGAGGCGACTCTGGTCTTTGTGGTAAGGTCAGGCTGTTCATATACGGTAATAAGGAGCACGTCCCCGGCATCCACTTTATATTCATCGCAATAGGCAAAGGCGGGGAAGAGGTTTAATATTACAAAAATTATAACTAACCTGTGAAATTTTCTTTTAATCCGCGTGATCATATTTAAAATTCTGCCCTCGCGGTCAATGTAACCAGATTTTCGTTGTAGTCATAGACCCCAAAATTGGAATCTCTCGTTATGTGTTCGGCGTGCAGTTTAAAGCTGAGCCAGGTCTTCATATAATACTTAAATCCAGCGCCAAGGGAATAATACTTGTCTTCTCTTTTTTTGGTTTCCGAACCCTCGGTCGTCTCCCTGGGGTAAGAGTTTATCCGGTATTCGCCTGTTAAAAAGCCGAGGAGCTTGGTGTTGAAAAAATGATCAAACGTCGCGGTAACGTTTTCCGCGCGATAAAAATTATTAACACCATAAGTCGACTCATAAGCCGTCCGCTCGAAAGATATCTTCAGGGCGTTTTTTTGCGAGAATCTATGCACCGCATCAGCATACAGGACACCCGTGTCGAAATCAGGCTGGTCGCCGTCCTCATAATCACGGATTTGATAGCCTGTCTTGATAGTGGCGGTTGTCTTTGGAGTGAGCTCTCCTATGGCCCCTACCAGGAACTGGTGATAGTCGGAATCTGAGCGAGTCGACTGGTCATATCTTATCTGGCCAAAGTCATATTCGATAAGGAGCTTTGTCTTGGCGAATGTCTGATGCGTGAGCATTAAGGAATAGAGGCTATCGTTCCTGTCATATGCGTCATAGGCAGGGATCGAGCGATAGTTTCTTATAAAATTCTCGTAGCCCAGCTGGACGCCAAGCCTCTCCCTCTCAAGCGCTACGGTAACCCCGGCCCTGTTATCATCCCTTTTTACCCTATCACTGTCCTCTGTGCTCGGCCTTTCAAACACCCGGCGAAAATCATCATAAAACGTAAACTTTACATCACGCCATGGAACATCCAGAGTTCCTGAGGCAAAGTGATCTACCGCGTCCTGAGACGTATTGTCCAGAAAGCGATTGATATTAACATGATAATCGAGTTTCAGGCTATTATCGCGAAAAGGCCAATCCACCCCTATGCCGGGTGTAAGGGTATATATAAAATCGTCCTTTTCATCGCTCGAACTCAAAAACACGTTGTCGTCATATTGGACTTTTATTTCAGCGTAAGGTGAGATTTCCGCGTTTCCTATTCTTATACCCTGGGCGGCGTAAGAAAAAGGGTTAAAGAGCAGGCTAATACTTAGGAAGGTGATAAAACAAAAAATCTGATATACTTTTTTCATGAGTCATCTCCTGTGTGTTTTTATACGGTTTTAAGTAAGTATACCAGATTTAAAAGAGTTTGTCAATACTTTTTCTATATTTTTTATTAGTTTAAACTTATTCCATATTTACCTCCTGATTAAAGCTAAAGTTTCTGATCTTGTTTTTTGGTTTGTCTGAAAGACCCCTCTTACAGCGCTTGTAATAGTAATTGTACCTGGTTTTTTAACCCCTCTCATACTCATACATAAGTGCTCGGCCTCAATAATAACCATTATGCCCCTTGGTTTTAATTTCTTCATCACTATGCCGGCTATCTGTGTTGTCAGGCGCTCCTGAACCTGAAGCCTCTTTGACAATGTTTCCACTATCCTGGCGAGTTTGCTTAGGCCTGTAACCCTATTATTTCCAGGGATATAAGCTATATGGGCCTTGCCTATAAACGGCAAAAGATGGTGTTCACACATAGAATACAGAGGTATATCTTTTAAAAGCACTATCTCATCGTGTTTTTCGCCTAAAAGCACCTCTAGTTCTTTTGACGGGTCTTTTGATATGCCTGAAAGGATCTCCTCATACATGTCAGCTACTCTTTCAGGTGTCTTTTTAAGGTCTGCCCTTTCAGGGTTATCCCCAACTGCCTCAAGTATCATTCTGACCGCCTTTTCAATCTTCTTTTTATCCATATCAACCTCCGTTTATTTACCTATACAGAACTCTGAAAATATCCTGTCCAGGGCCTCTTCAGTTATGGTATGCCCTGTCATTTCACCTATCGCGGCTATTGACGAGCGCAAGTATATCGCCACGCAGTCCATAGATACCTTATCTTTAATAGCCTCCATGGCTTCCTTGAGATCCGCGAGTGAGCCGCGTAACGCGCTTAGCTGTCTTTCGTTTGATACGCTGGCTATGTCGGCTGATGGCGCTTTTCCTTTAAATATTAGTTTCTTTATGGTTTCTTCCAACTCATCTATACCTGAAGAGTCAGTAGCGCAAGTATATATCACGGGTAAGCCGGGGAAAACCTTCCTTACACGTCTCAAATCAATCTGCCTCTTAAGGTCTTTTTTATTTATTACCATTATAATACTATCCCTGCCTTTTAGGTTATCCATGATTTTAGAATCATTGGCGTGAATTTTCCTGTTGTAGTCCAGAACAAATAAAACCAGGTCCGCGGTACGCACAGAAATTTCACTTCTCTTAACCCCTTCTTTTTCCGCCGGGTGGCCGCTTGGCCTTATGCCAGCCGTATCCACAAGGACCACGGGTATACCTTTAATATTAGCTGTCTCCTCTATAGTATCCCTGGTAGTCCCCGGTATACGCGTTACTATTGCCCTTGATTCTTTAAGAATCGCATTCATGAGGCTTGATTTGCCCACATTAGGACTGCCGCATATAACCGCCCTTATACCATGCCGCAAGACCTTGCCTTCCTGGGCTTTTGATATCAGTTTTTCCATTTCTTTTTCAATGCGACGAAGCCTCGCCAGAGTGTCTTTTGCCCCTCTTTTCTCGACGTCCGCTTCCTCTGCAAAATCTATAGAGGCCTCTATCCGGGCCAGTATATCCAGCATTTCGCTTCTGATATTGCGAGCCTTTTCTGAAAAGGCGCCCTGCAGGCTGTTCATAGCGGCCCTCAGGCTCAAATCCGTCTTCGCCCTTATAACATCAAGAACGGCTTCCGCCTGCATTATATCTATCCTGTTGTTTAAAAACGCTCTCTTTGTAAACTCCCCGGGCTCGGCGAGCCTGGCGCCATTCATCAAGACAAGATCTAATATCTTTTTAAGCGGCACGATCCCGCCGTGGCAATTTATCTCAACTATGTCCTCCCTGGTATAACTCTTCGGCGCCCGCATCACAGTCAATAGGACCTCATCTATTACCTTCTTCTCTCTCCCGACAATATGCCCATAATGGATCGTATAGGTCTTAAACCCTGACGGTTTCTTACCATTGCCGGACACAAAGATCTTATCGGCTATTTTCAGTGAATCCCTGCCGCTAAGCCGTACAATCCCTATACCTCCCTCTCCTATCGGAGTAGAAATAGCGGCAATCGTATCATCCAATTTTATACTATTCATAGTTTCCATTGCCTAACTTGACGATTCTTACAATGTAAGTTTTGTCAAGTTAAGCAGCATCCCTCGACTGCGCTCGGGAAAGGAATTTCCTACTATATCAAGTTAAGCGCCTCGCCCACAAGAAACAAAGACCCTGTGACTAATATCAGGTCTTTTTTATCCGTCAGTTCCAGCGCCCTCCTCATCGCATCCTCTAAATTATCAGCACACTCAATAGCCTGCATTGAGCACGGGAAGTTTTCTCTTAAATAGGCGGGTTTTGCGGCTCTTATATTCCTTGACTTTGTTACAATCACCGTATCACAAGCCAGCGCCAATTCCCCGGAAATCCCTTTTATATCTTTATCAGCGGACGCGCCGAATATACATATCAATCTATTATAATCAAATATACTCTTAATGGAAGACAAAACCGCTTTTACGCTTGCTACATTCTGAGCGCCGTCCAGCAGGATATAAGGGGCTTTACTTATAATATGGAGCCTCCCCGGCCATAGCGTTTTTTTCAGGCCGTTCCTTACGGCTTCTTCGCTTATATCGTACTTATCATAGGGCAAGGCCTTGACCATCGCTACAGCCAGACACGCGTTTTCCGCCTGGTGAAAGCCTATAAGATTCATCCTTAAATCTTTATACGAATACCCCGGGCCTTCCATGTTAAACACAACCCCGTTTTTACCTAAATCTGTTATTGAATACTTTATGTCCTTTCCTATCTCATGTAATTCAGCGCCCTTGAGCCTACTGACTTCTCTTATAATATCCGCGACTTCCTTTTCCTGCGAAGCAACAACAACCATCCCCCCAGCTTTAATGATCCCTGCCTTTTCCTTTACTATGGCGCTTAATGTGCCCCCAAGTTTATCCGCATGCTCCATACTGATATTCGTCAGCCCAGAGACAAGAGGCTGGACTACATTTGTGGCGTCAAGCCGCCCGCCAAGACCTGTTTCCAGAACAGCTATATCAACCCGCCTTTCCTTGAAATATAAAAATGCAACAGCTGTTAATATCTCAAAAAAGGACAACTTGCCTAATTCTTTATGATCCCTGAAGCCCTCAGCCACGGGCTTTATATTTTCTATCAGCCGGGTAAATTCTTCCTGTTCTACCGCCCCTTCAAATCCCAGACCTCCGGACTCTGCCCCTCCGCCGCGGCTGAAGCCTTGATCCAGTACCCTGATTCTCTCCCTCATATCCATAAGATGCGGGGAAGTATACAGTCCTACCCTATAGCCTGATTCTTTTAATATATGTGCCGTGATAACACAGGTAGAACCTTTACCTTTTGACCCGGCGATATGCACCGAGTCAAAAGCCTTATGAGGATTTCCTAATCGCTCCAGGAAAGAGCGTATCCTTTCCAATTTAAAACTTAAGGCATAGTTATATTGAGAGATCTTCTCGAAGTCTATGAAGGAATTTACATACTCTAAAACACTGGTGTAATCCATCAAATTAACAGGGGCTTCCGCTTGGGCAGAAGCGCACCTATCTATCAATGTTTAAAGTGGCGTTTGCCCGTGAACACCATGCTTATGCCGGCCTCGTCACACGCCTTTATGACATATTCATCGCGTATAGAGCCTCCTGGCTGGATTATGCTGATAACGCCCGCCTTTTTCGCCTCTTCTATGGCATCCTCTTTCGGGAAAAAAGCGTCGCTTGCGCAAGTTGAACCCCGTGAGCGCCCGCTGGACTTCCTGATGGATATTATCATTGAATCGACCCTTGACATCTGGCCTGCCCCGATGCCAACCGTCTTTGTGCCCTGAGACAACACAATTGCGTTCGAGCGCACGTACTTAACAATCTTCCAGCCAAATAAGAGCGATTCTATCTCCTCATCCGTTGGTTGTTTCTTTGTGACTATTTTAATGTCTTTATGCCCTGTCGTGAGAGCATCCCTGTCCTGTATCAAGACTCCGCCTAGTACTTTTTTCAGGTCATAATCTTTTTCTATACCCCTCAAGGCCCCCGTCTCTATCAACCTAAGGTTTTTCTTCTGCGTCAAAATATCAAGGGCGGCCTTTTCATACGCCGGGGCAATGACGCATTCCGTAAAACCTGCCGAAGCTATGGCCTCTGCGGTATCAGCGTCCACGTTTCTGTTAAGGCCCGCGATACTCCCAAACGCCGATGTCCTGTCACAGTCCAGGGCATCCACATAAGCCTTTTTCAGCTCTTTGGCGCTGGCCACGCCGCAGGGATTAGTATGTTTTATGACACTGGCCGCAGGTTCTTTGAACTCTTTCACTATCTCTAGGGCAGCGTCCAGATCTATGATATTATTGAATGAGAGTTCTTTGCCGTGCAGCTGTTTCGCGTTGCTTATGCCGACAAAATTTACGTTTTTATCCCTGTAAAAACACGCCTTCTGGTGCGGGTTTTCGCCATACCTAAGATCCTGCGCTTTCTTAAAACTCAAATTCAAGTTATCCGGAAATTTCCCATCCTGAGCCATGAGCCCTGCCTGTCCGCCGTGGCAGAAGCCCCGAGCCTCTAATTGTCCTTTTAAATAGTTATATATCGCGGCGTCATATTTATAGGTCTTTTCAAACACCTCAACACCCAATTTAAAATGCAATTCATCGGAAATCGCCCCTTTATTCTTTTTCAGGTCCTCAAGGATTTCCCCATACCTCGCTGAATCGCAGACCACCACTACGTCCTTAAAATTCTTAGCGGCTGATCGCAGCATGCTGGGACCGCCTATATCTATATTTTCAATGGCCTCCTCGAATTTAACCCCCTCTTTAGCTACTGTCTTCTCAAACGGGTAAAGATTGACGACAACCATGTCAATAAGCTCTATCCCGTGTTTTTTTACCTGCTCCATATGATCTTTTTTATCTCTCAGGGACAAAAGACCTCCGTGTATTTTGGGGTGCAGGGTCTTGACCCTTCCGTCCAGCATCTCGGGAAATCCCGTATAATCAGATACAGATCTTACCGGTATACCCAGACCCTGTATGAGTTTTGACGTGCCCCCCGTAGACAATATCTCCACACCTAACTCATTTAATCCCCTAACCAGCTCTTCCAGTCCGCTTTTGTCAGAAACGCTGATCAGTGCACGCTTAATCTCTCTCATTTCGTCTCCTCTTTTTAGCGTCTAGCGTATAGCGTATAGTTAAAGCTTTTCCTCTACGCTATACGCTAAATCTAATGTTAATAACATCCCCATCCTGCACCACATAATCCTTGCCTTCCAGCCTCAGCGCGCCTGCCTCGCGCGCCTTGTGAAAAGACCCGTTGGCTATGAAATCCGCGCAGCTTATAACCTCCGCCCTGATAAAACCTCTTTTTATGTCAGAATGTACCTTACCCGCCGCCTCTATCGCTGGCAAGCCGGATTTAAGGTGCCAGCCACGGGCCTCTTTTTCCCCGGCTGTGAAAAAAGTTATCAGATCGAGTTCTTTTAATATCGATCTCGACATCTCTTCCTTAAACTCATACCCCGGGCCTAATTCTTTCGAAAATTTTTCCCTTTCCTCAGGTTCCAGATCCATAAGCTCAAGCTCTTCCTTGCCAAAAAATTTAACAAAAGAAATGCTTTTTTGAACACAATATCCCTCAAGTTCCTTTATCTTATCAGCTTGCCCCGAGATATCGCCTTCCGGAAGGTTTATGGCTGCGATCAATGGCTTCAGGCTTAAGAAAAACAGTCCGGACAATAACTTTATCTCCTCTTTATCCAGGCCTGCCCCGCGTAAAAGGCCCCCCCCTGAGACAAAGTCCTGGCATTTATCAAGTATCTTCAATTCTCCGTCACAGTCAGACCCTCTTCTCTCTTTTTGAAGCCTTGCTATCCTCGTCTGTATAATGTCCAGGTCGAACAGGATAATGTCGGTAAGTAAATTCTCAAAATCTTTTTTCGGGTCATCGCTGAAAAAAGCCCCGGCCGCGCATATGAAAAGATCCATCTCCTGTAATTGGGACAGGTCCTTTTTATTAAAACCTGACACGGCTCCCAAATCAACAAAAACGAACTCCGGGTACGTTATCTTTTTGGCAGAGACCATGTTGGCAATCTTCTCCAGACGGCTGTCAGGGGCCCTGAAGACGCCTATATTGCCGGATATCTCTTTATTCCCTGATAAGATCTTTAATATAGTGGTCTTTCCACTCTGAGGAGGCCCGATTATTCCTATCTTCATGCTGTCTTAAGGCAGGTTACCACTTCAAACGCCTCGCTCTCTTTGCCCTTTTTATCCTCAACCTTTAATCTCACCTTTACCGCCTGCGGAAGCTTGCCTTCGGCATCCTCCCCTCCAGAACCATCTCCGGCCACGCCGGAATCCCAGCTGTCCTGCCACGTAATCCCGTCATAATATGAAAATTCTAATTCCGAGACTCCCTCCGCCAGGATATCACTATGGTCCTGAGTCGAGAAATCGTAATCCGGATTAATATCCTCATTCCGCATAATGACTTTCTGACCTTTATCAAGCCAGTATTCTATCTCGACCAGTTCAAATATGCCGCTGGAAGTCGAGACAAAAGAAAGAAACCCCACCTCTTCCCTCCGACCTATAAACCTGGCCTTAGCGTCTTCGCTTAATACGGCCTGCGATATTTCCATGCTCATCTTGCCGATAGCTACGCGCGCGTTATGATAACGCTCGCTTCTTGTTTCGCCCTTCTGCCATGAACTCGATGAGCTTTTAAAGATAGTGAAAGTCGAGGCCACGACCATGGCCAATATAGCCAGAGCTATAAGGGTTTCGACAAGCGTAAAACCATCATCTATCCTGCATAATAAGAGACGCTTACCTCCTGGTGACATAAGTTATAAAATCCTTTGACCTCTTCTTTGAGCGATCCATCCAGTTTACGGTAACGGTAACCTTCCTCATGTTATCATTATCATTAAGTCCGTTCAGTTCCGGTTTATCTATGGTTATTTCCCACTCAAAATCTCTGTCTTCCCCGGCAAGCAGGATTGTCGGCGGGAGCGCCGTAATGGAACCAAATCCCGCCATCTTTACCTCCTCCAGCTTATTCTGCGCTAAAAATGCGGCTTTTGTCATCATGCCGGCACGCTGTGACGCCCTTAAGCCCACTGGAAATATCTGCAATACCCCTACAAGGCCAACAGCCAGGACGCCTATGGCAATAATCAATTCTAATAGCGAAAAACCTTTTTTATATATCATGTTGATATACCTTGGAAAATGGTTTATGGGTATAGAAACTTGTTAAGAAGCTAGAAGTAGAAGTCAGATGCTAGATATCAAGCCTCCAGTATCCACTTCCAGCCTCCTAACCAGCTTCCATAAACTACAACCAAGCTTCTATATTTACTCTATCAACTTAGCGAGTGAAAACAGCGGCATGAACATGGATATAACAATAAAACCTACGACAAGACCCATGAACACTACAAGTAGGGGCTCAAGAAGGGAGGTCAGTCCGCCTATGGCTACGTCGACCTCTTCCTCAAAGTTATCCGCTATCTGGATCAGCATCTTGTCCAACTGGCCTGTCTCTTCCCCGATATTCACCATCTTTACCACAAGAGGCGGAAAGGCCCTACTGGCCTCCATTGGACCCGATACGCTCTCGCCTTCCTTTATGCTGTCACGTACCTCAAGGACGGCGCGGGCTATAAACTCATTGCCTATGGTATCCCTCACGGTTTCCAGGGCGTTTAATATAGGAACGCCGCTCGTCAGAAGCGTCCCGAGCGTCCTTGAGAACCTCGCTACACAAACCTGCTGTGTCAGGGCACCTACCACAGGAATATGGAGCTTTATCTTATCCACCAACAGCCTCCTGCTAGGTTTCCTTATAATGAGCTTATATAAAAATATAATAGAAATTGGGATAAGTGGGATCAGGTACCATGCCTTTCTGATCAATTCACTTGTGGTTATAAGCACCTTTGTCGGCAAAGGCAGGGCACCTCCCAGCTCCGAAAACATATTCGTGAAAGTTGGAATCACGAACACCATGAGCATTATAAGTATCAATACAGCCACCAAAAGGACAAACGACGGATACATAAGCGCGGATTTTATCCTCTCCCTCAGTTTCTGATTTTTGTCGAGGAATTCGGAGAGACGCTTCAGTATACCTTCGAGCATGCCTCCAAGTTCCCCGGCCTTTATCATGTTAATATAGAATTCCGGGAATACTCGCGGAAAATGCGAAAGGGATTCGGAAAAATTAGTGCCGCTTTCAACCTCATCGACAAGCTGTCTTATTATATCTTTAAGCGCTCCTGATTCTAACTGGTCATACAGTGTCCTCAGCGCCTTCACGAGCGGCAGGCCCGCGGCTATAAGCGTGGATAATTGTCTGGTGAATACTACTAATGATTTTGTGCGGACCTTTTTTTTAAGGGTTAATACTGGGAGGTCTTTCAAAAGTTTCATTGATCATCGCTTGACAACAGCATCGTCTATTTCTATGATGAAACCCTGCTTAACATCTTTTATATCAGCGGCTGAGATCCTGTCCCTGGTCTGTATAACCGCCAGGGAGCCTATCCGCAGGCTTCCTCTGTATACGTCAAAATTGCCCCCCGCATCAACGCCGTCCTGTTTACCAAGGTCTATCACTACAAAATTATGCTCCCTGTTAACGGTAACTATTCTTCCTTTAAACTCCGCCTGTCCGCTTATACGCTCAAGCGAACCCGGACGCACGGCTGATGCCTCCCGGCCCTCTCTCTGTAAAACTATCGGGGGCAAGTCTACCTCGGAGGGCGCGTGATATGCCTCCGCCCTCAATTCTTTCCCGCCATCAGCCTGTTCCGTAAGCGCGATTTTTAACTTATCAATCTCATGATCCCTGTATTCAAGCTCTCTCTCAAATCTCGACAGCTTAGACTGGACTTCTTCTTTCTCAGCCAGTAATTTAGCGACCTTATAAGAAGCGTCCTCAAGCTCGGCTAGTCTGTTTCTTAACAGGTCCCTTTCTATTTTTATATTCTCGGCTTCTTTCCTGCGCTGTTCTGCTCTGTCCTTCTCCTTCAAGAGATCCCTGCTCAGTATCTCAGCGACCCTGCTGGAATCCTCGAACTTCTCTTCCAAGGCCCTCCTTCCCTCTTCAAACTTTGAGAGAGTCATCTCCGCATCCATGTTCTCCGCCTTCAGCCTTTCTATCTCGGCGTATCGCGGCTCCAGAGATTCCTTCAGGCGCTTAAGCTCTACCTCCATGGCTATTTTTTCCTTTAATACATCCGCAAGGAAGTTGTCGGATCCCATTTCCTTGAGTTTTTTCTCAAGATAGAATTTTCCTTTTTTGACCCTGGCAAGTTCCTTGTCAAAATCATCCCTCTTTCTCAAAAACCTGGTGTATTTAGCCTCCAGATCCTCATTTTTGGAAGACAATATGTTAAATTCTTTCTTAGAGTTTTCCAGTTTTACCTTTATCTCTATGTTCTCCTTGTTCGCCGAGGCGAGTTTGCGGTTTAACTTATCCACGCTGGTTTTGAAGAGCTGCTCCAGGCTCACATATTCGTCCAGCAGTCTTTCTTTCGCGACAAAAAACCATCCGGCGCTAAAACTGCTCAACACCACAAGGGCTACCAGTATCCATAGTATCGAGCGAAGGGTTTTATCCACTTCCCTACCTCCTTGTCAGGCTTCCGTGCGTTCCCGCGGCTTCTGTTTCAGTTTTATTATACCATATATTATGTTACGGACAAACAATATTAATTCCTTTGGCTTTACAAAAACGAGCCTCATGTCCTCAAAGATCATATATATGCTGGGAACCAGCAATAAGGTCATAACAGTTGAGGAAGCCATGCCCCCTATTACAGTAATAGCGAGCGGAGACCAGAGATTTGCTGATTCACTCCTGTCAAACGCCATAGGCAAAAGTCCAAGTATAGTGGTAGATGTTGTCATGGCTATAGGCCTAAGGCGGTCTTCGCCGGCCTCTATGAGAGATTTAAATAAATTATTGCTTCTCTTTCTTAAAAAGTTTATCCTGTCAACTAAAACGATCGCGTTATTGACCACGATGCCGGCAAGCATAATCGCGCCTATTATTACGCCTTGACTTATAGGTTTATGCGTAATCTTTAAAGCAAGGATCACGCCTATTACCGCAAGAGGCACTGATATCATTATAATGAAAGGCTGCTGATAGGATTCAAAGAGAGAGGCAAGAACCAAATAGACAAGAAAAATAGTTATCCATAAAACCCCGGTCGGGAACGCCCATAATTCTTTTTCATTTTTAATGTTTCTCTCGTAATTCCCACCTATCCTGTAATAATAATCCTTTGGGAACTCCATGTCAGAGAGATTCGCCCTAATCTTATTTACGGCCTTTATCAGCGAGGAGGTCGTTATCATGGCAGTTATATGTACCACTCTCATTTTATTTTTTCTTATAATTTCACTTGCGCCTATCTGTGGAACAAAGTCAGCCACCTGTTCCAGCAATAAAGGCCCTCCATCATTCGAAAAAAGAACCAATTTCCTTAAGTCATCGAGTCTTTCTCTGTCCTCTTTTCTCAGCCTAGATACTGTTTCCACCTCTCTGGATTCAGTATGATATAATGTGGCTCTCAATCCTCTTATTTCAGAATGAAGAGTCTCGGCAATATCTTTGGTAGTCAGGCCATATAAACCTGCCTTTTCTTTGTCTACGGCAATGGCCCATTCAGGCCGACCGCTAATCCTTGACATCCTGATATCCTCAAAACCTTCTATAGTCCCCAGCCTGGTCGCGATAGAAACCGCCAATTCCTTCAGGACATCGTATTCATAGCCGTAAAGGTCAAGCTCTATTTCTTTCAGACCCTTCTCTTCTATCTCAGAAAAATATATAAACCCCCCCTTATATTTCCTTTCAACGGCTTTAGCTTTTTCACGGATATCATCTATGACTGTCTTTGTGTCATGTTTTCTTTGGACAAGGGGCTTAAGTTTCACGTATACTTTACTCGACCACGGCTCAACCCTTGAAGTAAATGTCTTAATCTCCTGTATATCAGCGAGCAGAAACTCGATCTCTTTTGCCATCTGATCCGTCACATCAAGTTTCGCTCCAGGTTCCAGCTCTACAAAGATGGTGAACCTGCCTTCTTCTGTACCGGCCATGAACTCCCTGTCTGTCTTAGAGCCGATAAAGAGCGCGATGACAAGGATAGCAAAGGCTATTGCCGCGCATAAATACCTTAACTTGAGACCTAACACAAGTAACTTTCTATAGTATGACCTCACCTGCTCTGATATGCTTTTTTTAAACATAGTCTTTTTATGTCTGCGCGGGTTTATCGGCTTGGCTTTTATGCGGTCAGAAAGCATAGGCACAATAGTCAAGGCTACAAACAGCGAGCTCAAAAGAGAATAAGTCACAGTCAGGGCAAGTCCGCTCCAGAGCATGCGGGTAGCCTTGTTAACAAACACAAACGGCAAAAATACTATTATAGTAGTTATGGTGGACGCCACTATGGCAAGGCCTACTTCAGAGGCACCATTTACTATGGCCTTTGTACAATCCTGTTTCCAGGCTGGGTCGGAAAAGCTGACCTTTTTTTTCTTTTTATCTATGTTATCCAGCACTACTATGGAATTATCCACCAGCATGCCTATCCCAAGGGCAAGGCCGCTAAGGGTCATCACATTTATTGATATCTTGTGAAAATACATTGTAATAAACGTGGCCATGACGGATATGGGTATAGTAACCCCTATGATGGCTGTAACGCGCGGGTCTCTTAAAAATAACAACAGCACTAGGATAGCGAGCATCGCTCCATAAAGAAGCGAACTTTTTACGGCCTTTATAGCCTCTTCTATGGCATCTGACTGGTTTAAAGTGGCCTTTATGAATATATCCTTGTCTATATTTCTTTTCAGCTTTTTTATTTCCTCTTCTATATTGAACACAACCTGAATAGTATTAGCTGTCGATTCTTTCTGGATATAAATGGAAACCACAGGCTCTATATCAGTCCTCGCGTAGTTCGTGGGCTCCAAGAAAGAGTCTTTTACCTTCGCAATCTCTCCCATCTTTATAATCACTCCCTGAGGAGTAGCAATAAGTCCTATGTTCTTAATATCATCGAGAGATTTATATTCGCCTATCACCCTGATAAGGTATTTATCTTTGGTCCTTTCTACATCACCTGCCAATAAATTGAGGTTATTGGCTCCAAGCGTACCAACAACCTGCTCCATGGGAATACCGTACTGGTACAATTTATTTTTATCCACCTCGACAAGGATTTTTCTTTCACGGCCACCATACACGTCTACGTTAGCCACGCCCTCTACACGCAATATTCTTTCTTTTATCTGCTCATCCACGACCTTTCTCAGAATCTCAGGGGTATAGCCTTTACCTGTAACAGCCAGGACCAGTACAGGTGTATCTGATTCCTTATACTGCGCTATTATTGGTTTTTCAATCTCCTTGGGAAGCTTATCTCTTATTTTTGAGAATTCCTCTCTCACCTCAAGCGCCGCAAAATCCATGTTGGTGCCGGGCTCAAACTCCAGCCACACCCTGGATTCCCCTGCTTTTGAAGTGGAATATATATTCTCCAGATAACTGACTGTACTGACCGCATCTTCCACATACCTAGTGACAAGCGATTCTACCTCTTCAGGAGGCATCCCCCCTCTTACGGCTATTATTATGCTTATATCCCCGTAAACTATATTTGGCTTTAATTCAACGGGAAGCCGCAATAAAGACACCACCCCCACCAGCAATATGCCCAGAAATAGCATAAAGATAGTAACCGGGCGTTTAACAGAAAACTCGGATAGGTTCATAAAATCTAGCGGATAGCGGATAGCGGATAGCGGATAGAAAAATAAATACTATCCGCTAAACGCCATACGCTAAATCCATTTATTCTTCTAACTTCAATTCATACCACCTTCCAGGCCCCAGAGGCCCTCGGGCAATAATAATGTTTTTATCCACAAGTTCTTTTAAGTCTCTTGCCGCAGTGGGTACAGATATCTTGAACAACTGGGAGTATTCCTTGCGTGTAATCTTTTTTTTCACCCGCAGATGTTCCAAAAACTGCTCCTGTCTCTTGTTCAGTTTTAGCGACAACCCCTCAGGCTTTTTCTCAGGAAGAGCTATCGCGGCAGGTGGTTCTATTTTTGGCTTTTCTGCTTTCGGCTCAGGTTTAACTGACTCAGGCAGCTGTATCGACAGAGGTTTCTCAGTTCGCAGCACAGGAACAGGTTTGGATTGGGGCATAACAAAAGCAGGCTTGGGCTTTAAGTCAGCTTTTGGCATAATAACGCCAGCTACAATTGTAAATATACAAGGGATTACAAAAAGGGTCAGTATGGTGGAGATTGTAAGCCCTCCCATTACTGTTATGGCCATCGGGCTTTGTAGCTCTGATCCCTCGGCTATACCCATGGCTAAAGGCAAAAGACCCAATACTGTGGTCATGGTAGTCATGAGTATCGGCCTGAGTCTTGTCTTGCCAGACTCAATTACAGCCTCCGTCAGGTCCATGCCCTGCGATCTCAGGTTATTGATAGTATCTATCAATATAATACCATTATTGACCACAATGCCCCCTAGTATTATGACTCCAAGCATAACCACTACGCTTATAGGCGTATGTGTCACAAAAAGAGCTACAAGTACCCCCATAATAGATAACGGGACACTAAACATTATAATAAAAGGCTGCCACAGCGACTCAAACTGGGCGGCCATGATCATATAGACAAGGAGTATGGACAATAAAAGCGCGAATCTCAGGGATTGAAAGGACTCGTTCATCTGCTGACTCTCACCTGACAAAGCAAGTGTAATATCCTTTTCAGAGTCTTTTGAGGATAACTGAGAAATTTTTTCTCTTTCAATCCTATCTAACATCAGTTTTACATCCCTTATTACCTTATCAAGGGCCCTGTCAGATATATTGGCTGTGACAAGAACCACTCTCTGCTGATCAAGCCGTTTTATCTCGCTAGGACCGATACCCTGGGTTATATAAGCCACTTCGGAAAGCGGAACCTGTATATCCAGTGGAGAGTAAACAAGAACATTCCTGACCTGCGAAAGATTAGACCTGTCTTCTTTTCTAAGCCTGACTCTCACATCTATCTCTCTTCCCTCTTCTTTAAATTTAGTCGCGACCACTCCTTTTATAGCAGTATGAGCGGCTTGTGCAATTACGGCCGCGGAAAGGTTATAAAGAGCTGCCCTGTCTTTTATAATATTCACCTTTGTTTCAGGGGCAGGCTGCGTAAGGCTAGTACGTATTCCATAAATACCTTTAATGGTTAAAAGATCCTCTTTTATATATCCAGCTACTTTTTCTATCTCATCCAGTTTTTTTCCTTTTATTTCAATCACGATAGGCGCGGATCCCTGGAGCGCTGTTTTAAAAACGCTCTCCTGTACTACATACTCTATCTCAGCACCTCCCAGATTTAATTTACTAAACTTATCTTTTAATCTTTCTATGACTTTGGAGGTAGCCGGCCATTGTTTGCCTTTTTTCAGGGTCACTATGCTTTGAGCCTGATGAGACCCCATTGTCTCTAAGCCGCTGGCAAAGTCTTTCTTCTTACTGGAGCCTATGCTTACAGCTACACCTTCAACTTCCTTTGTGCCAAAGAACACTTCTTCTATCTTTTTTACGACATTATCAGTTATATCCAGTTTAGTCCCGCTGGGCATAGTCAGCTTCATGACAAATTCGCGCTGGTCCACCTTTGGCATAAATTCTTTATCTATGAAAAAGAAAAGTCCCATGCTCAGCACGTAAACTGAAAGCACCGCTATTAAAAATATCCATTTAAACTTCAGAACTAACGGCACAATCCTAGCATATACAGACTCTAATCCAAATGTAAATTTTTTATTTTGGACCAAGGGCCGTTCTTTACTTAGTTTATCTGTTTTTATGGCTGCCAGGCGGGGAATCAGAGAAAGGGCTATAACCAATGAAGCAAGTAGAGAAAAAGTAACAGTAAAGGCCAGTTCTTTAAACAACTGGCCAGCCACACCTACAACAAATATCATCGGAAGAAAAACCGCAACAGTAGTAAGCGTTGAAGAAAATATCGCTCCTGACATCTCGCTTGCGCCAGACTTACTGGCTTCTTTTATATCTTTTTTCTTCTGTAAATGACTATATATATTCTCTATTACTACTATGGCATTATCAACAAGCATGCCTACGCCCAGGGCTAGGCCCCCCAGAGAAAGCATATTCAATGTAATGCCGTTAAAATACATAAGGCTGAATGCCACCATAATTGACATAGGCATGGAAAAAGCCACTATCAGGGAAGCCTTTATGTTTCTTAAAAAAACGAATAACACCAGAAAAGCCAGGATCCCTCCCTGTATGGCCGCGTCCATTACTCCGCGTATGGATTTTTTTATGAATATGGACTGGTCGTACACTATATTAACTTCCATCCCTGGCGGCAAGTCTCTTTTGATCTGGACCAGCTTATCTCTCACGTTCTGGGCCACGCGCATGGTATTAACACCCGCCTGTTTCTGCACAGAAATGGAGATATTCTCCTGCCCGTTATAGCGCGATATGCTGGTCTTCTCCTGAAACGTGTCCTTTATGTCAGCTATATCTTTTAAAAATATAAGGCGGGACTTTTTTTCACCTTGTTCTTCCTGAGGAATCTCAGGCACTTTATCTTCCTCGGATTTATCCTTACCGACAACGGTTTCTTTTATTTCCGGAACTACTTTAAACTCTCCCATTGTCCTTATAAGATATTCATAAAAATGCTCTTCTATAGTCCCGGCAGGATAATTTAGATTTGATGACTTTAAAGAATCCACTACTTTAGTTATAGAGATTGAAGAAGCATGCAGCCTACCCCCATCCACAGATACAAGTATTTCTCTTTCAATGCCTCCCGCTATATTACAGGAAGCCACTCCCTCCACCTTTTCCAGTTCATCCTTTATAAATTTTCTTGAGAGCCTTAGCAGTTCTGATGGGGACTTTTCTCCTATTACGCTCAGCGTGATAACAGGCATCTCAAATGGGTTGAACTTCATCACAATAGGATCGCTTGACCCCAGAGGAAGCCTCTCTTTTATAAGATCTATTTTTTCCCTGACGCCCAATGAGGCAAAATCCATATTAGCGCCCCATCCAAACTCAGCAGTAACTATGGAGACTCCTTCTTTAGAGACAGAGCTTATGCGTTTCAGATTACTTACTGTTCCGACTGTTTCTTCTATTATCTTTGTTATTAGCGTTTCTACTTCTTCTGGAGCGGCGTTTTCATATGTCGTAACTATAGTGAGCTGAGGGTAAGTAATGGAGGGGAAAAGTTCTCTGGGGAGACGCGTCAGGGAAATAAACCCTAATATCAGAACCCCGATAAAGAACATAGAGGTTGTAACAGGTCTGTTTACTGAAAATTCTGGAAGATTCATTTTTCACTTTTAGTTTTATTTGGTGTTTTCTTGAACTTCTATAATTTTCACAGACATTCCATCTTTTAATTCCTGGGGGGTATCAACAACTATTATCTCGTCCTCATAGACACCGGAGGATAGCACGGTAAAATCTGTGGTCACATAAGACACCTGGACTGTCTTGGAAGAAACTGTATTGTTTTTATCAACAATAAAAATTTTATAACCTTCTTCTACCTTATTGAGGCTTATGCTAGGCACAACTAGAGCGTCCTGAAACTCAGCGACAGTAATCATGGCCCTGGCAAACATGCCAGGCAATAATAAAGCGTTTGAGTTTTCTATCCCCACTCTAATCGTAAGGGTCCTGGATTTCCCTTCTATAAGAGGAAAGACATTATCGACTGTCCCAAAAAAATCAGTGCCAGGATATGAATCCACCTTGACTTTTACTTCCTGACCGAGCGCTATCTTGTCTATATCTCTTTCCACAATACCCAGCTCCACAAATACCCGCATCGTATCATAAAGAGTAGCTATTTTATTATTCGGTGTAACAAATTCCCCTATCTCGGCATCCCTTGAACCTAGAACTCCGTCCCGCGGCGCGCATAGATCTGTTTTTTTAAACTCTGACTCTACTGACTTAAGCTCCACCTCGACTGATTCAGCCTGCAATCTAGCTGATTCCGCTTCCAGCTCCACTTCTTCCAGCTTCACTTTTATAATGCCTCCTATATCATAAAGCCTCTTGTGTATCTCCAGCTTCTTTTCTGCCGCAAGCGCTTGTACTTTTGCTGTTTCTAATTTACTTTTTGAGTAATCGACTTTCAGTTTAGCGTCTTTTTTATCTAGGTTTGCTATCAGATCTCCTTTATATATAATGTCCCCCTCTCTGAAATTAATAGACTCTATGACTCCATTGATCTCAAACTTCAGCTTTATTTCAAGCTCGCCTTTTACCGTACCCATTACAGGTAATTCATCTTTAAAATCCGTGCGCGATACCCTAAAACACCTGACTGGTATGGCTTCAGTCCCTGGCCTAACGCCTTCAGGCTGAGCACCAGGTAAGGCGTCTGATTGCATATCTTCGGCTGTAAAGACACCCTTGGGCATTTCTCCCTGGACATCTTTTATAGCCGCCTTACCAGCTAGCTTGGTGGGTTTTTTCTTAAACAGGGTAACGCCCCACACGATTAAAAAAGCCACCACCCATAAAAGTATAAAGCCTATAAGAAGGGTTTTTGATTTTTTCATGATCTTAAGCGTCAGGTCCTTATTTCATGTTTGCCAACATAAAACCTTTGTTATCCAGAAACAGCGCGTATCCCGTAGCCTTGTTTAATTTAGCCAAGGCCTGATATAAACTTCCTATTGACTCTATGTAAAATAATTTTTCATCAGAAAGGCTCATGTAAGCTTTTATGAGTTCTGAGATTGGTATTTCATTCAATTCTGTCCGCGCCTTCGTGATTTTAAGCTCCTCTTCTCTGTATTTAATCTTGTCGAGATTAGTATTAACCTGGACAAGGCCTTTTTTGTAATTTAAATAAGATTCTTTTGCCTCTTTAATGACCAATTCCCTGGCTTTCTGCAAATCTTCTTTTGCTTTCTTAAACCCTATTTCCGCGGATTTCCGCTCAGAAAACGCCTGCATACCGTCAAGAAGGCCTAATTCCACGGCCTTACTAATTGATGATGTCCTTGAAGTCTGGCCATGTTTTTCGCTGGTCTCCTCCTTTGTATAGGAAGTGGATAGCGTATTTGACCCTAAAGGCTTGGAAACCTTTAGGCCAATAAACCAATCCTTATCCATATTAAGCGTCTCGGTTTCATACGCCCCGCCTGACTTTCCATAAGAACCCGTAAGGTCAACTTTTATCCGGTCTTTGCTTTCTGATATCTTCTTTTCATACTCGTTAAACTCCACCATATATTCCTTGGCTTTTAGATCAGGCCTGTTTCTAAAAGCCATCTCCAGGTAATCCTCAAATTCGAAGTCTAAATAAATAGGTTTCAGCTCAACAAGATTAATATCTGTATCTATAACAGATTCTAATTTATCAGGGTTTTCAATACCCATTGCCTGCGCCAATGTCAACTTGGCCATCTCCATGTCATTATTGCTTGAAGTCATTTGATAATTAATCTGTTTTATCTGAGATTCAACCTGTAAAAATTCCGACCTTGTAGTCAGGCCCATATCAAATCGCTTTTTAGCTATATCAAAAATTTTCTGTGTCTGATCCAAAAGGGTTTTCTGTGTTTCGAGATTAAGCTTGCTTGCCAGATAGGCATAAAATCCTGTTTCCACTTCTATCCGTATTTCCTGAAGGGCCTTATCGTAATTATGCCTTGATGCATTTACATTACTGATAGCCTGTTCAACCGCGTATTTAAGCCTCCCCGCATAGTACAGAGGGTATTCAAACTTAAGTTTATATTCCTTATCAGTAAAATCCTGGGTCGAACCAGTGGTCTGCCCTATTGTCTCCATATAATTCAAACTTGATGCCGGGAAAAGCGCTCGGTGCGCCTCTCTGAGCTTAAGCCTTGCCAATTCCACCTCTTCAGACGCAATCTTTGCGGCCATCTGATTTTCCAGAGCAATATCAACTGCGTCATTAATATTATATAAATCTAATTTTTCTCCTTCAATTTTGTTCTCAGTGGTTCTGTAAATCTTAGCCTTCTTATCTGACATCTGTTCCGGTGTCTTAACCTGAGCCTTTAAATCAAATATCACAGGCACCTCTATCCATAAATCTTCTTCCCCTAATGCCTCAGGAAAAGGTTGAAACCTGTCGTATTTCCAAACCGCATTGAGACACAAATTATCAAGCTCCTGGCTGCCTGACGACTCTGACACATAGGCATCTTTCACCTCACCCCATGGAGAAAGAAGCAGCTTTATTCTTATTTCTCCTCTGGAATCACGCAAAACAGATTCGCTGGGTGTCAAAATGTCTGCGTAAATATCTCTTGATATTTCAAGAATATAATTTGTGATAATATCCGAAGGATGAGGATAGGCAAATGATATGGTTTGTGAAAATGCTGTAATTATAATAATTACGATGAGATATAATAATATGATACGCTTTATAAACATAACTTCTCCTAGTAAGGGAGAAGTATATCATACTATTATTATTTTGTCAATAGTAGGTAAGTGATACGGTGTTGATACGGTTACCCCGCACCTTTTTATATTCAGGCATTTTCTTAAAAAGATTGAATGGTTAAAAGGTGCGGGGTAAGTTCGGACAGATGGGTTATGAAAATCAAAGATTTTCGTAACCCATGTCCTCACTTAAGCCTTTATAAAGACCTCACGTATTACTATGCTCGCGGCACCCAGAGCAACAGCGTCTTTCCCAAGCTGAGCTGGTATAATCTTTACTATATTTGCAGGCTCTTCAAATGCCCATTTCCTTACTGTCCTTCTAAGAGGTTCGAGGAACAGGCTGCCTGCTTTCTCAACTCCGCCCCCTATTATAACTATCTCAGGATTAAAGAGGTTCACCAGATACGCTATACGCACGCCAAGATTAACAGCAGCGTCTTCTAGGAGCTCTATGGCAAGCGTATCACCGGCCTTTGCCGCGTCTATGATATGGTTCACTGCCATCTTATCCAGGTCGTTGCCGCAGATTTGAGGTATAGTAGATTCTATGCCCTCTTCCTTTATAAGTTTCTGCGCCCTGCTTATAAGCCCAAGATCAAGGCCCATAGGCAATAATAACGATAGGTTCTTTGACATCTTAAGGTAATCGCCGTTCCTGGGATAATTTATGCGAATCTCTCCTGCTGACCCGCTCGCTCCGCAATATATACCGCCTTTTATTATGATACCTGAGCCCACATCAGAATACATATAGATAACATCTTCGACATCCATGGGAAGAGCGTGCATTTTTTCGCCAAAAGCCGCGAATGTGGCATCGTTCCCCAGAAAAGAGGGGATCTCGAATCTTTCCTCTATCATGCCTTTTATGGACACATAACTTGTGCGTATCCCGTTTTTGCTTGAATCCCTTACAGTGCCAAGGCCCTTGTCTATAACACCTCCTATTCCTATACCAACACCTCTCACCTTTTCTTTTATGACTCCTTTTTTACCCATCAGTTCTTCTATCATATCAAGAGACTGATCTATGATCCTATCCATGGAGTCTTTTGCCCTTAACTTGTCTATTTTCGATATAATCTTGCCCGATAGATCCGTAACCACTCCTATCATCGTAGCGCCTTCAGAACCCGTATGCCCCAGATCAAGGCCTATGGCGTAACCATGCTCCTCATTCAATTTGACCAGGGTAGGCTTCCTACCCCCGGAAGACGCTTCCATGCCCCCTTCTATGACAAGCTTCTCGTTTATATAGGTATTGACATAATTTGATACGGTTACTATGTTCAGGTCTGTGATCTTGGAGATATCAGCCCTTGTGATAGGCCCGTTTCTTCGTATAAACTCCAATATTGAGAAATTTTTTTTCTCGTGGTCCGAAAGCAAACTTCCCTCTAACGCCCGGTTTCTATTGGTAATTGGCATGTGTCCCTCCTTTTAATGAGCAGACGACTTATGGAGCGCAGCGACATAAGTCGTAGGCTGAAAGCCGTCTGCGAATTAACCCCGCACCTTCTTAATATTCATCGACTGTAAGAAATATATAAAAGGTGCGGGGTAAGTTCGGACTTATGGCTTACGAAAATCAAAGATTTTCGTAAGCCATGTCCTCACCTAGAATATTCCGTGATAGTAAATACGCAGTATGTGCTGCGTATCGAGTGTCGGATAAAAATCCCCGTAAGGGCTCGCTGTCGCGCCCCATACAGGGGAAACAACGCTTCCCTCTCCAAACTGTATCACCAGAAGCCCGTATTCAGTGACATTGCAATTGAACTCCATGAACACGTTGTGGTGATTCTCGTATTTCAGGTCTCCGGTCGTGTTCAGGCGATACATATTATACAGCTTGGAAAATGTGTATTTGAGGAACCCCGTAAGCCTTGGGTTAAACTTATATTTTAAAGTAGTCCCTATATGGTTTATATTGTCATCTATACCTGAGGCAAACTTGAAGTCGTTTTTAGTATAGTCAAAGTCTATCCCTAGTTTTTCGGTAGGCCGCAGGGAGATGCCGGCCCTGAATATATTGAACCTGTCATAAGGCGGAAGGTCAAACCAACCCTGACTGTAAAGCTGGGCAATCTCATCCCTGTATACCTTGCCTTCTATAGTCTCGGTCGTAAAATATGTGCTGTTTAAGAGCCCGTTCGGATGGTTGCCTGTCCCAAACCTGTAATCATTTGTATTTTCATAGATACCAAACAAGCTTATCCATTCCTCAGGCGCGTATTCCAGGCCAAAGGAATACGTGGAAAGCGATGGGTCATTGCCGTCTTCGATCGCCGTATTCTTGAGGAATTCTCCTGTATCAGAATCATACTGTATAGGGTCTATGCCGCCTTTTGTTTTCGGTAGATCATGGTATATATACAAAAGCTTTGATGTCCACCTGGGATTAATCCTCAGGGTATTCTCTTCCCTGAAAACCCCTTCCACGTATTTATGCTCGGAATCCCTTACATACCTGCAATCTATCAGGTTATCCATCTTGCTGTCAAAGGCGTCCCTGGAATCCAGCCTGAAATTAATGGCGTCCCTACCTATATCAACGCCATCCCCTATCCTGAAAGGCTCCACGTCCTCATATTTCAACGACGTGCCGCCCCATGCGTCCTGCTCAAGAGGTTTTTTAAAATGTATGTGCCTTCCCCAGTGCATATCTTTTCTTGTTTCCCTGTAATTCGCGAGACCGGGGTCAAACGTCTCATCCATATGCGTTATGGCTAACTTGGCGTTACCGAGTCCTGTCTCTTTTTTAACGGCAAGGTGCCCTGCTGTTCCGTTTTTCTCAGTCTTATAGGAACTTGTTCTGTCATATTCGCTCTTACTCATCGCGACCTGGCCTACTATATTAGTGGAAGGGTTCAGGTCATAACTCGCGTCAACGCCCAATACATTATTGTAGGAATCTGTGTTATTGTCATCATCATAACCTATCCTGAACGTGTCTATGGTCCCTATCATAAGGCTGTCTGTCAACTGCGTCTTTGTCCTCATTGCGCCGGGAATAGCGTTTACCTCCCCATAATCGTCCCACAGGCCCTTGGGACTAGCCACGGTCATTGACATGTCCGTATTGCCCAGCAGATTACCTTGAAAGGCCACTCCGCGCAGGGCAGTAAGCCTTTTCAGGTCGCTGTCCCGCGTGAAAAAGGTCAAATCGTCTGACCATTCTCCTCTCCAGAAGTCATCCGGGGTCGTCCCTGTATTAATATGCCCTGGTTTCCACTCGTCCAACCAGGGGCTCGGTTCCCAGTATATGTGGTGGTTAGAAAGACCCATAGGGTCATCGGAAGAAAGCGCCTGGTCCTCAAGGCCATAAGGAAATACCCTGAACTTGTAATCCTCCTGATTAAAATCAAACCACAGCTCTCTTACTGGCTGAAATGTAAAATCTATGTCTTTCTCAGGGATCGTAAAAGTATTCCCATAGAGATCCGAGACAGTAGTGGAAGGCATCTTGCCGTCTGAAACTTTATATTCAGATGTTGCTATAGATGCGCCTGTATCGAGAGTATATAAAATTTCGTTTATAGTGCTCCTGGTGCCAGACCAATATTTCAATTCCATCTCGACCCTATCTCCGCCGCCATTTCTTGTAACAGTAAATTTATCTGTCTTACCAACAAAACTCCACGGGTCCACAGTTATATCTGAATGGAGATTAAAACCCTCTGCATCCTTATTCGTATCAAATGTCACCTTAAATCGATCATACACCCTTGTATCAAATGTATTTGTCTTGGGGAAATTATGATCTATCATCCTGAAGTTACGCTCATTATAGTCGGCGTTAGCCTTTTTCCAAATAACGTCTTCTGTCGTCACGCCTACCGACATCTTGTATTCACCCTTTATCCTTCCGGGGGCAATCTTCTCATTCAGCGCGTCAGTAACAACCTTTATCTTGTCTTCGCTATACCCCGGGTCTTCAGGAATCCTACCAGGCCTATAGTCTTTATATTCATAGGAGTCTTCATATGTGTTTGTATCAGGTTCATAAGGCTCTATTTCGGCGTAAACCCTGCTCTCATTAAAATCCGATTCCCTCTTCAGGTTATTCTCATCCTGGTAAAAATCTAGCTTGCCGCGCGCGCGCATGTTCAGCTCAGCATTCACCAAGTCAAGATAACCCTGGGCATCATCATTCATGGGATCAACCTTTAGGGCTCTTTCCAAGATACTCTTTGCCTCATGAAGCTTTCCTGCGTGGTAATAATCCACACCCCTGCCATAAAGCCCGAAACTCTCGGCAATATTCTGTTCCTGGGCATACAAGGCCGCCAGGACACAAGGACACAAAGACACAAGGACACAAAGACACAAGGACACAAAGACACAACAATATTGGTGACTTGGTGACTTGGTGACTTGGTGACTCCTGCGCATTTCTATCTCCATAGCTCCTTTAGCTTAAAGTATGCCTTAGTGGGTTTGCGCTTGTCAAGACCGGCCTTGCTTTTCTCCAGGGAACATACTCCCCACCATTCCTCATTTATGTTCAGGTTCTGAGGGGCCTTTATGTCAAAGTAATACGCTCCATTAGACCAGGTGGGAATCGTATCGTGGACAAACCAACCCGTTTTGTTCTCTTCATTAAACTTCCACCACTCATCCGTCCACTCAAAGACAAACGCGCCGATACAATTGCCCACGCCGCTTCCCTCAAAAGTGTTTTTCTCTATCTCGTTCCACTCCGCCTCGAGAAATTCCGCCTGTATGCCCTGGTCCTCTTCGTTTAAAAAGGCATTATACCTGTCACAACCAAATTCCGTTATCATGATAGGCCTTTTGAACTTTGTGGCGCCTTCCCTGAAAAAACTGCCGAAGGCCTTTCCTCTGTATATCGAACATCCTAGTATATCTATGTCAGGGCTTACTTCCGCGGCGACATCTATGTCCGTTAATTCCGCATTGGCCAGCACAGTAGGGTGATACGGGTCTATCTCATGGATAGCCCAGGAAACTTCATTTACAAATTCATAATATATCCTGGCCCTGGCAATCCTCTTAAGATAAGGGTCCTGGAGGGCTTCTATCTCGTCGGTGGTCCAGAGGTTCATTGTTTGCGGGCCGTAAGAAAAAGAGACATTGTTTTCATTGCCCAGTATCCAGCATAAAATGCCTTTTTCGTTTTTGTAGGTCTCCACCATATCAATGACATCTTTTTTGACCCTTGCCCTGAAAACCGGATCCGCGTAATTCGCGTTATCCCAGAAACCAAGCCAGTGGCCCATGGCTGTGCGAACCCCGAACTTTACATAAAGGTCTTTTATAACCTGTTTTGTTTTTTCAGGATCAATGCCAGGCTTATAGACCCTTATGGTATTAACCCCCATCTCTCTCATTAACCTGCCGTCATATATATGAGGCCTGGCCGGGTCTTTCCAAAATTCATACTCGTGGTTCTTCCCTATAGGGACTGGGCTATACACCATACCTTTAATTATATAGGGCTTGCCGTTGACTGTTAACTGAAAACGCTTACCTTCCAGGGTTTTTATATAAACCTTGTCCGGCCCCATGTTGCTGAAAATATAGAAAGACAAAAAAGCGGTTACTAAAAATAAAATTATAGCGCTTATAATAATATATCTTTTTTTCATATAGTTAATAATCCCGATGATCCAAACCCGCATCGCAATTTTATTGCGATGCGGGTTTGAAAACTATTATTATTCGTATCTTATGTCGTCTAGATAGAAAGTCATTCCGTCGGGATTTACGTCGATGTTACTCGCCCAGCAAAAACCTCCGCTTATATAGCTAAGGTCTTTCCCTCTTAAGTCTATCTCGTACTGTTTCCACTCCGGAGTTAAAAGCACGGGCCCTATCCCGGCTATGTCAGAATCAGGGTACAGGCCCGTGAGGCCTCCTACTTTGAATTCCTCTATCCTTTCTCCGCCTTTCTCTCCTCTTGCCCAGAATGTGAGCTTTGTAGCTCCTGTCAGGTCAAATCCGCCCTGTCGATCGCCCCAGTTATTGGCCGGGTTCTGCCAGTAGACTCCGGCCCACCTAGCGCCCTGACTTGTGGCGTCTGAGTAAACTATTTTTATGCAGGTGGTCCCACTGTGCGGATTATCAAAAGAAGAAGCATCTATCTTGATATCAGAATAATCGCCCATATACCCCGAAGGGATATAATGATTATCCGGGGACATACCATCACTGTAAACAGGGAATGGCTTAAAAGAGCTCACTACAGGCTCTTTTTCCGTGTACGCGTCATACATGTCCTCATAATCATAATCATCGGCGTAGTCCGCCTTTGCCAGCTGCGTAGCGTCTGTCTTGGCCGTATCAGCCTTGGATCCGCCGCAGCTTGCTATGCTGAATAACACAAGTCCGGCTATCACAAGCAACGTTAAACTTAAACTTTTCTTCATTTCAATTTCCTCCCTAGTTTATATATACATCGCACGTTTAACTTTAAACTTTTAACTTCGTACTATATAAACGCACCCCCCTTCCTTATTTATTCCACATTTCCTGATACATAAAATATGATTTTTTAAGCTGTCTCAAGAACGGGCTGTGTTGTCCGTCTCCCTGGCCTGTTACGCCAAGCCATTCCTCATAATTCCAGCCGTCAGGAAACGGGCCTGACCAGTTTTGTTTCGCGTCATGCAATAAAGGCTCATAGGCCTTCCACCATTCATCTACCCACTCAAACTGAATGCCGCCTATTGAATTACCGGCCCCTTTATGTCCGGCTGAATTATAAACCATATCTTCCCAGTTTCCCTTGAGATATTCAGCCTGTTTTTCCTCACTAAACTCTCCTGATTTACCATCCATGTAACTAGGGCACCCGTATTCTGTAATAATTACCGGGATATCGCACGTCTCTTTGACATTATTCCAGAAACTATTTCCAAACCCATACTTCCCCCTGTAGGCATTCGACCCATAGATATCTATGGAAGGCGCGTTTTCTTTAAACTTATCAAGGAACAATAAGTCTCCGCTGCACACAGCGACAGGATGATCCCTGTCTATGGATTTTATCATCTCGGCCACTTCGTTCGTAAAGGCGTAATAGCTGGCTGGTTTTTCTTTGGCATTGTTCGCTACTCCGTAATTTGTCTCATTGCCAAGCATCCAAAATAATACATAGGGTTCATCCTTGAATTCCTCCACCATCCCCCTGACGCTTTGCATCATGTTTTTTCTATGCTCCGGGTTCTCGTAATCGGTACCTTCGTACCAGCTCGCCCCCGAACCTACGGTATAAGCACCCAGAAGATCACCCATGATAACCATAATCCCATAACGATTATACAAATCTCTCAGTAGTTCTTTGTTTGACGCGTGATGATAAAGCCTTATAGTATTGCACCCCATATTTTTCAGCAGCTCAAAGTCTCCTATGCCGGGCTCGTCTTCATCCTGTATATTATTATAATTTTTGTCTACCCACGCGTCATAGGGGCTATCTATTTTCCCGTTATTGTTATAGTCCGCCTGCATCCAGTCGTCCAGGGTCCCCTCGTCAGGGCTCTGTCCTATTTTGCTGGGCGAATAAGCTACCCCCTTTATAAAATAAGGCCTGCCCTCCACCCTTAACTGCCAGTGTCCGTTCGCGTATTTAACGAGGTCTACCTTCCCGTCTCCCGCCTGTTTTATAACCTTCCCCGTCTCTTCCCTTGCGTCCTTGAACAGACGCCTTTTTATTTTATCGAGAAAACTAAGCTTCACTATTTTTCCGGGATTCACGAAAAATTTATCATTGGCGATGTTATTGTCAAATCCGTTTTCTAGGAATATCCTCGCCTCGCGTAATTCCGCCCCTAATTCTGGATTATGCCTTAATATATAGTCTATCCTGTCTATAGCTACCTGTCCTACATACCATGGTGTGTGAAAATACGTCCAGCCTACGGATTTTGGGAAATGCACGGCAATGGCGTAATACGCTTTAATGGCGTGCCTTAAAAGCCCGGACCTCTCAAGTGCCATAGCTATATAAAAAAGCTTTACTCCCGTAGGTTCAGGCGCCTGCGCCCATTTGTAAAAGTTGGCCTCTAAATCATCTGTATTGACAAAATCCCAGTGGTTCCCCTTTAATCTGCCTTCTTTTTTCACCTCTCGATAGCGGGGATCCCATGTAATACCGGATGTATTGGGGTATATGCCCTCTCCCACCGCGGCCGCCAGGCCTTCAGGGTCTTTCACGACATATCTGTATTTTTCGGTGCCCAACCCCTTAAAATAACCGTATCTTGTGTAATCCACGAAATCTTCCTTACCCTGGTCATGGAGCGTGATAGTCGTGGCCGGACGTAATATCTTTGGTTTTTCTTCAGCGGCTGCCTTTTCTCCTTTTTTGCCCTCGATCTTGTCAAGGCTGGCCTGAGCTTTTTCTTTTACGCTCCAGAACCAGCCCCTTGGGTCCCAGTTCTGCGAATAGCCATATTCCTGTATCGCTGTATCAAAGACCTTTTTGGCTTCCTCTATCTTTCCCTGTGACAGATAAGCCTCCCCCTGGATAAAATAACTGGTCCCGACGGCGTTCAACGCCACGTACTGGTCTATGCTTTCTGTTGACGGCAATGCTTTAAGGGACATCTGCTGTCTTCCGGCCTCTTTAAAGTATTCCTCAATACATTTATTCGTGTAATAAAATGTCCTTTCGTAGTCCTTGCCGCCCCAGGATTCCCATGCCCGGACAATGAGCTGTTTAGGAGAAAGCTCTTCATCAGCGTATAGCGTATAGCGTATAGCGTATAGCGGAAAAAATACAACTATTAAAAGACTCAATATAATTCTAAATCTTAAATTTTTCACTTTAAACCTTTCACTTCTAACTATCCTACGATAGCCCCCGCCGTAATGCCTTTAATGATGTGTTTCTGCATTAACAGGTATACCAGAATTATGGGCAGAACTGTTATGGTCATGCCTGCCATGAGAAGCGGGTATTGCGTAATATGGGTGCCCTGGAATATCATAAGGCCCCTCTGGAGAGGCATTAAAGATTTGGATGAAAATATTAAAGTAGCCAGTATATACTCGTTCCACACATTCAGGGAATTAAATATCACTATTACCGCTATGGCCGGCCTGGCCAGCGGCAGCGCCACGTTCCACCATATGCCGAGTTTTGAACAGCCGTCTATGCGCGCCGCGTCCTCAAGAGCAGGAGGCATCTTGTCAAAAAATGTCTTCAATAGGTAGATGCTGAAAGAAAGTCCGACGTTTATCATGCACAGTATATATCCTATCCGCGTATTCACCAAGTGCAGTTTTGTCATCAATACGTAAAGCGGCACAAAACTTCCCGGCAAAGGAATCATCATCGCCCCCAGGAACATGTAAAACAAAACATTCTTGCCCGGGAATTTCAGCCTGGAGAAGGCAAAGGCCGCGAGAGAGGAAACAATCACTATGCCTGAAACAACGGTAACGGTATAAAATATGCTGTTCAGAAAATAGACGCCGAAGCCGCCCTTGGTCCAAGCGTCATAAAAGTTTGTCCATACAGGGTGTTTCGGGATTATGCTCATATCAGAAAAGACGGCCTGCTGCGTCTTCAGGCTGGAGCCAACCATCCAGAGCAGAGGGAATATGCACGTGACAGCCACTATGATAAGAAACAAGTGGATAAGCGAGTCCTTGAAAAATCTTTCTATCTTATATCTGGTCCCTTCTCTCATAATCCTTTCTCCGTCAGGCCTTGTTCATGTGCTTGGATATGCGAATCTGTATAAAAGAAACGGCTAAGAGTATGACCCCGAAAATAATGCCCTGGCTGCAGGCGTATCCGAAGCGTGAAGACCCTACCATTGACGCGAGTATCCTGGTCACAGGCACTTCCGTATGGTATCCAGGTCCGCCTCCGGTCATTGAAAGTATAAGCACGAATACCTGCATGGTACCAAGCACGGTCAGTATCGACACTAAAATGAATACCGGTATCATCAGAGGAATGGTAACTTTCTTGAATATCTGCCATGAGTTAGCGCCGTCTACCCTGGCGGCCTCATAGAGCTGCCTTGGTATTGTCTGTAATCCTGCAAGGAATATAATAAATCCCCAGCCAAAACCCTTCCAGCAGTGTATTATAGCCACACATATAAGCGCGGTCCTGGGGTTCGAGAGCCAGTCCATTGTCAGGTGCGACCAGCCTAAACTATTAAGCCAGTAATTCAAAAGGCCGTAGTTACCGTCATAAATCCACCTCCAGACAAGACCTACCACAACTTCTGAAAGAACAGGAGGAAGATAAAATATCACCCTGTAGATATTACCACCTTTTATGTCTCTGTCACAGGCCATCGCCAGGACCAAGGCCAGGGCATTCTGAAATATCAGCGCTATAAGTGTAATGTAGCCTGCCTGCTTTATGGCCTGCCACCATACCTTGTCCTGAAATATCAGTTCTTTAAAATTTCTCAGGCCTATAAAATTCTGTGAAAAATTAAAGTTCGCTATACCGTCCCATTGGCACAGGGAAAGCGTGAATACCTTGTAGAAAGGGTATATGTAGAAAACAGAAAATATCAATACGGCTGGTAATACAAATAAATAATTTTCAAGATTGGATCTGATTCTCATATATTTAATCTATATAAATAACCTGCATCATTTCATCTTCATGAGCTCTCGTTTTTTCATAGCCTGTACTTCCTCTGCCAGGCTCTCAGGCGTCTTTTCCTTTATTATTATGGACTGTATGCCTTTATTAAAAGTTTCTATCACGATGGGAAATTCAGCTACGCCCCAAACGTTCGGGTGAGTCGTATTGTCCATATCATTTGCGAACTGCGCGAGTATGGCCGGTATATCCTTCAGGCTGTTCTTGTTGGAAGGCAGGTTGTTTGTCTTCCGAGCCAGAAACGCCTGCTGATCATCATCCGTAAGCCATTTTAAAAACGCGACCGCCTTTTCCACGTTTGCCGAGCTTTTATTAACCATAAAACTCGAACCAGCCCCTCCCCAGATAACCATAGGGTGGTTGTCCGAAACCCTGGGAGGAAGCATTGCCCCGTAATCCAGGTCAGGGTCCATCCCATGGTAGACATTGACGCACCACGAGCCATTAAAGGCAAAAGCGGCCCGATTATTGGCAAAAAGCTGTTCCGCGGTTTTATTCACCATAGTCACGACTCCGCTCGCCAACACACCTTCATCCCTCATTTGCCGGAAGAGGTCAAATACTCTGATCCAATCAGGGTCTGTATAAGGCACATTGCCACGTATAGTATCAAGTACCTTGTCCTCGCCCATAATATTGAAGGCGTAGTTTGAGGCAAAGCAGTCTATCATCCAGATTTCACCCCAGCCGCTTACAAGGCCCTGGATACCCTTTTCCTTAAGGAGTCTGTTGGCCGCCAGGAATTCATCCCATGTCCTGGGAGGGTTATCCGGATCCAACCCGGCGCTCCTCAGTAAATCCTTATTGTACAACATCTGGATATTGGTCACGTCCATGGGGACACCGTATATGCCTGGCTCGACATTGAAATTATTGCCTTCTTTAAATTCATTAACGGCCAGGGCTTTCGCGAACAGCTTGTTCTCCCAGGCATAATTATCCCTGATCATATCATCCGTGAGGTTATATATGTGGCCGGCCTTGATAAAACTGGCAAAATCTCTTTTTTCACCAAGGATTCCGAATATATCAGGGAGCGTGTTAGTCTGGGCAGCCGCCCTTATCTTTTGTGTATAGGCGTCGGAAGGGGCGTAAAGCTCAAAAGTTACTTTTACGCCTGTTTGGGTCTCATATTTCCTGGCGAGTTCCTGGAGCGCTTCGTCCCTGTCGCTCATCCAGTGCCAGATTTTAATGCCTTCCGCCTGAGAAGGCTTATTTTGAGGGGAACAGCTGATAAAACAAACGCTTAAAAAAACAATAAATGAACTAACTATAAAAAAAAGACAAATTTTCTTTTGAAGACAATTCATCCCTCATCCATCCTTCCAGTTTTTTAATCCAAATTAATTAGCGACAAAAAGCCTGGATATGTCCTCGTCAAAATCCACTGCCACGCCTTCGTCGTTAACCCTCACTACCTTGGCCTTCCCAATAAGCCTGGAAAACGGAAAATCCCGGGCATCATCCCTGGGCACTGACATAGATATATTAACCTTATCTTCGGGCTTTATATTCTTAAGATTGATATCCGTTAAATATGCCCCGTTGAAGCTGACATTTATTGTGATGCCCTTCAGCGCCTTTTCTCCGTCGCCTAACGCATATCTGATATTCACGGGAAGGGACAAATCCAGTCTTTTAGACCTCCTCTTCTCCGCAAAATTGCTTGTTTTCATTTTCACCCCCTTTTTATAGTTATATATTATACTAATAATAGCATATCTTGTCAAATTTTAAAAGGTTTTTTTTAACTTTTTTTTAATCTGTCTTTACAAAAATATCTACAAATTAGGCCTAGATCACTACAAATCAACCAAAGACTCTTCTAATCTCTTAAGTAACTGTGCATCTAAACCTGTGTATAAATTTTTAATGTCTCTGGAAAAATCTGCGATAATCTCATAAAAGGGTAAATTAGGAAGTACGGAAAAAAGCCAGGAAAATGGCCTAAATGTCAAAATGAAGGCATTAGAACCATTTAAAGAGACGGGAGGTCAGTTATGTTTTTATCCCTTATCTACTTTAGCCTTTATTTCAAGCAAAACTGAGATAACACAAGAGGCTATATAGAATATAAAAAAATACACAATACCTAAGAGTAAGCCTATAAAACCTGTTACCCTTGGTGCTTCTGGAGCGCCCCCACCTATGAATATGATAATAGATGCGATCAGGCCAATAGCAACTGATGCCCAAGCCAAAACTTTGAATATAACAGAACCTACCTGCAGAAATTTATGCGTGTTTTCCATTATTAAGACCTCCTTTCTAACATATTTATTTTAAAAATGTTAGATGTTCTATGATACGGTTATGATATGGTAGCCCCAACCGGATTTGAACCGGTGTCTGATGGCTGAGAACCACCTGTCCTAGACCAGGCTAGACGATGGGGCCTTTTAATAAGAACCCGACATCACGTAGATTAAAAGCTTCG
>JAHIYJ010000035.1 GCA_018814825.1 Candidatus Omnitrophota bacterium
CCGGCCGCGACTGATTTTCATCATCCTTACCTGGGAGGGCTTCTGGATCACAGCCTCTCGTGCGTGGAATTGGCGGCTCTTGTCGGGGAGCGTTATCCTGACATAGACTCTGATCTTCTGATCTCTGGCGCGGCGCTGCATGATATAGGCAAGATAGAGGAGCTTTCCTATAAAAGGAGCTTCTATTACACGGATAAAGGAAGGCTCGTGGGGCACATAGTGCTGGGCGTCAATATGGTCGATGAGGAAATAGACAGAATACCGGGTTTTCCGGAGGAATTAAAAAGCCTCATCCTGCATATCATACTTAGCCATCACGGAGAACACGAATGGGGCTCTCCTAAAAGGCCCATGTGCATCGAGGCCATAGCGCTTCATCACATAGATAATCTGGATGCGAAGATTAATGGTTTCAGCCAGTTCGCAGAAGCGTACAATGACCCGCAATCCAACTGGACAAAACACAGTAAGATGTTCAAGGAATTTCTTTACAAGCGCTCAATGCCTAAAAACGGGGAGGTGGCGTATGAAGAAAAAGAAGAAGTCTGAGAAAAAGGCCGTAAAGGCCAGGAAGAAAAAGATCGTAAAAAAAGCGAAGCGGAAGACTGTTAAAACAAAGAAAAAACAAGCCAGGAAAAAGGCAGTAAAGCAAACTGCATCCATGAAGGTAATCGCTTCAGGGGCGTCGCTGGAAGAGGTGGGGGTTGTCACGCATTATTTCCCTCATGTCGAAGCGGCGGTAGTGAAGATGACCAAGGGTTCCCTGATGGTCGGAGACGAGATCATAATAAAAGGCCATACAACGGATTTCAGGGAAAAAGTTGATTCAATACAACTGGAACATGCCCCGATCACAAGCGCGTCAATAGGCCAGGAGATAGGGTTGAAGGTAAAATCAAAGGTCAGGGAGCATGACGTGGCGTATAAGATAGTCAGCTGATTTAGCTCGCATCTTGAATTTGAGACAAAGTGTGGTATACTTTTCTTGAAGCCGATAAAGTTAAAGATAGCCTGTTATTATTAGGCAAAGCCGGATCGTGCGACGCGATCAATCTTTATCGGCTTCTTTTTTTTGTCCGCGCATAGTAAAGTATGTCAATGATCTAGTGTTATTGCTGGGAGCGGGCTTTCCCGCATCCAGGAGATATGGGACTCATGAAAGACGCCTGCAGGATAATATCGGTTTATAGTAATGTGCCTGTAAGCGGCAGGGCGGAGTATTCGGTAAATCTTGCCGCCGCTATAGCTAAGGTAACCGGGAAGAAGACGGCCTTTATTGATTCCACGGGCCAGATGAGCGGTATTTCCATGGAGGCGGGAATAGATGTCCTTACGCCCATAGAGATCAATCCCGATATGCTGCAGGTACATAAAAGGGACTACAACTATGTGGTAATAAACGCGCATGACAATGAGGCCGGGCTCCTGTATGATATCTTGGCCTGCTCGGATTCCGTGCATTTCTTCACTGATTCCACAACAGATAAACTAAAGGATGCCCGTTTGTTCCTGAAAGAGCTGGTAAGCCGTGACAGAAAAGATATAATCGGCAGGCTGAAGATAGTGGTATGCAGGCTGGATATATTTGACAAGCTTTCCGAGGAAGATATGTCCTGGATTCTTAAGAGGGATATATGGGCGATAGTGCCTGAGGCTGGGACGCTGGACCCTTTGATAGACTCAGGCGGCATACCTGTTGTACTGAAGCCCGGCCTTACCCCGTATTCCATAGAGGTTTCGCGTATAGCAAAAAAAGAAACAGGCAAGCTTCTCGGGCTCGCTCTTGGAAGCGGGGCCGCCTTTGGGCTCGCGCATGTAGGAGTCATCAAGGTTCTTGAGGAAAACCGTATCCCTGTAGACATTATCTCCGGCTCAAGCATGGGCGCTATTATAGCCAGCATGTGGGGGCTGGGCCTTTCAGCCAGAGAAATAGAAAAGATCACAATGACCCTTAAGAAAAAACTAAATATAATGAGACTCCTGGATTTTACGATACCTGTTTCCGGGATGCTGTCAGGAGCAAGGCTAAAAAGATTTTTAAGGAGTATATTGGGAGAAAAAACATTTGAAGATTTAAAAATACCTGTTAAGATAATGATATATGACCTGGCGAACAGGGAGACGGTTACCGTGGATAAAGGTCCTCTCTTTGACGCTGTTTTCATGAGCATAGCGGTGCCGGGTATTTTTGAGCCCACGGTTAAAAAAGACAAGGTCTATATTGACGGCGGAGTTTCAGATCCTGTGCCAGTGGACGCGCTCGTGAACGAAGGCGTAAGCAAAATAATAGCGGTCAATGTATTGCCTGGCCCGCAGGATATATACATCAGGAATATGGCCGTAAGAGGCAGGCTCCAGAGAGAAGAGTTTCAGATGCTGAACAGCCCTTTTTATGTAAAATGGGGCCTTATGATTAAGGCGCGGCTCAGGAAGGCCTTTACGCCTAATATATTTGACGTGATAATGACGAGCATGCAGGCAATGGAATATATGCTCGCCGAAAGCAGCTGCAAAAAGGCAAGTATCACGATTCATCCGGTTGTAGCGGATGCCACTTCTATTGACTTTCATCTGGTAAGGGCTTTTATACAAAAAGGCGAGAAAGAGACCATCTCCTGTATCGAGGAGATAAAAAGTTTGGCGTTCAGGTAAAAAATAAAGAAGGAAGACATGGAAAAAGAAATATTGAAGATCCTGGTCATAGACTTCAATCAGCAGAATATCATCAAGATAAAAGACGCACTTTCCTCTGTTCCCGACGTCTCTTACGATGTCTTTTTTGCGCAGAGAGAGGACCATGTTCTCAAAAGAATAGACGAAGAAGAATTCAGCGCAATACTCTTGTCCTATGACCTGCCCGGCGCAAATGGGATCGAGATACTTTCTGACCTGAGGTATAAGGACCTTCCGGGCCCCGTGATAATGATGGCAGACAGAGGTGACGAGGAATTCTCGACACAGGCCATGCGCGAAGGAGCGTATGATTATGTCATACGCGACAAGGGGTTTGAGAAGGCCCTGCCGTTGGTCATACTTAACGCGATGAACGCCTTTCGTTCGAAAAAAGAAAGAGAGAGGCTTCAGAGGGAAATAGCGGCCAAAAAGGTAGAACTTGAGGCGGCGAACAAAAAACTCCAGGAGTTGGATAAGATAAAATCCGGGTTTGTGGCTAATGTCGCGCATGAATTCAGGACTCCTCTTACGATAATAAAAGGTAATGTGGACCTGGTCCTAAAAGGTGGCCTCGGAAAAGTAGAACCTTCGCAAAAAGAGATGCTGGAAGGCGCCATAAACGTGGCTAACAGGCTCTCCAGGCTCGTGAATGACCTTCTGGACATATCAAAGATAGAATCCGGCAAGATGCAGCTTAAGAAAGAAAGGTTGAACCTCAATGCTATTATAGAGGAGAACCTCAGCGTATTCAGCAAGATGATGCTGGACAGGAAGCAGGTCCTGAAAAAAGATCTTGCTAAGGATATGCCTGATATAGAGGGGGACATTGACAAGGTGACCCAGGTATTCGTGAATCTCCTGAGTAACGCCATAAAATACAGCCCCGAGGGCGGTAGTATCATCATAAAGACGGTAAATCTTGAGAAAGAAATCATGGTGGATGTGTCTGATACAGGCGAGGGCATAGCCCCTGAAAACATAGACAAGGTATTTGATAAGTTCACAAGAGTCACGGCCGAGAAGAAAGAGGGGACAGGACTGGGGCTTCCCATAGCTAAAGATATAATCGTCCTGCACAAGGGCAGGATGTGGGTCAAGAGCGAGCTGGGTAAAGGCAGCCAGTTTTATTTTACATTACCGAAATAAACGGAGGAACAGAGACTACTCATCCTGAGGCCGTAAGGCCGAAGGATCTCTAAGAGGTGTAAGATGTTTTTAGACAGAATAAAGGAAGACATAAAATCCGCTATGGCCAAAGACCCTGCCGCCAAAACCGGCGTCGAGGTATTTTTATGCTACCCTGGTTTACATGCCATATGGTATCACAGAATAGCACATTGGCTTTACAATAGGAAACTTTACCTGCTGGCGAGAATGGTATCGCAGGCCTCAAGGTTTTTGACAGGGATAGAGATACATCCCGGCGCCACGCTGGGCAAGAGAGTCTTTATAGACCACGGCATGGGGATTGTTATAGGCGAGACTGCTGAAGTAGGGGATGACACTCTTTTATATAAAGGAGTCGTGCTTGGGGGGACCAGCCTTGAAAAGAAAAAACGTCATCCGACCGTGGGCAAAAACGTCGTCATAGGTTCTAACGCCTGTGTGCTCGGGCCCGTCACGATAGGAGACGGGGCCAGGATAGGCTCAGGTTCTGTCGTGGTAAAAGACGTCCCTGCCGGTGCCACGGTAGTCGGGATCCCGGGTAAGGTAGTAGAAAAAGACTCTAAGCGCAAACTGGCTCTTGATTTTGAACATGGCAATCTCCCTGATCCGATAGCGGACGTGGTGAAGATAATGCTCAAGATGCAGCATGAGCTTGAAGAGCGCTTAAAGGTAATAGAAAAAGATCACAGCATAAAGGCCAAAAGCATATTTCACGATTACGAGGAAAAGGCCGCGGAAGAACTCCCTGATCAGTAGGTTTAATGATAGGGCATACGGAAGGAGGTAGTGCAGGGCCCAAAGGGCGAGCAAGCCTCAAACGTGACCAAGATATAACAGTATAGCGGGAGTTTTTCTTTGAGAGCAGCTCCGGTTAGAACCGGTATTTGATAATGGACCAGAGGATATTGAGCGAGCACTGCGGATAACACTTTTTTCCTTCCTTAAAAGTCCTCGCCGCGTATGGTATAGGTACTTCCGTGATTTTGTAGCCGCGCTTGGTGATTTTAGCCGTCAGTTCCGAATCTGTCCCAAATCCCCTGCATGTCAATCGCATACCCTCAAGTACGCGCCTTTTAAAGACCTTAAAGCATGTCATAGGGTCGGTGAGGTTTGTCCCGTGCGTAAAATTTGTCAGGAATATACCCATTTTATTGGCTATAAAATAAGGAAGTCCCATATTTTCAGGCCTGGGTCTGCCAAGAAACCTTGAACCATAGACGATATCGGCGTTTTCCAGGATTATCGGCCTTAGGAGAGCGGGGTATTCGGACGGGCGGTATTCCAAGTCGGCGTCCTGGATTAATATTATATCTCCCGTAGCGTGCGGTATGCCTGAGGAAAGGGCGGCCCCTTTTCCCTGATTTTTGACGTGGTGCACGATCTTTATCGAGGGCATGACAGAAGAGGCCTTTTTGACTGTCTTATCAGTTGATCCGTCATTTATCAGGATAACTTCTTTTTGTGTTATCCCCAGCGAAGAAAGATCCACAGCTTTGATCTCTGAGATGATCTGCTCTATATAGCGCTCTTCATTGTAAGCGGGTATCACTACGGAAAGTTTCATATGTCAATTATAACCCGTTCCTACTCTGCTTGCAACCTTAACTTGACAAAACTTACAATGTAAGAATCGTCAAAGCTAGGCGTCATTTATAGTTGACCATAATTTTTTTATCATATATAATATTCGCATGACAGGCGCAAAGAGGAAAGTCTTGTTGGCGGAGCGCGAGAAAAGCATCGCGGAAATCATCGTATATCTTTTGAATGCCTGGGATTACGAAGTGATCTCTGTCGCCGATGGGTTATCAGTGCTGGAGACAGTCAGGCGCGAGCATCCCGACATCATACTCATAGATTCCAACCTGCCTAAAATAGACGGGTTAAAGGTCTCAAAGGCCCTGAAAGAGGATTTTCTCACCGCACATATTCCCGTAATAATATTAATCGACAAAAAACAGATCCGCAAAAAAATGCTCGAGATAGAGCAAGGAGTTGATGACTATATAGCTAACCCGCCTGACCCGATAGACCTTGAGGTCAGGATTGAGATGGCCCTCCGCAGGACCATGCATCAGCTCCACGCTAACGCTTTGACCCGACTCCCCGGGAACCTCGAGATAGAGAAAATCGTGCAGTCAAAGATAGAGAAAAGGCTTCCGTTTTCTGTCGCGTATTATGACATAGACAATTTCAAGTCGTTCAACGACAAGTACGGGTACATGAAAGGCGACAGCATCATATGCCATACGGCCTATGTTATTTCCACGACCGTAAAAAGATGCGGCAACAAAGATGATTTTGTGGGGCATATAGGGGGAGATGATTTTGTTGTCGTTACTACTCCAGAAAGAGACAGACTTATAGCGTCCGAATCAATATTAAGCTTCAACAGGCTGGCACCGTTTCATTACAGTAAAGAAGACAGAGAGCGAGGATATATAGCGGCCAAAGACCGCAAGGGCAACATAGCCAATGCTCCCCTCATGAGTATATCCATAGCCATCGCTAACAATAAAGACCATACCCTGGAGAACGCTGTCCAGCTCATGGAGATTATAGCCGAGATAAAGGCGTACCTGAAGACATTACCCGGCAGTAACTTCCTGGTTAACCGCAGGGGGCCGGAGGAAAAAGAATTTATCCAGGCCACGCCTGAGGTAAGCGTAGGAAAGCCTGTTAGGGATGATGTCACAAGGTTTAAATACAGGCCCATAGGGCAGATCCTGCTGGAATCCAATGTGATAAGTATCCAGCAGCTTGAGATAGCGCTAAGTAAACACTGGACGACCGGACAGAAGATAGGACAGAGCATTATTGACCTTGGTATGGCAAGCCCTGGAGACATAGCAAGGGCGCTGGAGCTGCAACTGAACGTACCGCACTTTGACGTAAGGAATTTTGACAGAAACGGGGAATTGGAAGGCTTCATTAACAGGATACCGGTGGACTTGATGAGACAGAGTCAAGCAATCCCCGTAAATAAAGACAAGAATGTGCTGAGCCTGGCCATGATGAACCCCAAAGACATCGCGGCGATTGACAAGATAAGAAGCGTTACAGGGTGTAATGTTGCCCCGTTCTTTGTGCTGGAAAATGAATTTGAGGATATATGGGAGAGGGTAATAAAAAAAGCCGATAAAGGCCACTAGCGTCGGCTTTTCATCGCTCGGCAACCCAGCCGCCGTATTATTAACTGACTGCCTAGCTAACCACTTTATTTAAAGGAGGTTACGGCTTGTCAGAATAACTTAGGCCCGTTGGCTTTGCGCCCCCTGATTTCTCAAGGTTTGCCCTTATCGGCTAATAAAAGTATACCACAGAAAAGGCGCATATTCAAGCGCCGGAAGAGCAAAAAACAAGGAGGAAAGATGCTGAAAAACATCGCAACTCTCGTGGCTTTTTTTATATTTTTTGTTTTACAGGCCTGTTGTGTTTTCGCGTATAGCATTGACGGAGAGGAGGAGGCGTTAAGAGGGTCAGGGCCCATAGCCGTTAAAAACCAGATGCCTCTCTATCTTTTTTATCTTCAGATGTCTCCGGATAAGGCGAGCGTGGTGGAGAAGAGTAAGTTTGTCATAGACGCGGATTACCTTATTTCCAATGTAACCGTGAGTGCTTTTACTCCAGCTACTTCCCTTTACCAGGTGGATATAGATCTCGAGGTATCGAGGATTACGCTTGATCTGAGATACGGGCTTTGCAATAACCTGGAAGTAGGGCTGGAGATACCGTATATCAGTTTATCGAGCGGATATACGGATAACTTTGTAGAGGGTATCGAGGACGGGATCGGGGCCAGGACCCCACGTTCAAGGGAGCGCCAGGGGTCTTACGAATTTGATTACACATTGATCTATAACAATAAAAAGCTCATAGAGAAAAAGCATTCTACCGACGGCATAGGAGATATCTCGCTGGGCGCTAAATACCAGATCTTAAAGGAAGACAAAGGTTTTTTGCCAAACTTGTCACTGAGATCGGCAGTTAAATTCCCCACGGCTGACGAAGATGAGTTCCTGGGCAGCGGTAAGTTTGATTATGGCGCAGGGTTTTTGCTGGACAAAGGGTTTTTTGACAGGTTGTATTTTTATCTTGGAGCTAATATAATTTTTATAGATAAGCCTGGTTTTCTGAGTGACCTGGGTATAAAGAAGGACTATTATTCCGGCATGGTGGCGATGGAATATTTTTTCACGGAAAGGTTTTCCGTGGTCGCGCAGGTCTCGGGGAATTCAACGCCATACCCTTCCACTGGCACAAACGTGCTGGAGAACGACGCCTATGAATTCGGGTTAGGTGTAAATTATACCTGGAAGGAAAAACAAGAGGTCTCCTGTTACTTTGCCATTATCGAGAACATAAATTCCGCCTCCAGTCCGGACGTCAGTTTCGAGACAGGACTGAACTGGAATTTCTGAGGGCATATAGATGCGCCTGCAGGTTTTTTTATCCAAGGCCGGGATTGCCTCGCGCAGGGCAGCCATAGATATTATAGAATCAGGCAGGGTGACTGTAAACGGCAAGAGAATAATTGAACCTTCGCATAAAGTAAAACCAGGGGATGACACAGTATTGCTCGATGGCAGGAAGATACTGCCGAAGAAAAAGCTTTACGTTATATTGAATAAGCCAAAAGGGGTTACAACCACCAAGAAAGACAGGTTTGCGGCCAGGACAGTCATTGACTTATTGCCCCAGGCCCTGAGACATCTGAACCCGGCAGGCAGGCTGGACAAGGGCACGCGGGGATTGATATTATTGACAAATGACGGGGACCTTATAAACAGGGTCACTCATCCAAGGTTTAATATTGACAAGATATATGAGGCCACGCTTGACAGGCGGTTGCTCGACAGGGACAAGGAGCGGATAGAAAGGGGAGTGTTGCTCAACGGTAAGCGGACAGCCCCATGCGCTATAACCCTGAAAGAAAAAAACAGGCTTGAGATAACTCTTCACGAAGGCAGGAAGCGCCAGGTAAGGCGGATGTTCGCGGTTTCGGGATACGGGGTCTTGGAATTAAAAAGGATCAAAGAAGACTTCCTTAGTCTTGATGGCTTAAGGGAGGGGGAGTGGAGATATTTGACAGAGCGCGAAGTTGCGCGGCTCGGCGGTAGTCCATGAGGGCTTTTCTGGTAGGATTGATTTTTATTATAGCCTCGCTTTTATTGTCAGGGGTGGGTTTTCTGCTCCTGCCTTTTGTATTTGTCCTGGGATTCCTGATACGGATAGTACTTTCTATTGTATTCATTTTATTATGTATATGGCTTCTTGGGCGGCTTATAATATTTGTATTTGAAATGCTCTTTAAAGGAAAAAAGAAGAGGGATGAGCTATGAATCTCGACAGCATATTGAGATCTATGATGGAGCGCAAGGCGTCCGACCTGATACTCAAGGTGGGGAGTCCTGTGTGCCTGAGGGTGAATGGCGAGCTTTTTAAAGAGGGTTCTATCCTGGGAGAGGATGACCTCATGCTTCTGTTTGAACAGGTGCTGGGCAGAAGCTCCGGCAGAGAGATCAAAAAAGGCAAGGAAGCTGTCCTGTCCTTCGGAATTAAAGACGTAGGACGGTTCAGGGCAACCGTATTCCAGCAGAAAGGCACCCTTGCCATTGTTGTGCGCTCAGTAAACACTTATATTCCCGACTTCAAAACATTGAATCTGCCGTCTAATATCCTGGAAGACCTGTGCAATGAGAAAAGGGGGCTTGTCCTGATAACCGGCACCACTGGGAGCGGCAAATCAACCACTGTGGCGAGCATGATAGAACATGTAAACAGGGAAAAAGCCAGACATATAATAACGCTGGAAGACCCTATAGAGTTTATGTACGAGGATAAAAAGTCTATCATAAGCCAGAGGGAGGTAAAGATAGATACGGAGAGTTTTCAGGAAGCGCTTGAATTTATAATGCTGCAGACACCAGATATAATATTCATAGGGGACATCAGGAATTCCGAGGTTATGTCAACGGTCCTTACCGCCGCAGAGACAGGACAGCTTGTCATAGCGAATCTCCATACCATCAATACCACTCACACGGTCGAGAGGATAGTTAATTTCTTTCAGCCTCACCAGCACGATGAGATAAGGATGAGACTTTCACTTCTCTTAAGAGGCATCCTGTCATTGAGGTTGGTGCCTTTAAAAGACGGAAGCGGCCGGATCCCGGCGTGTGAGATCCTGATATCAACTCCCACTATAGCGGAATTGATCCGCGAGGGGAAGCTCGATGAAATAGAGTATTATATTAAAGACGGTTCCCTGTACGGTATGCAGACATTTGATCAGACCTTGCTTGAGCTCTGCAAAAAAGACCTGATAACAAAAGACACGGCGATAAGTTATGCCGAGAGAAAGAACGAGCTCATGATGAACTTGAGAGACCTACGCTGAACATGAAGAGTTTTACGGAATACCTCTATTTTAACACACAAAAGACAAGAGAATTTATAAATATAACAGGCATGGCGCAGGCGTGCATTGACAAGAGCGGCATAAAAGAAGGCCTGTGCCTGGTTAATGCCATGCACATAACAGCCAGCGTCTTTATAAACGATGACGAAAGAGGCCTGCATAAGGATTTTGATAAGTGGCTTGAGTATCTGGCGCCGCATGAGCCTATCTCCCAGTATAAACACAACCTCACAGGCGAGGACAATGCCGACGCCCATCTAAAAAGGACTATCATGGGCCGTGAGGTCGTGGTAGCTGTTACAGACGGGAAGCTGGATTTCGGGCCATGGGAACAGATTTTCTATGGGGAATTTGACGGACAAAGGCGCAAGCGAGTGCTGGTAAAAATAATAGGAGATAACGCATGAGAAAGGTTTTTATTGCCCTTATATCGCTTGTGCTCTTAGCCACTATCGGGGTATTTGTGTTCGCGCTTACATTCGACGCCAATAAATATAAAGGCGCTCTGGTAAAAAAAATAGAGGCGGCCATTGATAAAGACGTGAGGATAGGTAGCATATCCCTGAATGTTATCCCTGAGCTGGCCTTCAGGCTGAACGGCCTCGCTATAAAAGACAAGGATAAGGGCTGGGATAATGTTATCCTGAGCGCAGGCTCAATAGAGGCAAATGTCAAGCTGATGCCTCTCCTGAAAAAAGATATAGAGATAGAGAGCCTCAGACTGAGAGGTCTTGAGATAGTCGTTGATAAAAATTCGCTGGTAACTCTGCCTTCTCAGGCAAAAGAGAGTCAACCTGTCACGACAAATACGGGAGCCGCGGCTGTGGGCGCGCTGAAATTCCTGGCAAAATCAATATCCGTCGAGGATTCCAGTATCAGATATTTAGACCGAGATTCGCGTTTGCCCATGGATTTCAGAGTAGATATTGTGGAAGCTCTCGTGAGAAACGTCTCCTTGTATGGGCCTGCCGGCATAGAAGCAAGGCTTTCCGCTTTTGGCAACGGAGCTGAGAATATAAAAATCACGGCGACTATATATCCGGAGGTAAACTTGGGCAAGCCATATATTAAAAATTTAGCATTGACGGTTAATCTCGATAAATTGGATTTGAAGGATGCCCTTGGGGTCTTTGGCCAAGGAGATGTTGCGCATCAGTATATAGGAGATAACATGGCGGGTAAACTTACCGTTAGGGCCCCAAGGCTGGAGCTCGACCCTGAACGGATCCGTGATTCTGCGGCGACGTTCTCGCTTTCGAATGGCATGATAACTATTCTCCCGATAAAACAAACTTTAAAGTCTATAGGCTTGGAGGCAGAGTTAAGGGCGGGAGACGCGGTAATTCAAAAACTTACGGGGTTACTCGGAGGAGGTTCTTTTTCAGCAAAAGGAGCGATAAAGGGCATAATGTCCAGCCAGCTGGCTGATGTTGACATAGAGCTGAATGACATAAACATGGCTAAGTTGTTGCCTGTCTCCGCTCCGGGAAGGCCTGGTTTTGAGGGAGCGTTAAGTTTAACTATGAGTTCCTCGATCAAAGGCCTTGCAGGGCAGAATATGCTTGGCACGCTCGCGGCTGACGGCACAGTTGATCTAAGTCGGGCAGTATTGAAGGACATGAATATACTTACACTTGCCCTTGATAAACTTAATATGCTGCCGGGCCTCGTCGCTAAATTAAAAGAAAAGCTGCCTGAAAATTATAAGGAATTGCTTAGACAAAAAGACACTGTTTTTAAACCTATGAGACTTAATTTTACTATCCGGGATGGCAGGGTTTTGTTTAAGGACGCCCGCGTGGAATCAGACGTTTTCTATCTTATGGGGAGCGGTTATCTAGGCTTAAATAGAGACCTAGCTATCCATTCGAATATCTTTATCCCAAAAGACCTCTCAGAGGCGTTTATCGGAGCGGTCAGAGAGCTTACCTATCTTAAGAATGCCCAGGGCATGATAACAATGCCTGTTGATATCGGCGGGAAACTGCCAGGAATTTCAGTGAGGCCTGACCTGGATTATGTAATACAGAAATTAGCTGTCTCAAAAGGCCAGGAGCTTCTGGAAAGTATCTTCAGGAAATCAGAGCCCGACCAGCCTGAGCAGAGCAGTCAGGCCCAGGGAGAAGGTTCTGATGCGCAGCCACCACCTGATGAATCCGGACAGCAAAAAAAAATAAAACCGGAAGAGGCTATCATAAAGACCATATTTGACATTATCAGCTCCCCCAAAGAATAAGATGCAGGGTATAATTATATTTATTACGGCAACGGATAAAAAAGAAGCCAGGAAGATAGCCGACAGCCTGCTTGAGAAACGGCTTGTGGCCTGCTGTAACCTTATAAAAGATATAGAGTCTTGTTTCTGGTGGCAGGACAAAAAGCAAAAGGCTAAAGAATGCCTTATTATGGTAAAGACCAGAAAGGCACTGTTAAATAAGGTTATTAAACAGGTCACTTTAACGCATTCTTATGATTGTCCTGAGATAATAGCCGTTCCTATCGCAGGAGGTTATAAGCCTTATATGGACTGGATAAAAAAGGAGACATCATGAAAAAAACGACATTCTTCTTTTTTCTGGCGTTTTTTGTGATGGCCATTGCCGTGGAGGCAAGAGAAACAGGAGGCGTGACTATGAGAATCTCAAGCCCTGAGTTTGAAGACAATACTTTTATTCCGGCTAAGTTCACATGTCAGGGGCGCAATATAAATCCTGAACTTCTTATAGAAGGCGTTCCTGAAGCCGCGAAGAGTCTTGTCTTGATAGTAGATGACCCTGACGCACCTGTCGGCGCATGGGTCCACTGGCTGATTTACAATATCCCTGTTATGCCCCTGATTAAAGAAGATAGTGTACCCGGAGAACAGGCTATAAATGATTTCAGGAGAAAAGATTATGGAGGTCCATGCCCGCCATCAGGAACTCACAGGTATTTTTTTAAGCTATATGCTCTGGATACAGAGCTTGAGCTGCCGCAGAATGCCGGAAAAGGGGAATTAGAAAGGGCAGTGGAAGGCCATATACTCGATAAGGCTGAACTGGTAGGGCTTTATAAGAGGAAGTAGATTTTTATTAGATTTAGATAAGGAGAAAAGACCGATGATAGGAAGATTCATAAGGGCCGCGATAGTCGTGTATCTGCTTATAATAGCCGGGCTGGGCCTGGTAAACTACAAACAGGCAAGTGAAAATTTTTACTCTATCGACAGGCATTTTTCGTTATATCTCAGCCGCCCCGGGACAATCCCGAAATCCGTAATAAAAGGGGCATGGTGTGCCATAATAGCCGAGGACAGTTTCAAAGAAAAGAC
>JAHIYJ010000036.1 GCA_018814825.1 Candidatus Omnitrophota bacterium
ATACAATCAATGATTAAGAATCCTCTATATATCGGTAAGGCAAGATATGAAGGCCAAATCTATGAAGGCCAACAGGAAGCAATAATAGACGAGGAAACATTTAAAAAAGCACAAGAAACTCTTAAAAACAACCGCGTTGAGCGAAAAGCCACAAAGAATACAGACTGCACTGGACTCCTAAGCCATCTATTGCATTGTAAGGCCTGTGGGACTTTTATGATCCATACTTATACAACAAAAAATAAAGGAACGCTTAGATACCGCTATTATCTCTGTTCAAATGCTCAAAAACGCGGATATGCCTCTTGTCCTACAAAATCTATTAATGCACAGGCTGTTGAAAATACTACGATTGATTGCTTAAAGAAAATATTCACTGATAATCACAAAAAAAGTGACCACAAAAATAAGCAAGAAATAGAAGCTCTGTTCTCTCCTATCTGGGATACGCTTTATCCTCAAGAAAAACGGCGCATTCTTAAGACATTAATCAAGGAGGTTGATTATAATGCAGCTAGCAAAAAGTTGGGGATTATACTCAATGGCAGCGATCTACGACTTGAGTTTGACGTAGATTTAAAACAGGTAAGACCTTGTAACAAGTGGCACAAAGAAGAGGAAATTACCAAAGAACCTCCGATTAGAAGAATTCTTATTATGGCTCATCAAATCCAGCAACTTGTCAATAAAGGAAAGATTAAACACCCTAGAAACGCCTGCAAATGGCTCAACCTAAGCGTAACGCGTATGGATCAGATCATGAATGCTCTTTTCTTGTGTCCTGCGATTCAAGATGAAATCCTCTCTACGAACACACCTGTCATCAATGCTCTCACAGAGTTCACAATTCGACCACTTCTCAAAGAAACCCTCTGGGATAACCAACTTGCCAAGTGGCAAACTTTAACAGCCGATAACAAACAGAGATAGAAATAGACTTTTTCCAGTTTCTCTTCTATTTTTAGAGCAAAAAAGCCTATTATATGGCCAAATAACTGCGACACTACACCTGAGAAACTAAAGGCCAATTCTGAGATAAAGAGATAGGTTGGTGAGATTTATCCGGCTATTTTAGACAAAAAAGATTGCTTCGTCACGCCTTTGGCGTTCCTCGCAATGACGGTGTGAAAATATTTTCCCTAACTCTTTGACACATCGCGACATAAAAAATACCCTGATCAGCATTGCCGATCAGGGTTAATCTTATCTCTCCATCTGGAATTTGAGAGATTACTGTGGCTGGAGGAGATGGATTCGAACAATCACACCAGGTTCCAGAGACCTGTGTCCTACCATTAGACGATCCTCCAAGGATCATGCTACTCTATTCTTTTTTCTTTTATCTCGTTATCTATGTAAGTCTTTAGACGATTCCTATCTCTGGGGTCAACCTCTAAAAACTCAAGGCCTACCTCAAAGGTCTTTTCGTGTTCCTCGCCTACGTTCTTGACCCACACGACTTCTCCCTTCGCGAATATTGGCATCGAGTCAAAAGGCACCTGGATCTGCATATCAAGCCTTGTGCCCTTTGGTAATCTTTCGTAAGAGATAAAGGAAACGCCGCCTTCACTTATATCGCTCCCCACAATCTGGTCTTTTGTATAAGGCTCTTCTAATGTCTTATACTGCACTACTATTGGCCATTGGATTCTTACAAATTTTCTTTTTTCCTGCATATTTCCAGTCTTTTCAGGGTCTTTTCTTTGCCCAGGAGCGTCAGCACCTCAAATATGCCGGCTGAAACGCTCTTGCCGGTTACGGCCACTCTTAATGGATGGATAAGGTCTCCGCCCTTTAAGCCCTTTTCTTCCACAAGGGCTCTCATCTCATTTTCTATTCTTTCAGGCGTAAAGTCATCCAGCCTTTCAAGACGCTCCCTGGCTACGCACAGTATACCTAAAACCTGGTCATTTTTCAAAAACTTTTCCACATCTTCTTTTCTGTACTCAATATCCTCCGAGATGAACAGATTCAACTCCTCCTGAAATTCCAGGAGGGTCTTTACTCTGCCATGATAAAGTGCCGCGAATTTTTCAAACCACTCCTCGCTGAAATCCCCTTTGACAAAAGGCCTGGTTATTTCTATGAACTTATCGAGACTCAATTTTCTTATATGCTCGCCGTTGAGCCAGCGCAACTTATCCTCATTAAACTCGGCGCTCCGTTTATTCACGCGTTTAATAGTGAATCTTTTTATGATCTGCGGGATTTCCATAAACTCCCTGTTGTCGCCGGGCGACCAGCCCAGGAGCGCCAGATAATTTATCATTGCCTCGGGAAGGTATCCTTTCTCCCTGTATTCTGATATGGCCACTGCCCCGAATCTCTTGGAAAGCCTTGATTTATCCGGCGCGAGTATTAGGGGTATATGCGCGAACTTCGGAGGCTTGACTTCTAAAGCGTTATAGAGGGCAATCTGCTTATTCGTATTGGATATGTGATCATCCCCCCTTATAATATGAGTTATATTCATATCCATATCATCCACGACACAGGCAAAATTATACGCGGGTGTCCTGTCTGACTTTATCAAAACCAGCTCGCCTATGAGGCTATTGTCCACTTCTATCTCTCCGTGCACGAGATCGTATATCTTTATTTTCTCATGGGGGATCCTGAATATAACAGCTTCGCCGTCTTTATACGCCAGGCCTTTCCGCAGGAGTTTTTCGGCGTATGATAAATATATCTCCTGGCGTTTGCTCTGAAAATACGGGCCCTCATCCCAATTCATGCCAAGCCATTCAAGGCTGGAGAGTATCTCTTTCAGATAGACCTCGCTTGAACGGTTTTTATCAGTGTCTTCTATCCTTAATATAAACTTGCCTGACTGGGCCCTGGCATATAACCAGTTAAAAAGGGCTGTCCTGGCGCTTCCAATATGCAGGTTTCCGGTCGGGCTTGGGGCGAATCTAACGCGAACAGTACTCATAACCCTGGCTTATCGCCTCCTTATTTATGGCTAATAGGTCTTTACGGCTTTTTGGGATCAACTCTGTAACAGCCTCTCTCAAGGCCTCTAACCTTAAAAAATCCTTTACTGCCAGCAGCGCGCCAAGCATTATCATATTGCTTACCCTTGGATTCCCCAGTTTAAACGCCATGTCTGTGGCCGGCACTTTTAATACCTCGATATCTTCCCTTTTAACCCGGCTTTCCACGAGAGAGCTGTTTATGACCATAAGGCCTCTTTCCTTTATCCTGCCTTCAAACTTATCAAAAGAGGGTTTATTCATCGCCACGCATATGGTGGGTTCTCTTACTACAGGTGACGCTATCGAGCTGTCTGAGATAATAACCATTGAATGCGCCGTGCCTCCCCTGACTTCCGCGCCGTAAGAAGGCATCCAGGTGACAAATTTACCCTCATTCATGGCAGTATATGATACGGCCTTGCCCATGAACATTATGCCCTGCCCCCCAAAACCAGCGAATATAATATCCTCTCTCATGTTTTTTCTAAATTTGCAAAGTAAACTTTGCGGCTATTTAAATATGCCCAGCGGGAATTGTTTTGTCATTTCTTCGCCTACCCATTTGACAGACTCTTTAGGAGATAGCCCCGTGTAAGTGGGGCACTGGGACAATACCTCTACGATGGAAAAACCTTTTTCGTCAAGTTGGACCTGAAACGCCTTTTTAATGGCTCTCCTGGCCTTCAGCACGTTTTGCGGAGAATGCACCGATACTCTCTCCGCGTAAACAACCCCCGGCAAAACAGATAATAATTCGCATGCTTTAAGCGGGAAACCATGCAGTTTTTGTTCGCGGCCTGACTGGGTGGTGCTTGTCTTTTGTTTCAACATTGTAGTGGGGGCCATCTGCCCGCCTGTCATGCCGTAAACAGAATTATTCACAAATATAATGGTTATATTCTCGCCCCTGTTAGCGGCGTGTATTATCTCAGCCGTGCCTATGGCGGCGAGATCCCCGTCGCCCTGATAACCAAATACTATATTCTCAGGCCTTGATCTTTTTATCCCGGTAGCCACGGCAGGTACGCGTCCATGCGCGGCCTCTGTCACGTCAAAATCCCAATAGTCATAAGCTAACACGGCGCAGCCAACAGGGGCTATGCCTATGACTCTTTCGCGGAGCCCCATATCATCCACGGTCTCAGCTATAAGGCGGTGTACTATGCCATGGCCGCAACCGGCGCAATAATGGGTGTTGACGTCCCTCAAGCTATTTGGTTTTAAAAAGATTGGTTCCATGATTATCAAATCGTAGAGGCAGAGTAAGCTCTGCGGCTACATTAGTACATTATTTTTTCTATCTCTTTGATTATTTCCTCTTCTGTAGGCACTCCGCCTCCGGAGCGTCCATAAAAATGAACCGGCTTTTTACATTCTATGCCCAGCTTGACGTCTTCTACCATTTGGCCACAGCTCATTTCTACCGTCAGGAACCTCTCAACATTTCCTGTCAGGGCCCTTAATTCCTTTTCCGGAAACGGCCAAAGGCTCACCGGCCTTACCAGTCCTACCTTTTTCCCCTCTTCCCTGAGCGTCTTCACGACTTTTCTGCATATCCTGCTTACGGTGCCATAGGCCACAAGCATGAGCTTGCTGTCCTCACCATGTAGGATTTCGCAGCGGACCTCTTTATTTTTTATTTCATTGTATTTTTTCTGAAGCCTCTCATTAAATTGCTCAAGTTCCCCGTTGCCCAGTAAAAGCGACTTTATAATCCTAGGCTTCCTGCCTTTACACCCGTCCAGTATCCAGTCTTTCTTTGCACTATACGCTATCCGCTCTACGCTATCCGCTAATACTACCGGCTCCATCATCTGTCCCAGTAAGCCGTCTCCTAAAATCATTACTGGCATCCTGTAACTATCAGCTAGATCAAAGGCGAGAGTCGTCAGGTCAACTATCTCCTGCAACGACGCGGGCGCCAGGACTATCTGACGGTAATCGCCGTGACCGCCTCCTCTTGTAGCCTGGAAATAATCACTCTGGCTCGGAGCTATATTGCCCAGCCCCGGCCCCCCTCTCATTATATTGACAATCACGGCCGGAAGCTCGCACCCGGCAAGATAAGAGATGCCTTCCTGCTTAAGGCTAATCCCCGGGCTGGATGACGATGTCATGGCCCTGGCGCCTGTAAGCGAGGCGCCAAAGACCATATTGACAGCGGATATCTCGCTCTCTGCCTGTATAAACACCCCTCCCACCTCCGGCATGCGCCTTGACATGTAAGCCGGGATTTCATTTTGGGGCGTGATGGGATAACCCGCGTAAAACCTGCAGCCTGCCATTATGGCAGATTCGGCCAACACTTCATTACCGCACATTAAAACTTTTTTCATTTTCTTAGATTCCCGCCGGAGTTTACCCCCGTGCAAACGGGGGCGGGAATGACAATGCTATTTATATACGGTTATGCACACGTCGGGGCACATGATCGCGCAAAATCCGCAGCCCGTGCATTTTTTATCCTTATCAACAAATAAGACAGGATAAACCCCTCTTTTATTCCTAGTTTTATCCAGCGCGATACAATACCCCGGACAGTATAAAAGACAGAGTTCGCAGCCTTTACATTTTTCTTCGTTTATTTCTATCCTAGGCATTAGTAAACGTCCTTATCTTTTCCTTTATCTTCCGGGCCGATAAGCCGTATTTATCAAGCAATATCTCTCTTTTGCCGTGCTCCACAAACTTATCGGGCAGGCCTATATTTTTTATTATAGTACCTTTGGATATTTTATCAATGATTGATTCTAAAATAAACACGCCGAAGCCCCCGCTGACTATACCCTCCTCAACCGTAAAAAGCTTTCCTGTCTTAGTAACGGATCCTGTTATGAGTTCCAAATCAAGAGGCTTGACAAACCTGGCGTCTATTACTTCGCAATCTATCCCCTCATCGCTTAAAGATCTCGCCGCGTCCAGCGCTATGTTAGACATATAGCCGATACTGGCTATTGTTGCATCCCTGCCTTTTCTCAATAAACTGCCTTTTCCTAAAACCACCTGCGTCCGCTCGGGTGTCGGAGGTATGACAGGATAGCTTGGACCCCGGCAATATCTGATGGCAATCGGGCCATTATCATATGAGAGTGCGAAGCTGAACATCGCCTTAAGTTCTTCCTCGTCCCTTGGCGCCATAATCACCATATTAGGTATCTGCCTAAGGTACGCGATATCAAACATACCGTGATGAGTCGGCCCATCCTCGCCTACGAGCCCCGCGCGGTCCAGCATAAATATTACATTAAGGTTCTGGAGGCAGACATCGTGTATTATCTGGTCATAAGAACGCTGGAGAAATGTGGAATAGACGGCCACTACCGGTTTCAGCCCAGCGTTAGCGAGTCCAGCTCCAAACCCGACAGCGTGTTCTTCCGCCATACCCACGTCAAAAAACCTATCGGGAAATATCTCGGCGAATCTATCCAGGCCCGTGCCTTCGGGCATGGCCGCCGTAATAGCCACGATCTTTTTCTCTGTCCCGGCTGCTTCTATTATTATTTCACTGAAGGCATTAGTAAAACTTCTTTTCTGCTCAGGCGTCTCTTCGCCATAACCGGACAGTTTCTGGCCCGTGGCAACATTAAAAGAACTCACTCCGTGAAACCGTTCAGGGATATTCTCGGCGTGTGAATAACCTTTGCCTTTTTTTGTCAATACATGCAGGAGTACTGGCTCATTCATATCCATAATATTCTTGAGAGTCTTTACGACCATACCCACGTCATTCCCGTCTATAGGCCCGAAATACCTGAAACCCAGCTCCTCAAAAAACATACCTGGGACCAAGAGATTCTTTATACCTTCTTCCAGCCTCCTGGCTGCCCGGATCACCCTGAATCCAAAACGAGGCACACGTTTCAAAAGGCCTTCTATGTCTTTTCTTACCTTATTATACCTTGGCGCCGTTATAATACGGTTCAGGTATTTACTCAATGCTCCCACGCTCCTGGATATGCTCATTTCGTTGTCGTTAAGTATCACCAGCATCTTTTTATGCAGATGGCCCGCGTGATTTAACGCCTCGAATGCCATGCCGCCTCCGAGAGAGGCGTCGCCTATGACAGCGACTATTCTCTGTGACAGGTTGCCTGAAAGTTCCCTTGCCGCGACCATGCCCAGCGCAGTGGAAATAGACGTGGAGCCATGACCTGTCGTAAATACATCATATTCACTCTCAAACCTGTTGGGAAAACCGCTTATGCCCTCAAACTTACGCAACGTGTGAAACCTATCTCTTCTGCCTGTCAGGATCTTGTGCGCGTATGCCTGGTGCCCCACATCCCAGATAATTATATCCTGAGGCGTGTTCAGGCAATAATGTATCCCCAGCGCTAGTTCCACGGCCCCAAGGCTCGAGGCCAGGTGCCCGCCGGAGGAAGAAACCGTCTCTATGATAAAGTCCCTGATTTCCTGCGCGAGTATCGGCAGTTGGTCCATAGGCAGTTTCTTTAGGTCATTAGGGTTGTCTATGTTATCCAGCAATCTACCCACAAGTTACTCCTAAGATTTCCTGTGTAAAATCAGTTCGGCTATCTCTGAAAGCCTGATACCTGCCTTGCCAACTATCTTCAGAGACTCTCCAGCCCTTTTATTTAAGAGGGACGCCATTTTCTCAACATGGTCAGCGCCATAGATATTAACATAACCGTCTTTGTCTATCAAATCATCTACGAGCTGAAACGTTATCCCTAAATTTCTGCCAAAGTCCCCGAACGCCTGAACTTTTTTCCCTGAAGCATTACTTAAAATCGCGCCAGACTTGCAGGCTGCCTCAAAGAGAGCCCCTGTCTTATTTCTCGCAATATAATCTAACTCTGATTTCTTTATTATCCGCTTTGAGCTTTGAGCCTTGAGTCTTGAGCCTTCTATATCCACGACCTGCCCTCCGATAGTCCCCTGACTGCCCACGGCCCTGGAGATTTCCCTTACTATCTCTATGTTACCGCCCTCTGAAAACAACTGAAAACCAAAGGTCAAGAGCGCGTCTCCCGCCAGAAGAGCAAGGCTCTCATTAAATTTTTTATGGCAAGTTAACTTGCCCCGCCTTAAATCGTCATCATCCATGCAAGGCATATCATCATGCACGAGCGTATAAGTATGTATCAGTTCTATGGCGCAGGCTATGGGCATAACTAAATTTCCCTTCCCTCCGCATGCCTCAAAACTCGCAATAGTAAGCACGGACCTTATCCTTTTGCCTCCCGAGAACACCGCGTATCTCATGGCCCTATGAATAACCCCGGGAGTTGTTTTAGCCGGAGGCAGATATCTGTCGAGCGCCGCGTCAATTGCCTTTTTCTTGATCTTAATATATCTTCTTATATCCATTATTCCTCAAAAGGCTCCAGGACTAGCTTGCCGCCTTTTTTCACAAGCATCTCCACCTTGCGCTTTGTCTCATCGAGTCTTTTCCTGCAAAGCCTTAATAGCTTCACTCCTTCCTCGTATTTTTTAAGGGAATCCTCCAGCGGCATCTCTCCTGTTTCGAGCTCATCTACTATTTCTTCCAGTTTTTTCATCATGTCCTCAAATTTTAATTCCTTGGCCATAAGCCCCTCCGTTATCCTAATTCCTCAACCCTGCTTTTTATATTTCCCCTGGAAAATCTGGTCTCTATAGAATCCCCTATCTTAAGAGACCTGGCATCCTTTATAATTTTTCTTCCCGGCAATTTAAAGGTTATGCTGTAACCTCGGCCTAAAATACCTAATGGGCTCAGTATCGCGAGTTTTTCGGAGACCAGCCTGAAGCCTTCCTCTTTTAACTCTGAATAATGCCTGAACCGTAAAACCAGGTCTCTTTCTATATCGTCAAGACGCTGCTCCAGCTCTTTCACGACATCAGAGGGGAAGGCCCTAAGCCTTTTTTCAATGGCCTGGAGGGTATCCTCAAGATCTTTTTTCTCAGGTATTACCATTTCAGCCGCTGCTGAAGGTGTCGGCGCTCTCAAGTCAGCCACAAAATCAGTAATCATCCAGTCTATCTCATGCCCCACGGCGCTTATAACCGGTATCCTGGAATTATAGACCGCCCTGGCGACTATCTCCTCGTTAAAAGCCCACAGATCCTCAAGGCTCCCTCCTCCCCGTCCGACTATAATCACGTCTACATTGTTAAGTTTATTAAAGTCCTCTATTGCCTGGCTGATCTCCTCCCTGGCGGTTTCCCCCTGTACCTTTACCGGATTTATTATTATTTCCACATTGGAAAATCTTCTCTTTAACACATGCAATATATCTCTTATGGCGGCGCCTGTCGGGGATGTGACTATCCCGATTTTCTCGGGTAATTTTGGTATAGGCCTTTTCCTGGCCTCATCAAACAGGCCTTCCTTAAAGAGCCTTTCCTTGAGCTGGTTGAACGCCAGCTGGAGCGCCCCAACGCCCTTCGGCTCTATATTAGAGACATAAAGCTGGTAGGCACCTTGTTTTTCATAGACGCTGATCCTGCCCCCGCATATTACGTGCATCCCGTCTTTTATATCAAAGCTTATCTTCTCGTTATTACTCTTGAAAGAAACGCATTTTAATTCACTCTTCTCGTCTTTTAAGGTGAAATAAAAATGGCCCGAGGATGGACTCCTGAAATTAGATATCTCTCCCTCTACCCATATATTGGATAGAGAATCTTCTAGTATTATCTTTATGCTTGACGTCAACTGACTGACTTTGTATATATACTGGCCTTCTTTAACCATATCACATGTAGTCTTCTATTTTCTCCCGCACCCTTCTTATTGAATTAGCCTTCCCTGTCTTATCGCTTATATCAACAATAGCTCCCTGTAATTCCACGCCATCCTCGGCCATGACAAACTTCGCCGGCATACATGTGAGAAAGTGTTCTATTATGACCCTCGAATCGCGGCCAATGACTGAATCGCCGGCGCCTGTCATGCCAAGATCAGTAATATACGCGCTTCCATTGGGAAGTATCTTCTCGTCCGCTGTCTGGACATGAGTATGCGTACCGAATATCACGCTTACCCGGCCGTCAAGGAATCTAGCCAGGGCTATCTTCTCGCTTGTAGCCTCAGCGTGTATATCCACCAGGACTATTTTTGCCTCCCCTGAGATCTCTTTGATTTCCTTCTCGGCTGCCCTGAAAGGACAATCTATGTGTTTCATAAATACCCTGCCCAGGACACTTACCACGCCTACAGGGATACCTGTATTTGATTTAATTACGCTGGCTCCTTTTCCGGGGCATGGCCCTGGAAAATTTGCGGGCCTGAGGATGCGGCTATCCTTATCAAGCCTTTCGTATATCTCTTTTTTCTTCCAGATATGGTCCCCTGAGGTCAGGCAGTCAACCTGACTGCTAAACAGCTCATCTATGGTATCAGGCGTAAGGCCAGAACCTCCGGCGACATTTTCGGCGTTGGCCGCTACAAAATC
>JAHIYJ010000003.1 GCA_018814825.1 Candidatus Omnitrophota bacterium
AAACAGGCAGCCTGTCAAAAACATAACGGAGCACAATAACGCGATTAAAGGCCTTTCCGGAGACGTGCTTGTGGGCACGTACAGAGGATATGTGGTTATAAAGGAGAAATAAAAATCCTCAAAAATCACAAATTACAAGCATCAAATTACAAACAATAACCAATGACCAAAATTCCAATAACCCAAACATTGCTTTTAATCATTTGGTGATTGGAATTTGGAATTTATTTGTAATTTGGAATTTGTTTATTGGAGTTTAATATGAAGGTTGATGAAATACGGGATAAATTCCTAAAGTTCTTTGAAGGACGCGGGCACATGATATATCCAAGCGATTCGCTTGTGCCGCGCAATGACCCGACGCTACTTTTTACCGGAGCCGGTATGAACCAGTTCAAGGAAGAGTTCATGGGCAGGGTAAAAGGCCCCAGAAGGGCGGCCACATGCCAGAAGTGCCTCAGGACGGGCGACCTTGATAATGTAGGGAAAACGCCCGACCATCACACGTTTTTTGAGATGTTGGGGAATTTTTCTTTCGGGGATTATTTTAAAAAAGAGGCTATCGCGTGGGCCTGGGAATTTCTCACAAAGGAACTTGGGCTCAAGGAATCTGACCTGTGGGTGTCTGTTTATAAGGATGACGAGGAGGCCTACAGGATCTGGAAAGAAGACATAAATATCCCTGCCGGAAGAATAGCCAATCTTGGGGAAAAAGATAATTTCTGGCCAGCCAGCGCCCCGAGTGAAGGCCCTAACGGGCCCTGTGGGCCGTGTTCTGAGATTTTTTATGGAGGACTTGACGGCGTGGAGGTTTGGAACCTTGTCTTTACGCAGTTTGACAGGAAAGACGGCGGCAGGCTCGATCCACTTCCGAATAAAAACATAGATACCGGCATGGGCCTTGAGAGAATCGCGAAGGTCATGCAGGGCAAGCGTACCAATTTTGAGATAGACTCCTTCGGACATCTTATAGCGTCTATAAAAGACATGCTGGCCGGCGGGGCCGGGGATTACGAGAAGATAAACGCGATAGCCGATCACATACGCGCTGTTACCTTTGCCGTGGGGGACGGTGTATTGCCCTCAAACGAGGACAGGGGGTATGTCATACGTAAATTAATCAGGCGCGCGTTCTGGTACGGCAAGTCACTGGGGCTTGATAAACCATTCCTGTATAAGCTGGTGCCTGTTGTGGCGGCCGCAATGAAAAAGCAATACCCTGAGCTAACGGGTCAGAGGGAAGACATCAGCCAGGTGGTGCTCGCAGAGGAAAAAAGATTCAGGAATACGATCGAGGAAGGTCTTTCCAAATTAAAGGAAATGATGGATTCATGTTCAGGCGCGATAGCCGGCAAAGACGCTTTTAAATTATATGATACTTATGGTTTCCCTATTGAGCTTACGCGGGAGATCGCGAACGCCGGAAAAGTAAAGGTCGATATCGAAGGCTTTGAGGAATGCATGGAGGCCCAGCGCGCGAAATCCCGCGCCTCAAGTAAAATAAAAGGCTCTATATTCGACATAAAAGGAGACGTTGAAATAAAATTGCCCGAAGAAACTGTTTTTATGGAGGATAAAGAAGAAATAACAACCGAGATCCTCAAGGTTTCAGGGGATTCCGTATTTTTAAAAGAGACTAATTTTTACGGGGAAAAAGGAGGCCAGGTAGGAGATATTGGAGTATTGATTAAGGATGGGAAGATAGCCGCTGAGGTAGTGAACGCCATTGATATCGCCGGCAGGGTTCAGCATGAGATCAGGCCAAAAGGTGTAGAGTTAGAAGCCGGCGACAAAATAACCGTTAGGATAGACATAAAGCGCCGCGAGGCCATAAAGAAGAATCATACGGCTACGCATCTTCTGCATAATGCGCTGAGGACTGTCCTGGGCGAGCATGTTAAACAGGCAGGGTCTCTGGTCGCTCCCGACAGGCTCAGGTTTGACTTTACGCATTTTAAAGGCCTTACAGATGAGGAGCTCGAGAGAGTGGAAGGCATCGTCAATAAAAATATAAAGGATGATGCAACTGTTGATATAAAAGAGCTGACGGTGAGCGAGGCTAAAAAGCAAGGCGCTATAGCCCTTTTTGGCGAGAAGTATGGCGAAAGAGTGCGGATGGTCGCGGTAGGTGATTACAGTAAGGAGCTGTGCGGCGGCACGCACGTGGGCCGCACCGGGAATATAAAGCTGTTTAAGATAATATCAGAATCGTCTATCGCAGGAGGGGTAAGGAGGATAGAGGCTATTACGAGTGACGCGGCTTTGTCAAAGGTCAGGGAAGAAAAAGACGCTCTGACCAGGATAGCAGCGGAGCTGAATACCGCCCCAAGGAATGTGCTTAAAGAAGTAAACGTGTTGACGGGAAAACTTAAAAAGCTCGAAAAGGGGCTTGAGGCCATAAAAGATAGGTTTGCCCAGTCCAATATAGAGGGTCTCCTGAAAGGGATAAAAAGCATAAACGGGTTCAGCGCGCTGGCGGCAAAAATAGAGAACGCGGATATGGAGATTTTAAGGAAATCAGCGGATATCATAAAGCGCAAGATAGGCCAGAAAGGCGCCTTTGTCCTGGTTTCCGAGAAAGAGGGGAAGATTTCAATGCTGGTCGGGGCCGGGCCGCCGCTTGACGCTGTCAAGATCCTGAATGATATAGGTTCCGGCTTCGGGATAAAAGGCGGAGGCAGGCCTGATTTTGCCCAGGCCGGCGCAAAGGCCGGCATCGATATAAAAAAGTTACTTAAAAAAGCGGAAGAAGTAATAGAGGCGGAAACCAGGTAATTTAGGAGTTTATATATGAAGATACTACGACTTTCCAGCAAGGAAATGCAGAATTTATGCGAGAGGTACTACTGCAACAAGAAGCGCATTACCGAAAAGGTAAGCCGCATTGTACAGGGAGTGAAAGAGGAAGGTGATAAGGCCATCCTTAAGTATACGAGAAAATTCGATAAGATAAAACTTTCCCTCAAAGACCTGAAAGTAAGCGCCAGCGAGATAAATGGGGCGTACCAGAACATAGACGCTGATTTTATCTCTAACATAAAGGCTATAATGGGGAATATAGAGAAGTTTCATAAAAAGCAATTGCCCAAGCCGTGGAAGATAAGAGAAACGGAAGGCGTTGAGCTTAGGGAGATATTCAGGCCAATCGAGAGTGTGGGCGTTTACGTGCCAGCGGGTACCGCGCCGCTTGTATCCAGCGTTTATATGAGTATCCTGCCGGCCAGGATAGCCGGAGTAAAAAGGATAATAATGGCGAGCCCTCCCGCTAAATCAGGGAACATCGACCCGCACATACTTGTTGTTGCGAATCTTTTAAAAGTGAACGAGGTCTACAAGATGGGTGGTGCCCAGGCAATAGCCGCGATGGCCTTTGGGACAAAGACAGTCCCTAAGGTCGACAAAATAGTAGGACCCGGCAATGATTATGTGACTGAGGCCAAGCGTCAGGTCTTTGGCTACGTTGACATTGACATGCTGGCCGGGCCGAGCGAGGTCGTTATCTTCGCTAACCAGTTTTCTGACAAGGCCTATGTTATACAGGATCTCTTGGCTCAGGCCGAGCATCTGAAAGGGCTGGCGGTGCTCGTGACAACGTCCAAGAAATTCGCGAAGGCCATGAAAAAAGAAATAGGCAAAGGCTACGTAGTGCTGGCGAAAAATATCAAGCAGGCCGCTGAGGTCATAAACAGGATAGCGCCCGAACATCTTGAACTCCTGGTGAAAAACCCGTCCAGAGTCCTTAAGATGATAAGAAACGCGGGCGCGATATTCATAGGGCCGTATTCCCCTGTTTGTATCGGAGATTATGTCGCCGGCCCAAGCCATGTGTTGCCCACGGGAGGCACCGCTAGGTTTTTTTCAGGGCTCAATGTAAGGTCTTTTCTCAAGAGTTCGTATGCGATCACTTATTCTAAAAAGGCCCTGGAGAAGGAAAAAGGCGCTATTGAGAAGATGACCAGACTGGAAGGGCTTTCTGAGCATCTTGAGTCTTTCAATGTCAGGTTTAAATAACCAGATGAGAACTATAGATCTAGGGCTTACTGATTTTTCCCGCGCGTATGCTTTTCAGAAAGATCTTGCGGAGAGAGTTTATAGAGGTGAGGCGGAAAACACGGTTATCATGACGGAACACAGGCCGGTCATAACAATAGGCAGGAGAGGCTCCGGAGATAATATTTTCAAGTCCAAGGAATTTCTTCGTTCCAGGGGGATTGACATATTTGAGACAGACAGGGGCGGAGATGTAACGTATCATGGGCCCGGACAGCTTGTCGCGTACCCTGTGTTTAAGCTGGAGAGTGAGGCGCGGGACATACACGGATTTTTGAGATTCCTGGAGGAAGTAGGGGGGAATTTTCTGGCCCGATACGGGTTTACGCCGCGGAAAATCCCAGGCCTTAGAGGGGTCTGGTTTGGGGGCAGAAAAATAGGCTCTATAGGCATAGGCGTGAAAAAATGGGTAACGCGTCACGGCATCGCCTTGAATGTAAATGTTGACCTTGAGCCTTTTTCATTTATCAGGCCGTGCGGTATAGAGGGTATTCAGGTAACCTCATTAAAGGATATCCTGGGGTTGGAAGTGGACATGCGAGATGCTAAAAGTAAACTCGAGTTATCGTTCGACGAGGTTTCCCTGCTGGTTGAGGCAGGCAGTAAGGCTTGAACCAGAGATAGAGGCGACAAAAAAACTGATCTCTGAATTGCGGCTTAATACTGTATGTCAGGACAGCCGATGCCCTAATATATACGACTGTTTCTCGAAAAAGAAATGCACATTCCTGATCCTGGGGAAACGCTGCACGAGAAACTGCAGGTTCTGTTCTATAGAGAACGACGGAAACACGCCAGAGTCTGTTGACAGCGGTGAACCTCTGAGGATACGTGAGGCGGTTGAGAGGCTGGGAGTTAAAAAGATAGTCATAACATCGGTTACGAGGGATGATCTGGAAGACGGCGGAGCTGGGCATTTCGCGGATTGTGTGAATATTTTGAGGGAACACAGCCCCAAGCTAAAGATCGAGGTCCTGGTCCCTGATTTTCAGGGCAAGATAGAATCGGTAGAGACAGTTATGGCGGCGCGTCCCGATATCTTTTCTCATAATATAGAGACCGTGCCGCGGCTTTACGCTGAGATGAGGCCTAAAGCGGATTACAGGAGATCTTTAGATATTATACGCGGCGCGAAAGAAAGGTCTCCGGATACGGATATTAAGAGCGGGTTTATGGTCGGTCTCGGGGAGCGAGAGGCCGAGATATACAGTGTTATAGAGGACCTTAAGCGCTCGGGATGCGATATAATCACTATAGGGCAGTACCTGAGGCCTGATTCCAAGTGTCTCGAGGTCAAGGAGTTTGTGACTCCTGAGAAATTCGGGATATTTTCAGAGTATATAAGAAAGCTGGGGTTTAAGGAATACAGCTCGAGCCCTTTTACCCGTTCATCTTATATATAGCACACTCAAGGAGGTTATATGATAGAATTTAGATTACCTGAATTAACTGAAGGAGTCAATGAGGCCGTAGTTTCCTTCTGGCATTTTAAGGAAGGGGACTCTGTCCAGGACGGAGACGAGCTTGTTGAGATGGCGACCGATAAGGCCGCGTTTAACGTGCCGTTGAAGGCCTCTGGAGTTTTAAAGGAAATCAGGGCCAAAGAAGGAGACACCGTTAAGGTGGGAGACATTTTAGCGATAATCGAATAAATAAAGAGGAGGTTTGTATGAAGGAGATACTGGAGATACTCGAGAAAGATGCCAGGACAACGCCCGAAGACATTGCCAGGATGCTTAAAAAGAACGTCAGCTCCGTAAAGAAAGCCATAAAGAAGCTTGAAAAAGACGGAGTGATATTGAAGTATAAAACGGTCATCAATAGAGAGCTTGTCAGGGATGATTCCAGGAGAGTGAGGGCGTTGATTGAGGTGAAGATTGCTCCGCAGAGAGGCTCCGGCTTTGACCATATAGCCGAGAGGATCTACAGGTTTTCTCAGGTGGTGAGCTGTTATTTATTGTCAGGCACATATGATCTCCTTCTGGTGGTGGAAGGCAGGGACATACAGGAAGTAAGCAGCTTTGTGTCTGAGAAGCTCTCGACCCTGGACAATGTCCGCGGTACTGTCACGCATTTTCTGTTAAAGAAATACAAAGAGGACGGGGATATACTGAAACGAGCGGAGCGCGATAAGAGGATAGCCATATCGTTTTAATAATAGCTGAAGGCTAAATTATGGAGATTTCTAGAAAAGTAGAACAAATGCCGCCTTCCGGCATACGGGAATTTTTTGAGCTGGTCATAGGCATGAAGGACGTGATATCGCTCGGCGTGGGAGAACCTGACTTCTCAACACCGTGGAATATCTGCGAGTCCAGCATGTTTTCGATAGAAAAAGGTTACACGTCCTACACGTCCAATAAAGGCCTTTACGAATTAAGGCTGGGTATCTCAAAATACCTGAAGCATAAGCATGACATAAACTATGACCCTGAGAAAGAGATACTGGTTACTACGGGGGTAAGCGAGGGGCTTGATCTGGCCCTGAGAGCTATTATTAACCCCGGAGACAGGGTATTGGTCCCGGATCCCTCATACGTCTCATACTATCCTGTGGTCTTCCTGGCCGGCGGCAGGCCTGTGTTTATTAAGACTAAAAAGACATCTTTTAAATTGACACCGGAGCTCGTAGAGCGGCATATTTCAAAAGGCGTGAAAGCCGTTATGCTTAATTACCCGGCGAATCCCACGGGAGTTTCTTATTCAAGAAGAGAGCTATCCGCGCTGTCAAAGGTTTTTATCAAACACAACCTTATCGTGATATGTGATGAGATATATTCGGAATTAACGTATGATTTTGAGCATACACCTCTGGCTACGCTAAAAGGCATGAAAGAGAGGACGATGTATTTCGACGGTTTCTCAAAGGCTTTCGCGATGACCGGATGGAGGGTCGGGTACTGCTGCGGCCCAGAAAAGGTAATAAGTGCCATGACGAAGGTGCATCAATATACGATGCTGTGCGCTCCTATAATGGGACAGATGGCTGGCATGGAGGCTTTAAAAAGTCATACTCAGCGCCATGTAATGGAGATGAAGCGTGAATACAGGCGCAGGCGTGAGTTTATAGTAGGCAGGCTCAACGAATTGGGACTTTTGTGCCCTATGCCTGAAGGCGCGTTTTATGTCTTTCCTTCCATAGAAAAAACAGGGATGGACAGCGTGCTCTTCGCGAAGAAGTTATTAAAAGAGCAAAGAGTGGCCGTGGTGCCCGGTACGGCGTTCGGTTCCGAGGGAAAGGGGCACGTCAGGATGTCCTATGCATCGAAAATGTCAGACCTCAAAGAAGCGGGTCTGCGCATGGAAAGATTCTTGAGGAAATATGCAAAAGTCTAAGAGGATTCTCTTAATGTACATAACTCTTAACTCAGGACACCACAGAGCGAGCTGCGCCATTGAAAATGCTCTTAAGCGGATTTCTCCGAACATAGAGATCCTCAATATCAACGCCTTTGGTTACACGAACCCCATACTGGAGAAGATAATCAACCGGACCTACATGACGGTGATCCATAATAAGCCGGAGGTATGGGAATATCTTTATGATAACCCGAAAGTGTTGAAGAGCGTACAGGGCATGCGGGACGCGATCCACAGGTTTAATTCCAAAAAACTAAAGATGCTGGTGGAAGACTTCAGTCCGGATGCGGTAGTGTGCACGCAGGCCTTTCCATGCGGCATGATCGCGGATTATAAGCGCAATTATAACCTCGACCTGCCGCTTATAGGGGTATTGACTGACCATGCACCTCACGCGTACTGGATATTTTCCAAAGTTGATTACTATGTAATGCCCTCAGAGGCGAGCAAGGAAAGTTTTATCAAAAACGGGATAAGCCCGTCCAAAATAAAAGTCTTTGGCGTGCCGATAGATCTTAAGTTCAACATGAAGCATGACAGGAACGAACTCTGCGACAAGCTGGGATTTGACAGCAAGAAACCGACAGTTCTTATAATGGGAGGGAGTCAGGGGCTGGGACCGGTGGAAAACATAGTGAGTATACTGGAAGGCATAGACATAGATTTTCAGCTTGCCGTGATATGCGGCATCAATAAAAAGCTCGAAGGTATATTGACCAAGCACGCCAGGAAATACAAGAAAAAGCTTGTAGTGTTAGGACACGTGGATAACGTGGATGAGCTGATGGAGATTTCCAGCCTGGTCATAACAAAGCCGGGAGGACTAACTACCGCAGAAGCGCTGGCCAAGGATCTTCCGATGATTATCGTGCGGCCGATACCGGGTCAGGAGCAGAAAAACACGGAGTTTCTCCTGAGTCAGGGCGTGGCGCTGCGCGCGCAGGATCACGAAGACATAGCCGTGCTTGTGAAGGAGCTATTTCTGAACAATAATAACAAGTTGATGGAGATGAGGGCGCGCGCGGCTGAGTTTAAAAAGCCCAACGCCGCGATGGATATCGCTGAATTAGTTTTGAATAGGTAAAGAAAAAATGTTTTTTTGTTTACTGTATAAACTGGGATATTTCCTGTCAAATGCGTTACCTCTGGAAGGCGCTTACCGGCTCGCGGAGAAGTGTTCTGACCTGCAGTACGCTCTTGGGGCCAGGGACAGGGAGGCGGTAGTGCAGAACCTGAGCATTGTCCTTAAGAAAGACATCAAGGAGTGCAGAATATTAGCCAGTAAGGTCTTCAGGAGTTTTGGTATGTACCTGGTTGATTTTTTTAGAATGTCAAGACTGACCAGGGAAGAGATAGATAAAAGAGTGAGGATCATAGGCCTCGAGAACATTGACAGAGCCCTGAAAAAGAATAAAGGGGTAATTGTCCTCACCTGTCATATAGGGAACTGGGAAATGGGAGGGGTAATCATGGGCACTCTCGGATACGATATAAGCGCGGTTGTCCTTGTGCACAAACATAAAAATATCAATAATTTCTTTATCAGGCAAAGGGAAGAAAAAGGCCTGAAGGTCATAGCTGTTAATTCCATCATGAAACGCTGTATATCGACATTGTCCAATAACGGGATCCTTGCGCTGGCGGGCGACAGGGATTTTACTAATTCCGGGGTAAAGTTAAATTTTTTCGGTATTCCGACAAGTATACCTAAGGGGCCGGCCGCGTTGAGCCTCAAGACAGGCGCGCCGGTAGTTCCGGGTTTTTTAATCAGGGAAGGGAGGTCGAACTATAAGTTTATATTCGGAAGCCCGATAGAAGTCGAGCTTAGACCCGGTGTTTCGAAAGATGAGACCGTGAAAAAAGCGACAGAGATTTTTGTATCAGCGATGGAAGACTGCATCAGGCAATATCCTGAACAGTGGCTTGTATTCCGAAGATTCTGGGAAGATACTGCGGGGGCAGTAGTCTTATGAGCCCCGCACCAAATCTTTGGTGCGGAATAGGTCATATTTGAGACGTTTACTCGTTAAGAGAGGTTTATTTGTGGATAGCGCTGATAAGACTTGGTGCGGGGTGAACATATTTGTGGTTATACCTGCTTATAACGAGGCAAAAACCATCGGATATATTGTCAATGGCCTGCTGGCGAAAGGATTCAGGGTGGTTGTCGTGGATGACGGATCAAAAGATAATACCATAATAGAGGCAAACAGGTATGGTGCTGAATTGATCCTGCGTTCTAATAACTCTGGGAAGGGCAGGTGTGTAAGGGAAGGTTTTGAGTACGCGCTGGAGGAAAAGTGTGACGTGGTTATTACGATGGACGGGGATGGACAGCATGATTTCAGGGAAATAGAAAAATTCCTGGATGAATACAGGCGTTCGGGCGCTGACATTGTGCTTGGGAACAGGATGAGCAACCCCAGAAAAATGCCTTTTATCAGAAGGTGCACTAACAGCTTTATGTCTTTTATCATATCCCTGATATTAGGCAGGAAAATCAGGGACTCGCAGTGTGGATACAGGCTTCTCTCCAGGAATGCCCTAGAAAAGATGTCTCTTAAGACCGCAAAATATGAGATAGAGTCAGAGATACTCCTGGAGGCAAAGAGACTGGATCTGAAGGTTTCCTCGGTCGACATAGACTCGATTTATCAGGGTGAGTCCAGCCAGATCAATCCTTTTTTTGATACGTTAAGGTTTATGCGGTTCATTATCTATGAA
>JAHIYJ010000037.1 GCA_018814825.1 Candidatus Omnitrophota bacterium
GAGAAAGGCCTGCTTACCAAGGCACGGCTGGACGAACGCGTAAGGCAGGATATAGAGTTCGGCAGGGCTATAGCTAAGTCTATAGCCGGCCTGGATATAGGCCAGACTGTTGTGGTAAAAGACATGGTCGTCCTGGCAATAGAATCCATTGAGGGTACGGACGAGGCTATTAAAAGAGGTGCCCGCTACGGCAAAGAAGGGGTTGTGGTCATAAAGGTGAGCAAGCCTGACCAGGACATGCGATTCGATGTGCCTATAATAGGGCCCGGGACGATAAAGCTACTGCGGGAAGTCAGGGCCGCGTGTATAGCCATAGAAGCGGAAAAGACCTTGATTATAGACAAAGAAGAGACCATAAAACTGGCGGATGAGTCGAACCTGGGAATCGTCGCTATATAAAAAATGTCAAAGAAAAAACAGATTATATCAAATCCTTCCAGCACGATAGAAGCCCTTACCAAGATCTCAAGAGCGATATCAAGCGATCTCTATCTGGAAGATATATTGAAGTTGATAGTGACCGTGACCGCGGAGGTAATGAACTCAAGGATCTGCACCCTGATGCTTTTTGATGAAAAAAAACAGCACCTTGTTATACGCGCGACGCAGAGTATAAGCGAGGAGTATATAAACAAGAATCCTCTGAAAAAAAGTGAGGGCATTGTCTGGAAAGCGGCAGAGACGAATAGACCAATAGTGGTGCCGGATGTATTGAAGGAAGCAGACTATAAATATAAAGACGTGGCGGAAAAAGAAGGTCTTGTATCATTACTATGCGTGCCGATGGCCGTTAAAAATAAAGTAATAGGAATCTTAAACTGTTACACCTCCAAACCTCACAAGTTTTCAAAGACGGAGATCAATATATTGACAAGCGTCGCCAATCAGGCTGCGGTCGCCATAGAGAATACAGAGCTGATGGTAAAGACACGCGTCATACAGGAAGAACTTGAGACGCGCAAGGTAGTGGAGAAGGCCAAAGGTATCCTGATGAGGGAAGAGGGCCTTACGGAAGTCGAGGCGTTTAGGAAGATCCAGAAATTCAGCATGGATCGCCGGAAACCGATGAAAGAAGTGGCGGAGGCGATTTTGATGATGCATGAGATGAAAGGATAGCGTTTAGCGTAGAGCGCATAGCGTATAGTAAAACAAAAAACTATCCGCTATCCGCTATCCGCTATCCGCTAAAAGAATGTGCCAAAAAAATCTACTTACAAAGGCTTACAAGAAAATGTCCGTAATTTAAAGACCCCAAAGATAGACGTATGGCGCAACCAATACACGGATAAAGATTACGTGGTCACTCTTCAGCACCCCGAGTTTACCTGTGTATGCCCTAAAACAGCTCTTCCGGATTTCGCAGCCATAACGATTCAGTATAAGCCTGATAAAGTATGCGTGGAGCTGAAGTCATTTAAGCTCTATCTGCTTTTTTACAGGGATGTGGGCATTTTCCACGAACACGTAATAAACAAGATCCTGGATGATTTCGTGGCCTCGTGCAGGCCAAGGTGGGTGGGTATTAAAGGCGAGTTCAATATGCGCGGCGGGATTAAAACCACGGTTACCAGCGAATACAATAGGAGTTAAACATGATAGCGAAGACAAAAAAAGACGTACTGGCTCTAGTCAAAAAGCACGACATTAAATTTATAAAACTGTGGTTCGCGGATGTCCTGGGTTTTCAGAAGGGTATCGCCATTACTAAACGTGAACTAGAGAAGGCCATTAGCGAAGGCATGGGTTTTGACGGCTCATCCATAGAGGGTTTCGCGCGCATTGAGGAAAGCGATATGGTGGCCATGCCGGACGCGTCAACATTTCAGTTGATTCCCTGGCGGACTGACAAAGAGAGTCTTTCAGCGAGGATGTTCTGCGATGTGGTGAAGCCCAACGGCAAGCCGTTTGAGGGGGATCCCAGGTATGTATTGAAGAAAAACCTGAAAAAAGCGAAAGAAATGGGTTTTGTTTACTATATAGGCCCTGAACTTGAATATTTTTATTTTGAGAACCCGAAAAATACCATAATCCTGGACAGGGGAGGATATTTTGACCTGACGCCGCTGGACGTGGCGCAGGACCTTAGGCGCGAGACAGTGGTCATGCTTGAGAAGATGGGCGTGAAGGTAGAATACAGCCATCATGAGGTGGCTACCTCGCAGCACGAGATAGACCTCAGGTATTGCGACGCGCTTACCATGGCGGATAATGTAATGACCTATCGCATGGTAGTTAAGGAAGTCGCCAGGCGGCATGGTAAATATGCCACTTTTATGCCTAAACCCATCTATGGTATAAATGGCAGTGGCATGCATGTCCACCAGTCGCTTTTTAAGGGCTCAAAGAACGCGTTTTTCAGCAAGACTGACAAGAGCCATCTCTCAGACATGGCCAAATATTTTGTAGCGGGTATCTTAAGGCATGTCCCTGAGATAACTACTGTAACAAACCAGTGGGTTAATTCCTATAAAAGGCTTATCCCGGGTTACGAGGCTCCGGTGTATATATGCTGGGCGCAGATGAACCGCTCTGCTCTCGTGAGGGTGCCTATGTATAAGCCCGGCAAGGAGAATGCTACCAGGATAGAGTTTCGCTCTCCTGACCCGGCAGCTAACCCGTATCTGGCTTTTTCTGTTATGCTGGCGGCCGGACTCGAGGGCATTAAAAAGAAATATAAGCTCCCTCGCCCGGCGGAAGATAATATCTATAGAATGACAGAGGAAGAGCGCGCGAAAGCAGGCATAAGATCCCTGCCGGAAGATCTTTATGAGGCGATCAAGCTCACTGAAAAAAGCGAGCTTGTTAAAGAGGCCTTAGGAGACACTGTGTTCGAGTACTTTATACGCAACAAAAAGATGGAATGGGACGAATACAGATCCCAGATCTCCAGGTATGAATTAGATAAATACCTACCTATTCTATAAATTAAGCCATGCGCAAAACCAGCGTTATACTACTAATTATATTCTCGTGTCTATTGGCCTATGGACTTATAACCATGGCGCCTCCGGGAGATATCGTCGAGGCGCAGACCGAAAAGGGAAATGTTTCACATCCGCCTTTTCGTAAAGGAGAGAGCTTTAAGTATGATGTGATGTATAAAAAAGTAAGGCTCGGGGAATCTATCCTGACCTTTCACGGCGAAGGGAAGAGCGGGGATAGACAAGTTTATTATATAACTTTCCGAACCAGAATACCTTCCTTGAAAGACGCAGAAGACCTGTATGCCGATAAACATACCTTTCTGCCTATAGAGGTCCATAGGTCAATCAAAAAAAAGGTGGGCTTTGATGATGAGATAGTGGAACGGTACGATCAGGATAATTTCAGGGTGGATATAAGCCAGGAGAGCAAATTACGCTCCAGGGAATTCAGTATACAGAAAGATTCCCCTATCCACAACGCCATACTCCTTGTATATTACTACAGGATGCAGAAAGTTTTCCATGAAGAAGACGTGCTAGCAGTCAACTTGCCCCTTGTGGATTTTAAGATCATTTATAGCGGCATAGAGACCATTGACACGTCTATTGGCGAATATCGGGCCCATGTGTTTACCAGTGATCCAGCAAAGTTCAAACTATGGCTCAGCGCTGATGAAAGGCGCATACCTTTAAAGATAGAAAACCCCGGCACATTGGGGTATTCTTTGGTAATAAAATCAGTAGACTAGATAATTTTATATTAGTGCATAGCAAGGGTATAAAGTTATTTTTACTTGACTAAGCATAGTTATTAAATGATAATATTATGTACTTTAGGACAAAGGCGTTCTAGTGGTAAAAAGAATGCCTTTTTATTTTTTAACTAGCATTAAATTTAAGGAACGAAGTGAACGCAAATCGTCGTGTCTTTTAAGGAGGTAGTTATGCAGAAGAAAATAAAAGATTTTATGTCGAAGGTTATAGAAAAGAATCCGGGAGAGACTGAATTTCACCAGGCAGTACAGGAAGTAGTAGAGTCAGTAATGCCGTTCATTGAAAAAAATCCTAAATATCAGAATGCAAAGATCCTCGAGAGAATGGTCGAGCCGGAAAGAGTAGTGATGTTTAGAGTGCCATGGCAGAATGATAAAGGCGAGATTCAGGTAGATAGAGGATTTCGCATAGAGATGAATAGCGCACTTGGTCCTTACAAAGGCGGGATCAGGTTCCATCCAAGCGTAAACCTCGGCATACTTAAATTTTTAGCATTCGAGCAAGTTTTCAAGAATAGCGTTACTACCTTACCTATGGGTGGTGGAAAAGGCGGCTCTGACTTTGACCCAAAGGGAAAATCAGACAATGAAGTAATGCGCTTCTGTCAAAGTTTTATGACAGAACTCCAGCGCCATATTGGACCAGACACAGATGTGCCTGCAGGAGATATAGGAGTAGGTGGAAGAGAAATAGGATATATGTTTGGCCAGTACAAGAGGCTTCGCAATGAATTTACAGGAGTTTTAACAGGCAAAGGACTAAACTGGGGCGGAAGTTTGATAAGGCCAGAAGCAACAGGCTATGGCTGCGTATATTTTGCGCAGGAGATGTTAAAGACAAAAGGCGAATCTTTAAAAGGAAAGGTCTGCACGGTTTCAGGCTCTGGGAACGTTGCGCAGTACACCGTTGAGAAACTGCTCCAGTTAGGCGCAAAGTCAGTTACGCTTTCAGACTCGAATGGGTATATTTATGATCCTGATGGAATAAGCAAACAGAAGCTTGAATTTGTGATGGAACTAAAGAATGTACGCCGGGGGAGGATAAAAGAATACGCTGCAAAATACAATTGTAAATATGTAGAAGGAAGATGGCCGTGGGAGGTAAAATGCGATTGTGCATTTCCCTCTGCTACGCAGAATGAGATACACGATACCGATGCTAAAAGGCTGATTAAGAATGGCTGTATCCTGGTTGCTGAAGGGGCAAATATGCCTTCGATGCCAAAGGCAGTAGAGGTATTTTTGGATGCAAAGACACTTTATGCACCAGGTAAGGCGTCGAATGCAGGAGGGGTAGCCACAAGCGGATTTGAAATGTCGCAGAATAGCCAGAGATTGTCCTGGACGAGAGAAGAAGTAGATGAAAAATTGCGCCAGATTATGATAAAGATTCACGAAAGTTGTCTTAAATACGGAAAGAAGGGCAACTTTACAAATTATGTCGATGGAGCGAACCTCGCAGGCTTTGTAAAAGTAGCCGATGCAATGCTGGATCAGGGCTTGGTGTAAAAAGTCCTTGACAAATTTTTGAAGCGTGATATAATAATTCTTTGTAAGGTACAAGGTGAGTACTTTATAAGAGAATAGCAATGAGGCGTTCATAAAAGAACGCCTTTTTTGTTTTTACGGATAAAGACGTCCTTTTTATAGCGACGCTCGCTATTAAGAAGGGCGTTTTTTATGCCCTTTGACTAAAGGAGAGAGAATTGACCTATTTTTTATGCGAGCAAGAAAAAGCTAAAATTAGAAAAAGGAGGCGAGGGTTATGAATTTACGGACACCAGGAGGGAATGACGCTACAAGGACTTTTAACCGGTCGAAAAATGTTGTGCCGACTTCAGGACTTTGCTCGAGATGCTTTGAGTCGTGCCGAGGAAACTGCGAGGTATTTAAGTCTTCTTTTAGGGGCAGGGAAGTCATATATCCGGGTCCTTTTGGCGAAATGACAGCGGGAGGAGATAAAGACTATCCTATAGATTATTCGCATTTGAATATACAAGGATACGCGATGGGTGCGCAGGGTCTACCAGAAGGCGTTGAAGGGAATTCTGATACAGCCACTTTTCCTATTGTAAACACAGAGACAGAGTATGGGTGGGGTAAAAAGGTTAAAATGAAATTACCTATCTTTACAGGCGCTCTGGGCTCGACAGAGATTGCCAGGAAGAATTGGGAACATTTTACTGTAGGGGCAGCTATCTCCGGTATAACAATCGTATGCGGAGAAAACGTGTGCGGCGTAGACCCTGCGTTAGAGTTGGATAAAAACGGGAAAATTACAAAATCCCCTGAAATGGACCGCCGCATAGAAGCATATAGGAGATTTCATGACGGCTATGGCGAAATCCTGGTCCAGATGAATGTAGAGGACACCCGTTTAGGGGTCGCAGAATATCTGCGCAAGAGACATGACCTTGAGACCATTGAGTTAAAATGGGGACAGGGCGCAAAGTGCATAGGAGGAGAAATAAAGGTAAAATCCCTGGAAGAAGCATTGACACTCAAGAAACGCGGATATATTGTGACGCCAGACCCTACGATAAAATCAAACCAAGAGGCGTTTAAACAAGGCGCGATAAAAGAGTTTGAGAGACATTCAAGATTGGGCTTTGTCTCAGAGGAGGGTTTTATAAAAGAGATAAAACGCCTGAGGGATCTTGGTTACAAGAGGATTACCCTTAAGACAGGGGCGTATTCCATGAGAGAGCTCGCTATGGCAATAAAATACGCGTCCATGACCAAGATAGACTTATTGACGATAGACGGTGCGCCAGGCGGGACAGGTATGAGCCCATGGAGGATGATGCAGGAATGGGGCATCCCTACGTTCTATATCGAAGCATTAATGTATGAATTCTGCGAAAAACTGGCCAATAAAGGTATGAGGGTTCCTGATATTGCTATCGCTGGCGGTTTTTCTCTTGAAGACCATGTCTTTAAGGCAATAGCGATGGGAGCGCCTTATGTAAAGGCAGTTTGCATGGGAAGGGCACTTATGATACCTGGTTTTGTAGGTAAAAACATAGGAGAATGGCTCAAGAATAAAAACCTGCCTCCTACAGTGAAAGAGTTCGGGACGAAACCTGAAGAGATATTCGTCTGCTACGAGGAGCTTTCAGAGAAATACGGTAAAGACATGAAAGATATCCCGTTAGGAGCAGTTGCTATATATACCTTTACGCAAAGGATCAGAGTAGGGCTACAGCAGATCATGGCTGGCTCGAGGAATTTTAGATTGAGCACCATATCAAGAAAAGACCTCATGTGCCTTACGGAAGAGGCCGCGAGAGTTTCAGATATTCCCTATTTGATGGACGCGTCAAGGGAAGAGGCGGAAAAGGTTCTTGAAGGGTAAATATTAAAGCAGAGGACTGCAAGATTATAGATTTACTCCGATAAAGCTTTATGTTATAATACGTAGGTTATATATTTAACCGAGGCAAAAAGGAGGGGTGTGTGGCAAGAATAAAAGACATAGATAAAGTTCTGATCATAGGTTCAGGCCCGATCGTGATAGGCCAGGCGTGCGAGTTTGACTATTCAGGCACCCAGGCCTGTAAGGCCCTGCGCGCCGCAGGTTATAAGATTATCCTTGTAAACTCCAATCCAGCCACTATCATGACAGACCCTGGCATGGCAGATGTTACCTATATAGAGCCTTTGAACGTAGATAGACTCACCGCGATTATCGAGAAAGAGAGGCCTGATGCGCTCTTGCCGAATCTCGGTGGCCAGACCGGGTTAAATCTTTCTTCCGAATTATTTAAAAAAGGCATTCTTAAAAAATTTGGCTGCAGGATCATAGGCGTGCAGGCAGATGCCATTGAAAGGGGTGAAGACAGGCTCGCTTTTAAGGAGACAATGAAAAAACTAGATATACCTCTCCCAAAGAGCGAACTGGCATATTCAGTGGAAGAGGCAATGAAGATAGCCCATGATTTAGGCTATCCTGTTATTGTCAGACCTGCTTACACAATGGGCGGGACAGGCGGCGGAGCTGTATTTAATGACGAGGAACTCGAAACAATAGCCTCGCGAGGCATATCAGCCAGTCTTATCGGGCAGATCCTCATTGAGGAATCTGTCTTGGGATGGGAAGAACTGGAACTTGAGGTCGTAAGAGACGCTGAATCAAATAAGATCACGGTGTGTTTTATAGAAAATATCGACCCCATGGGAGTCCATACAGGCGACTCATTCTGCGCCGCTCCTATGCTAACTGTGAAGCCAGAACTTCAAAAACTACTTCAGGATTATTCCTATAGAATAGTGGATGCGATAGGGGTTATAGGCGGCACAAATATACAATTCGCGCATAATCCTGAAGATGACAAGGTAGTAGCCATTGAGATAAATCCCAGAACCTCACGCTCCTCTGCCCTGGCATCAAAGGCAACAGGATTTCCGATTGCGTATGTATCATCCAGATTAGCAGGTGGAGACCTTTTAAGGGACATCCAGTACTGGAGGGACGGGACTCTTGACAAATACACGCCTTCAGGAGATTACGTTGTCATAAAATTCTCACGCTGGGCGTTTGAGAAATTCAGGCAGATAAAAGACCAGCTAGGCACGCAGATGAGGGCAGTGGGCGAGGTGATGAGTATCGGCAAGACCTACAAAGAGGCTTTCCAGAAGGCAATAAGGAGTCTTGAGCAGGGCCGTTACGGCCTTGGCTTTGCCAAGAATTTCAACGAACTCTCTTTAGATGAGCTGAGAAAGCTCCTCGCGTATCCTACTTCAGAGCGCCAGTTTATAATGTACGAGGCGCTTCGTAAAGGCATGGATATCGACGAGATGTATGACAAAACAAGGATACACAGATATTTTATAACCCAAATGGAAGAGCTGGTTGATCGTGAAGAAGAGATTCTTAAATATAAAGGCAGGAAACTGCCTGATGACATGCTGATAAAGGCAAAGGAAGACGGTTTTTCAGACAGGTATCTCGGCCAGCTGCTTGGCGTGGCTGAAAAAGAGATTAGAGGACGCCGTATCAAGCTCGGCAAAGTCCAGGCATGGGACGCAGTGCCTGTAAGCGGGTCAGACGCGGCGTATTATTATTCGACTTACAATACGCCTGACAAGGTAAGTGCGTCTCCTAATAAAAAGATCATGATACTTGGGGGCGGGCCCAACAGGATAGGCCAGGGCATAGAATTCGACTATTGCTGCTGTCATGCCGCGTTTGCGTTGAGGGATATGGGGTATGAGAGCATAATGGTAAATTGTAATCCAGAAACCGTTTCTACGGATTATGACACCTCAAATAAGCTCTATTTCGAGCCTTTGACCGTCGAGGACGTCCTGAGTATTTACAATAAAGAAAAACCGGTTGGCGTGATAGTGCAGTTCGGCGGGCAGACACCTTTGAATATAGCGAAGGAACTCGAAGAGGCAGGGGTAAAGATACTCGGCACATCTGTTGAAAGTATAGACCTCGCTGAGGATAGAGAACGATTTGCTAAGGTTATGAAAAAACTAGAGATACCCCAGCCGGAAAGCGGGATGGCAAGCACGTTAGAAGAAGCCTTAAAAATAGCCGACAGGATAGGATATCCTCTTATGGTAAGGCCCTCTTATGTCTTGGGCGGGAGGGCAATGGAGATTGTATATGACGAAGAGATGCTCAAGAGTTATGTAAAGGTAGCTGTTGACGTATCTCCGGACAGACCTATCCTCATAGATAAATTTTTAGAAGACGCGATCGAGGCCGAGGCAGATGCCGTATCTGACGGTAAAGATGTCTTTATCCCTTCCATCATGGAGCACATAGAGGAGGCCGGCATACATTCAGGCGACTCTGCCTGTGTTATCCCGCCAAAGACCATACCAAAAAAGCACATCGATACGATAAAAGAATATACAGAAAAAATCGCGAAGGAGCTGAAGGTCTGCGGGCTTATGAATATGCAGTACGCGATCGCTGATGATACCGTCTATGTCCTGGAGGCTAATCCAAGGGCGTCAAGGACCGTCCCGATTGTATCAAAGGTGTGCGGTTTATCCATGGCCAGGATAGCCACTGAGCTTATGCTTGGTAAAAAAATCAGTGATATGAATCTGAGACCCAGGAAATACAACCATTTTGGGGTAAAGGAATCGGTGTTCCCCTTTTATATGTTCCAGGAAGTGGATCCGGTGCTCGGGCCTGAGATGCGTTCGACAGGAGAAGTTATGGGGATAGCCGATTCGTTCGGCCTTGCGTATTTCAAGGCGCAGGAAGCCGCCAATGCAAAACTGCCCACGGAAGGCACTGTCCTTATAACAGTCGCTGACAAGGACAAGAAAAAGAATATTGCCGAGGCCGCAAGGAGATTGCGTGAGATAGGTTTCAGGATCTTCGCTACAGAAGGCACAAAGAAATTCCTCGACAAACACAACGTTGAGGCCGAATTGATTAAGAAGATGCATGAAGGAAGGCCGAATATAATAGACGCCATCAACAATAAAGAAATACAGCTTATCGTCAATACGCCTGTCGGAAAATACGCGGCGTACGACGATTCGTATATAAGAAAGAGCGCCATAAAGTATAAGATACCTTATATTACGACTCCGGCGGCAGCAATCGCAGTAGCGGAAGGGATCAAGTCATATCTGGAGAACAAAGGAGACGTCAAATCTCTGCAGGAATACCACAACGAGATCACCTGATGTCGCTGGACCAACAGTGAAAATTATGTTTAAACGAGTCGTGACCAAAAAAATCAGCTTTGACAACGAAAAATATCTTTCCGAGCAGACAAAAGAGATCCTAAGCAGGGTCAAGAAATTCGATAATAAGCTCTACCTCGAGTTCGGCGGAAAGATATGCTTTGATTATCATGCGGCAAGGGTTCTCCCTGGATATGACCCTAATGTAAAGATGAGGCTCCTGGAAAAACTCAAAAAACACGCCGAGATAGTAATAAGTGTCTATGCGAAAGACATTGAGCAGGGCAGAGTACGGGGGGATTACGGCATAACTTATGACCTTGCCACCTTGAAGCTCATAGATGACTTAAAGGCCTGGAAACTCGACGTGGCTGCGGTTGTCCTGACAAGGTTCAGCAATGAGCCGTCTGCCTTGAAATTCAAAAGGAGATTAGAAAGGCTGGGCATTAAAGTTTACAAGCATGTAAAGATAGAAGGATACCCGCATGATGTGGAAAAAATCGTGAGCGCCGACGGCTATGGCAGGAATGAGTATATAGAGACGAAAAAACCCATTATTATAGTAACGGCACCTGGCCCTGGCAGCGGCAAACTCGCGACGTGCCTGTCTCAGCTCTACCATGACCATAAGAAAGGCATTAATTCCGGCTACGCGAAGTTTGAGACATTCCCTATATGGAACCTGCTCCTGAATCACCCCGTGAATATAGCGTATGAGGCGGCGACAGTGGATCTAGCGGATTTTAACCTGATAGACCCGTTCCACCTTGAGAAATACAAAAAAGAATCGATAAATTACAACCGCGACGTGGAGGCCTTTCCTATCCTGAAAAATATTATACACAGGATAGCGGGTTCCAAAGACAGTTATTATAAGTCTCCCACTGATATGGGGGTTAACAGGGCCGGCTTTGGTATTGTGGATGACAAGGGCGCGAGAGAGGCTGCGAAACAGGAGATCATCCGCAGGTTTTTCCGTCATAACCTCGAGTTCGCGACAGGAAGCGGCACAAAAGAGGAGCTGGAAAGGGCAGAGGCTATTATGGACAAGGCAGGCGTTAAACCTGAGGACAGGTCGACTGTCCTTCCTGCCAGGAAAGCCGCGGAAGAGTGCAAGAAAAAGAAGAAAGGTAACAAGGGTTATTACTGTGGGGCCGCCATAGAGTTGAATGGCAGCAGGATAATAACAGGGAAAAATTCCACACTGATGCACGCGGCGTCGAGCGCCGTAATAAACGCCATAAAATACATAGCGGGGATAGACGACGGCGTCCATATCTTAAAACCCGAGGTGATGGACGACCTCTCGAGCTTAAAAAAAGAAACGCTGAGCATGACGTCAGAAAGCCTTACCCTGGATGAGATATTAGTCGCGCTTTCCATAAGCGCGCATACGGATAGAAACGCTAAGAGCGCCTTGCTGAAACTCAAGGAATTAAGGGGATGCGAGCTGCATTCCACGCATCTGCCCACGCCGGGCGATGAAGCAGGCCTGAGAAAACTGGGCATAAATTTTACGACAGACGCAATCCCATCATCAAGCCTGTTTTTTAATTATTAAGGGGGTTATCAATGAGCGGAGTATTTGGAGCGGTATCGCAGAAAGACTGTACGGTAGATCTATTTTATGGGGTTGATTACCAGACTCATCTTGGGACAGAGTACGGGGGGATCGCTGTCCTGAGCGGCAAGAGGATATACAGACAGATACATGATATATCTCAGAGCCAGTTTAAGTCAAAATTCTATGAGGATTACAAAAAGTTTGAGGGTAAATACGGGATTGGAGCGATCAGCGATTCTGATGCGCAGCCAATGTTCCTTAACGCGAAATTCGGCTCATTCGCGATATGTATGGCGGGCCTTATTGAGAATACAGGGGAGCTTATCAAAGAATTGCATAAAAGAGGACATTCCTTCAGCGAGACAGAGGACGGTTCTGCCAACAGTGTCGAGGTAGTGGCAAAGCTTATAAGCGAGGGCGAGGATTTTGTAAGCGGGATAGAGTATGTATTCGATAAAATCATTGGTTCTTGCTCGCTCCTTTTATTATGTAAAGACGGGATATACGCTGCGAGAGACAGGTTCGGATATACTGCCCTAGCGATAGGGAAAAGAGGCAGGGATTATGCTGTTGCTTCAGAGACATGCGCTTTCCCTAACACCGGTTTCACGGTAGAAAAATTTCTCATGCCAGGCGAGATAGTCCTTATGAACGAAGACGGGCTGAAACAGATAAGGGGAAAACGGGATGTAAACCAGATATGCTCATTTTTATGGATATATACAGGTTTTCCGGCTTCTACTTATGAGAATGTCAGTGTTGAGTCTGTTAGAGAGAGATGCGGAGCGGCCCTGGCGAAACATGATAAAGACATACAGGTGGACGTTGTCTCCGGCGTGCCGGATTCGGGGATTGCCCATGCGATAGGATACTCGATGGAGTCAAAGAAGCCATACAGGAGGCCTCTTGTAAAATATACGCCCGGCTATGGCAGGAGTTACACGCCTCCCGTCCAGGAGATAAGGGATCGGGTGGCCAGGATGAAACTTATCCCGATAAAGGACATCATAGATGGCAACAGGATTGTCGTATGTGAGGATTCAATAGTAAGAGGCACGCAGTTAAAGAATTTCACAGTGCAGAAGCTATGGGACAATGGCGCTAAGGAGATACACGTAAGGCCTGCCTGCCCGCCGCTTATGTTCCCGTGCAGGTTTTGCCTGTCTACCAAGTCTATTCATGAACTTGCAGCGAGAAAGGCCATAAAAGATATTGAAGGGAAAGACATAGAAGATGTTTCTGAATATACAGACCATACTACAGAGAAATACAAAAAGATGGTCAAATGGATAGAGAAAGATATTGACGTCACGACCCTCCGCTATCAAACTCTCGATGACATGATAAAGGCCATTGGCCTCCCCAGGGAGAGGCTCTGCACCTATTGCTGGAACGGCGAGTGTCTCGCTAAAGATAACTTACTCTCTTAACTTTACGCGCGGGCGATGCTATAATGTAAAGTTAAAGGGGTAGCGTCTTATGAAGAGAAAGAGAATAGTCGTCATTGGAGGCGGGCCCGCCGGCATGATGGCGGCTATAAGAGCCAGTCAGCTTGGCCAGGATGTAACCCTTATTGAGAAAAATCCCTCCCTCGGCAGGAAACTCCTCTTAAGCGGAAAAGGGCGCTGTAACCTTACAAACACCAGTGACCTGGACTCATTCCTCGAGAGATTCTCCAAGTACTCTCAATTCTTAAGAGACGCTTTTAAAAAATTCTTTAACCGCGAACTTATGGATTTTTTCGAGAAAAGAGGCCTCAGGCTCAAGGTGGAACGCCAGATGAGGGTTTTTCCGGTAAGCGATTTATCAGGCAGCATACTCGAAGTCTTAAAAAAAGAATTACGGGACAACAAAGTAAGGGTAATTTATAAAAAGGAGCTGTCCGGCGTAAAAATCGATGAAGATAAAGTAAAAGGAGCGCTCTTTAAGGGTGGGGAATTTTTGGCGTGCGACAGCCTCATACTGGCGACCGGCGGAGTTTCTTATGGGTTTACCGGCTCTACGGGCGAGGGGTTGGATATCGCGAGGAAATCAGGGCACAGGATAGTCGAGGTGAGGCCGGGCCTTGTGCCTCTCGAGACAAAAGAAAGTTACCCCGCTTTTCTGGAAGGCCTTGCCCTTAAGAATATCAGGCTCAGGTTCACTGACGGGAAAAAGCATATTGTCTCCGAAATAGGCGAGATGATGTTTACTAAGACCGGAATCTCAGGGCCACTTGTCTTATCGCTGAGCAGGCGGATTACGGACTGGCTTGATAAAGATAGAGAGGTCTCTGTCGAATTAGATTTAAAGCCTGCCCTGTCTGATGAGAAAATGGACGCCAGGCTTTTAAGAGAATTCGGGAGAAATCCCACGAAGACTATAAAAAACACGCTTAAAGAACTCCTCCCGCAAAGGATGGTGGGAGTTTTTCTTATGCTGGCTAAAATACCGGAAAACAAAAATGTCAGCCAGATTACGCAAAAGGAGAGAAAATTCCTCGTGGCGTTATTCAAGGCCATGCGCATGGCGATAAAAGGGCCGAGGCCCATAAAAGAAGCCATGGTAACGCGCGGAGGGGTTTCCCTGAAAGACATAGACCCCCGCACCATGGAATCCAGGATCGTGAAAGATCTGTATTTCGCCGGAGAGATGATAGACGTAGACGCGGATACAGGCGGTTTTAATCTCCAGGCGGCGTTCTCCACGGGATACCTGGCAGGCGAAAGCGCCTCTCTTCCCTAACTTGACGATTCTTACATTGTAAGTTTTGTCAAGTTAAGCAGCATCCCTCGACTGCGCTCGGGACAGGTAAGATGCTGCGACTACATTTTAGGCTGTAGTTGCAGCGCTTTGCGCTGCTTGCAAAAAGGAATTTCCTACTATATCAAGTTATCTGTAATTGACTGGCAGATATAGCTCTGTTATTATAATATTCCTATGAAAAAGTCTTATGATGTCATAGTTATTGGCGCTGGGCATGCCGGGATAGAAGCATCTCTGGCTTCAAGCAGGATGGGCATGGCAACGCTGCTTGTTACCATGGACCTTGATAAAATAGGGTATATGTCCTGCAATCCCGCTATAGGCGGTATAGGCAAGGGCCAGCTCGTAAAGGAAATAGACGCGCTTGGCGGGGAAATGGCAAAGGCAACGGACTATAGCGCAATACAGTTTCGGGTCCTGAACAGGAGTAAGGGGCCAGCAGTGTGGTCTTCCAGGGCCCAGGTGGACAGGGAGCTGTATATAAAGTATATGTGGGATATTGTCAAAAGAACTCATGGCCTGGAAACGCTAGAGGGCTTGGTTTCCGATATAATAGTAAAAAACAGAAAGGCGCGCGGCGTCAGACTATCTGACAATACTGTAATAAAATCCAGAGCTGTCATAATAACGACAGGCACTTTCCTGAACGGTGTGATACATATCGGGCTCAGCCATTTTCCGGGCGGCAGGTTGGGCGATCCGCCCTCAATCGGGCTTTCAGAAAGACTCAAATGCCTGGGATTCAGGGTAACAAGGCTAAAGACAGGTACAACGCCGCGGCTGGATTCGAAGACGATTAATTTTTCAAAACTGAGGAAGCAGCCCGGAGATAAGCCTCCTGTGCCTTTTTCATTTTCAACAAAGACAATCAAAAGAAGGCAGCTACCTTGTTACCTGACTTACACAAACAAAAAGACACATGATATTATACGCGACAACCTTGATCGCTCGCCGCTTTACACGGGTAAGATACAATCCATCGGCGTGAGATACTGCCCTTCAATAGAAGACAAGATCGTGAGATTCAGGGACAGGGACAGGCACCAGGTTTTTCTTGAGCCGGAAGGCCTGGATACTAGCCAGTATTACCCTAACGGCGTGTCAACCAGCCTGCCTATTGACGTTCAGCTGAAGATGATAAGGAGTATAGAAGGACTTGAGGAGTCTGAAATAACCACGCCAGGTTATGGTATAGAGTATGATTTTATTGACCCTACTCAGCTTAGAGCCACGCTTGAGACAAAACTGATAGAAAATCTCTATAACTCGGGCCAGATAAACGGCACAACCGGTTATGAAGAAGCGGCGGCACAGGGTTTCATGGCAGGCGCGAACGCGGCCCTTAAATTAAAAGGTAAAGACCCTCTTGTGCTTGACCGCTCAGAGGCTTATATAGGGGTGTTAATAGACGACCTTGTCACAAAAGGCACAAACGAGCCGTACAGGATGTTTACCTCGCGCGTAGAATATAGACTCATCCTTAGAGAAGACAACGCTGACCTGAGACTTACGGAGACAGGGTATAATCTAGGCATTGTTGACAGTAAGCAATACGGGAAAGTAATGCTGAAAAAAAAGAGAATCCGTATGGGCATGGAAAATCTCATCGGCACAAGGCTGTATCCTGACAGGGGCACAAACATGAAACTGGCGAGACGCAAGATCCCGCCGATAAGCAACGTAACTAACTTGCGGGATTTACTGAGGAGACCACAGGTAAATTTTGACAAACTGAAAGGGCTTGTCGGGCAAAGAAGGCCTTTGACTGACAGCGAAGCCAGGCAGGTTGAGATAGAAGTAAAATACAGAGGTTTTATAGACAGGCAGTTAAGGGAAATAGAGAATTTCAAAAGGATAGAGCGGATAAAGATGCCGCAGGGTTTCAGTTTCGATAAGATCCCCGGCCTTTCCAGAGAGATTATCGAAAAACTTTCCGCGGCAAGGCCGTCGAACCTGGGGCAGGCGTCCAGGATCTCAGGCGTAACGCCAGTGGCCATATCTATCCTGATGATATACCTGAAAAAATGGAAAACGGAAAACTCATTAAAAAACTGAAGTCGCTAGCCTTTGATTCAGGCGCGGCGCTGTTCGGCGTAGCGGATATAACGGCCGTAAAAAAAGACTTTCATTTTTCAGATGCAATTTTGAAAGATTTAGACTATGCTATATCTATAGGCATTAGACTTTCTGATCCGATATTAGACGAGATCAAGGATGCACCTACCAAGATATACTATCACCATTACCGTCAGGCGAATATAGCGCTTGACCACATGGCGTTCAGGCTGAGTGGCCTTATCCAGTCCAGGGGATACAGGGCTCTCCCGGCCCCGGCCTCTCAGATTATAGACTGGGAGAAACAAAAAGGGCACCTTTCGCATAAAAAAATCGGGGAGCTTGCCGGTCTCGGGTTTATAGGCAGAAATAACCTTCTGGTAAATCCTGATCTTGGTTCAAGATTTCGTCTGGTTACGATTTTAACAGACGCCCCTTTAAAGCCAGATAAGCCTCTGGGCTTGGATTGCGGCGGGTGCAGGGCCTGCGTGGACATCTGTCCGGCTGGAGCAATAAAAGAAAAAAAAGAAGACTTTGACCATATCAAATGTTACGAGAAACTAAAGGAATTCAGGGACAAAAGGATAGTCGACCAGTTTATATGCGGTGTATGCGTTAAAGCGTGCAGACCCAGCAAATGAAAAAAGACACGGTAGTTATATTGGATTTTGGGGCGCAGTATAATCAGCTTATCGCGAGGCGCGTAAGGGAGAGTAGCGTCTACTGTGTTCTCCTGCCTTACAATGTTTCCGTAGCCAGGGTCAAATCCCTGAGGCCAAAGGCCATAATACTGACGGGTGGGCCGGCAAGCGTGCATAAAAAAGGCGCCCCGAAATGCGCTAAAGAGATTTTTGAGCTTGGCGTGCCTGTCCTGGGGATATGCTATGGCATGCAGCTCATGGGTCATATATTGAGAGGCAAGGTCGGCCCGACGCGGAGAAGAGAATACGGCCACGCGGAATTAATCATCGATAAAAAAGACAGGCTCTTCTCGGGCTGCGGGAAGAAAGAAAACGTCTGGATGAGCCACGGCGATCAGGTCCTTAGGCTGCCGGACGGTTTTATCAGACTGGCGCACACGAAGAACAGCAGGATAGCCAGTATGTATCATCCGGTAAAAAAGTTTTACGGCGTCCAGTTTCACCCTGAAGTGGTTCATACGCCGAAAGGCATGAGGATATTTAAAAATTTCCTGTACGGAGTCTGCGGCTTCAAGCCCGAATGGACCATGAAATCTTTTATCCATGAGGCGGTGAAAAACATAAGAACACAGGTCGGCAGAAGTCGTGTGGTCCTCGGCCTGAGCGGAGGCGTGGATTCTTCCGTGGCCGCGGTGTTATTGAGTAAGGCGATCGGGAAAAGGCTCGAATGTATCTTCGTGGATAACGGCCTTTTGAGAAAGCTCGAGAGGCAGTACGTCGCTGATACCTTCAAGAGGCACTTTCACATGAACCTACATGTCATCGATGCTGAAAAACGTTTTCTGAGTAAATTGAGAGGAGTTACGGATCCGGAGAGAAAACGTAAGATTATAGGTAAAGAATTTATAAAGGTGTTTGAGGAAAAGGCCAAAAAACTCGGCAGAGTGGAATTTTTAGGCCAGGGCACCATTTATCCGGATGTTATTGAGAGCGTGTCAGCCAAAGGCGGGCCGTCGAGCACTATAAAGTCCCACCATAACGTTGGTGGGCTTCCTAAAAAGATGGGACTCAGGCTTGTGGAACCCCTGAAAGACCTCTTCAAGGATGAAGTGAGAAAGCTGGGTAGGGAGCTCGGGATTGGCGCCAAGTTGATTGACAGGCAGCCGTTTCCTGGCCCTGGCCTCGCTGTCAGGATAATAGGAGATATTACTAAAAAGCGCCTTGATGTCTTGCGGGAAGCGGATATGATAGTCCAGGAAGAGATGAAAAAATATGGAGGCTATAAAAATATCTGGCAGTCATTCGCTGTCCTTTTGCCCGTAAAAAGCGTGGGCGTGATGGGAGACGAGAGGACATATGAGAATACTTGCGCTATCAGGGCCGTGACAAGTCTTGACGCGATGACAGCTGACTGGGCTAAGATCCCTTATGATATATTAGGCAGGATATCCAACCGCATCATAAACGAAGTCAATGGCATTAACCGTGTCGCGTACGATATAAGTTCCAAGCCCCCCGCGACAATAGAATGGGAATAAAATCAGGATAGGAATTTATGGATGATGACGTGGGCTGCCCGGTTCGCGGCGCCTTTTTCCCCGAGTTTTCCTTTTAATTTCCTCAGGTTTTCTTTTATGCCGCGCCGTCTTTCATCGTTATTGAGTATGTCCAGGGCTTCTGTGGCTATATTTTTGGCGTTTGCCTCAAATTGAATCAGTTCAGGCACTATTCTCTTTCCCGCCACCACATTTACCAGTCCGATATCAGGTATTTTTATCATGTTTCTCGCCAGGAACCAGGTGAGGAGAGACGTCTTGTAGATTATGACCATAGGCTTCTCCATTATGGCTGTCTCAAGCGTCGCGCTACCCGAAGAGACAATGACCAGATCGGCTATCTCCATGATCTCATAGGGCCTGTTGTCCAGCGAATGCGGTTTTATCTTTGAGGATTCAATGATTTTATTGTATACGGAGCTATCCAGTTCTCTGCGGCGAGAAAGAATAAACTCTGTTCGCGGCAGTTGACGCTCGATCATCTCGCACGCCTTAAGCATGACAGGCAGATGCTTTTCGATCTCTTGTCTCCGGGAACCAGGCAAAAGAGCTATTCTCACGGAATGGTGTTTAAGGTGCAGGTTGTGTATAGTTTCCTCTTTTTTCCAGCCGCTGTGCACTATATCCAGAAAAGGATGTCCGACGAAACTCACCTTTACGCCGGCCGTTCTATAAAGCTCTTCCTCGAAACCGAATATCACTATCATCTTGTCCACTAATTTTTTTATCTCAGCGATCCTGTTCTTTCCCCATGCCCAGATCTGGGGGCTTATGTAATATATGATAGGAATATTCTTCTCATTTACGTATTTCGCGAAACGCAGGTTGAACCCCGGGTAATCGACCAGTATGACCACGTCTGGTTTTCTGGCCTCAAGCAGTATAAGGAGTTTTTCGAGCATGCGCTTGAATGTCCGGAAATGCTTTATTACCTCGACAAAACCCACAACAGCCAGTTCCACTATGTCATAGATAATTTCCGCGCCAGCCTCCTCCATTTTCTTGCCGCCTATGCCGAAGATTTCTATATGAGGGTCTTTTGATCTAAGGGCCTTGATGAGGTGGGCGGCGTGAAGGTCGCCGGATGCCTCGCCCGCGACGATTAGTATCTTTTTTCTTTTCATGCGTTGAGTTTTCTGATTATCCTATGAGCTACTGACAGGGCATTATAGGCCTCTACCCCTGAGACAATGGGTTTAGACTTCCTGAGGACGCAGTCCACGAATGAGGAAAGCTCTTTCTGCAAAGGTTTTTCCTTTTTGATATCTATTTTTTTAGACACGATCTTATTGTTTATTTTGCTGGATATTACAGCTTCCTGGTTTACGTAATCGAGTGAGATATAGCAGTCTTTCTGGAATATCCTGATCTTACGAAGGGTATCGTCCGTGACGCGGCTGGCGGTAAGGTCACAAACGGTGCCGTTTGTAAACCTGAGCCTCGCGTTGGCTATATCCTCGTGTTTTGTGAGGATCTTCATGCCCACGGCCTGTATGTCATGTATCTTTGATTTTGTCAAGCCCAGCACGATGTCTATATCGTGTATCATGAGGTCCAGCACCACTCCCACGTCTTTTACCCTTGGAGTGAACGGGCCAAGCCTGTGGACTTCGATAAACTTTGGCCTTGGCAGGAGCCTTTCTATCGCCTGGATAGCGGAATTGAACCGCTCCACATGACCCACCTGCAATATTAGTTTTTTCCCCCGCGCCAGCCTTACCAGCTCACTAGCCTCTTTCAGCGTCTTTGTAATGGGTTTTTCAATAAGACAGTGGACTTTGTTTTTAAGGAAAAATTTACCTATCTGGTGGTGGAGATAGGTAGGAGTGACAATGCTGACCGCTTCTATATCCTGCTCAAGCAGCCTCTTGTAATCAGTAAACGAGGCGGTCTTAAGGGCTTTTCCCACTGAGGAGGCCCTTTCTTTATTTATGTCACAGACCCCTGCGAGCGTTACGTTTCTTAGCCTTGAGTATATCTGGCCGTGGATAGAGCCGAGCCTTCCGAGTCCAATGACGCCAACGCGCAGTTTTTTCATATCTATAATGATAACAAAGAGCTTGAGAAATGTCAATCCAGGTGATAAAATAAGACCCATGAAAGATTATATACGGTTTCTTAAATATTTGAGGCCCCACCTCTGGATCATGGCAATAGCGTTATTCTGCATGATAGTCTCATCCGGCATGGGAGGGGTATCCCTGGGCATGATCATACCCCTTGTGGATAATATACTAGCCGACAGGACAATATCTATCCCAGGCTCCCAGAATGTGCCGGAATTTATAGTGGATCTAGTGAACAAGGTGAATAGCGTTCCAAAACCCGTTCTTTTAAACTGGCTTGTATTAATAGTGGCCTTGATATTCCTGATAAAAGAGCTGTTCCTGTTCTTCCAGACATATTTTATGAGCAAGCTAGGACAATCTGTCCTAAGGGACGTAAGGCTCGCCATATATAAGAAGCTTCTGGCGCTTTCCAACGATTTCTACTCTACCATGCAGACAGGAGCGCTTGTGTCAAGGGTCACGTTTGACGTTGGGATCATAGTAAATTCTATCACAGAAGGCCTTACCGACCTATTGCTTCAGCCCATACAGCTCGTGATGTACCTGGCTATATTAATCGGGATAAAGGTCTATTTTTCCATATCCTGGGTATTGATACTTATTACCATGTTGGTGTTCCCTCTTATTGTATACCCTGTTATAAAAATAGGCAAAAAACTCAGGAAGATATCGACTTCTACACAAGAGAGCATGTCAGATATAAATTCCCTGCTCTTTGAGACCATATATGGCATAGGAGTAGTAAAGTCATTCACAGCCGAAAGATACCAGATAGATAAATTCCAGACCCATAACTATAAGTATTTTAAGATGCTCATGAAATCCGTAAAACGCCTGGCGATCATAAGCCCGCTAGGGGAGTTCGTGGGAGTTATATGCATGGCGATAGTCCTATGGTTTGGCGGCAAAGAAGTTGTGGAAGGCAGGCTCTCGGCCGGGGCGTTCATAGCTTTTCTGGCCGCGCTTCTTTCTCTCATAAAACCTTTTAAACGGCTCAGCAGGCTCTACGGTATCAATCAGCAGGCCCTTGCCGCGATAACAAGAGTATTTAAGATAATGGACAGGGAACTCACGGTGAAAGACAGGTCCGATGCTATTGCTATCGTCGGGTTTAAAAATTCAATAGAATTCAAGGATGTGGATTTTTCCTATATGCAGGGGCCCTTGGTATTGAAAAAAATCAAAGTCTCGCTTCCTAAGGGCAAGATACTGGCTATAGTAGGTCTTTCCGGAGCGGGCAAGAGCACTTTAGTGAGTTTATTGCCCAGATTCTATGATCCAACGGTGGGCAGCGTGCTTATTGACGGCAGAGACATAAGGGATTTTAAAGTCTCCTCTCTCCGCAGCCAGATAGGCATAGTTAGCCAGGAAAATATCCTTTTCAATGATTCGATACGCAATAATATAGCGTTTGGAAAACCCAAGGCAGGCTTGGATGATATAAAGAAAACGGCAAAGGCGGCCAATGCGCATGATTTTATCATGAAAATGCCGAATGGATATGATACTTTTATAGGAGACCGAGGTATAAGGCTTTCGGGCGGGGAAAAACAGCGCATAGCTATCGCCAGGGCGCTTTTTAAGGACCCCCCGATACTTATATTGGATGAGGCGACGAGCCAGCTTGACAGTGAGTCTGAAAGACTTGTCCATGAGGCGATAGACAGGCTCATGGTCCATAGGACCGTATTTGTTATAGCCCACAGGCTTTCTACGGTTGAGCATGCGGATAAAATCATAGTTCTGGAGTCGGGAGGAATAGTGGAATCAGGCACTCATGCCGAATTATTGGAAAAATCCGGCGTATACAAGAGGCTTTACGAGATACAGTTTAAGCTCAAGGCCGCGTTCTGACCATGGTAAAAAGAACTTGCAAAGCATACGCTTTGTGATATAATAACACCCCTGATATATTGGCAGTGTCATTGCGAACCACGAATTGGCCGCGTGCCCCGTATCTGAGCAAAGCGAATGGTACGGGGAAGCAATACTCAAAATTATATATAAGATCCTTCAGCCGCTCCTATTCGTCGCGGTTTCAGGATAAATTCGCACTTATCACTTACGTCGCCCTTAAGGTCTCCGTAAATGATATGCTCATTTAATCAAGGAGGAAAAGTGAACACAGAGCTAATCAAACAACTACTTGAGGCAGGAGCCCATTTCGGGCACAACAGGAGCCGATGTAACCCCAAGATGAAGCGTTTTGTATTCGGCGAACGCAGCAAGATCTATATTATAGACCTTGAGAAGACAGTAGAATTCCTGAATAAAGCCAGGGAGTTCATGAAAGATGTGGCTTCCAGAGGGGAAAAGATACTGTTTGTAGGTACCAAGAAACAGGCCCAGGACATCATAGTGAACGTCGCCAAAAATTCGGACATGTTTTTCGTAAAAAACAGATGGCTAGGGGGGACCCTGACCAATTTCAAGACCATACGTAACAGCATAAAACGCCTTAAAGAGATAGAGTCCATGGAGAAAGACGGCACTTTCGACGCTATTAAGAAGAAGGAGCGTGCCATACTGACAAAGGAAATGGATAAGCTGAGAAAAAATCTTCAAGGCGTTGTGGAGATGAAGAAGATGCCGGATGCGGTCTTCGTGGTGGACGCAAAAAAAGAAGAGATAGCCGTGAAAGAGGCGTATAAATTGGGGATCCCTATAGTGGCCATCGTGGACACGAACGCGAACCCGGATCTTATCGATTATCCTATACCCGCGAATGATGACGCGATGCGGTCCATAAAACTCATAGTGGATTTTCTCTCCGAAGGCATAATAGAGGGAAAGAGAGAATTTGACCAGACAGAGATAGACAGAAAAGCCCAGGAAGCGGAAGAAGAGACCGAAGAGACGGAAGAGCTTTTGGAAAAGTCAGAGGAACTCGTGGAAGGCTTGAAGGTGGACGCCAAAAAGGAAAAGGATGAAAAACGAACCAAGCCCGCCAGGAAAAAGGAGATAAGTTCCACGCAAAAATTTAGAAAGGAAAGGTAAGTTGACATGGCGATAAGTGTTGATATGATAAAAAAACTAAGGGATAAGACAAACGCCCCTATGATGGACTGTAAAAAGGCCATCACGGAGGCCAACGGGGATCTGAAGACGGCCATGGAGATATTGAAAAAGCGCGGCCAGATAGTTGCGTTTAAAAAGGCCGGGCGTTCGGCTAAAGAGGGGGCAGTGGAGTCCTATATACACTCAAACAATAAGATAGGCGTCTTAATAGAGGTAAATTGCGAGACAGATTTTGTGGCGCGAAACGAGGATTTCAGGAAATTCGCAAAGGATGTCTGTATGCAGATAGCGGCGAGTTCCCCGGCCTACGTTTCCAGGGAAGAGGTGCCTAAATCAATCATTGATAGGGAAAAAGATATTTTAAGCGAACAGGTAAAGGACAAACCCGAAAACGTCGTGGAAAAGATCGTGACCGGGAAACTCGAGAAATTTTATTCTGAAGTATGTCTTTTGGACCAGCCTTTTATCAAAGATGATAAGCTTACGATAAAAGAATGCCTGTCCACGCTTATCGGCAAGATAGGCGAGAATATCATAATCCGGAGATTTATAAGATTCCAAGTAGGGGAAGACATAGGATGAAGAAGGCTCTGAAGTCTGTCTATAAAAGGGTGGTCCTGAAGCTTAGCGGAGAGGCACTTCAGGGTAAACTAGGATACGGCATAGACCCTTTAGTGACAGCTCAGATAGCTAGAGAGATAAAAGATACCAGAAAGCTCGGTGTCCAGATAGCGATTGTCATAGGAGGCGGGAATATCTACCGTGGCTCTACGGCCTCAGGCCAGGGCGTTGACAGGATAATAGCTGATTACATGGGCATGCTGGCCACCGTCATAAACGGCCTGGCGCTCCAGGACGCGCTTGAAAAAGTAGACGTCATGACAAGGGTCCAGACAGCCATAGACATGCAGGAGCTGGCCGAACCCTATATAAGGCGCAAGGCAGTAAGGCACTTAGGTAAAAATAGAGTAGTTATATTCGTCGCTGGCACGGGTAATCCGTATTTCTCAACTGATACCGCGGCCAGTTTAAGGGCGATAGAGATAAACGCGGATGTTATATTAAAAGCGACAAAAGTGGACGGTGTGTATTCAGCTGATCCCAAGAAATGCAAGTCCGCTAAAAAATTCAAGAGCCTCAAATACATTGATGTGTTAAAAAAAGGCCTAAGGGTCATGGACGCTACCGCGGTAAGCCTGTGCATGGATAATAAATTACCCATCGTGGTATTTAATCTGACAAAACGAGGCAATATCAAAAGAGTTATATCAGGCGAGAAGATAGGAACAGTGGTCAATTGAATTTTTTATCACCCCGCCTGTTTATCAAAGGAGGTCATCATGCTCCCTCTACAGAAAAGCCTTCATGAGACAGAAGAATTAATGAAAAAGGCGGTTGACTCCACGTCCAGAGAGTTTTCCGAGATCAGGACAGGCAGGGCGAATCCGAAACTTGTAGAGGGTATAAAAGTTGAGTGCTACGGCGCGGTCATGAATATGCTCCAGGTAGCCAGCGTATCTGTTCCCGAGCCCAAGCTTATTGCCATACATCCGTGGGATCCCTCTAATCTTGCGGCGATTGAGAAGGCGATCTTAAAATCAGAGCTTGGTATCACTCCTACAAATGATGGTAAGGTAATAAGGATTTCAATGCCTCCTCTGACAAAGGAAAGGTGCGAGGAGCTAAGGAAGATACTCCACAAGATTACGGAACAGGGCAGAGTTTCGATAAGGACAGTCCGAAGGGACGGGATAGACAGCCTCAAGAAGATGGAAGACGCGAAAGAGATAACCGAAGACGCCCGCTTCAAGGGCCAGGATGAGATCCAGAAGCTGACAGAAAAATACACGAAAAAGATAGAAGAACTCTTGAAGGAAAAAGAGAAAGAATTGAGTACCGTATAAATATAGAGTGGGCCGCTAGCTCATGTTGGTAGAGCACCGCCCTTTTAAGGCGGGTGTGCCGCGTTCGACTCGCGGGCGGCTCACCATTAATTACTCATGGAGCCCTACGAAATCATAGAACATACTGCTGATGTAGGGTTAAGGGCGAATGGGGCTACTTTAAAAGAGTTGTTCCAGAACGCCGCGAGAGGTATGTTTGCCATTATCTCAGGCGATGAACGGCACGATGATGTGACGCCAGGCACGCGAAGAACCATACAGATTAAAAAAGAAGTTGATGCGTTAGAGGAGCTCCTGGTAGACTGGTTAAGCGAGCTCCTTTATATTTTCAACAAAGAAAAAATCTTGTTTAAAATCTTTAGGGTGCACGAATTAAATAATGACGGCATAAAAGGTGACGCCTACGGGGAAAGAATGACTCCCGGCGGTACGGCTGCCCGAACAGAAATCAAAGCGGTTACCTTCCATGGCCTCACCATACAGGAGAACATGCGGGGATTCAGCTGTAACATCATTTTTGACGTTTAGTTATTATGAACCAGGTCTGGCAGGGTAGATTAGAAAAGATAGACGACTATAGATGGAAAATTCCGCGTTCTTACAAGCCCGGTATGAAAGTCCCGGGCCTTATCTTAGCGAGTGATTCGCTTATCCCGTCCATAATCAATGATAAAGCAGTTGACCAGGTGGCCAATGTGGCGTTTTTGCCGGGTATAGTAAGATACTCTCTTGCCATGCCTGACATACACTGGGGTTATGGTTTTAGTATAGGCGGCGTAGCGGCGACTGACCCGTCGGAAGGGGGAGTGATATCTCCCGGAGGGGTAGGTTACGATATAAACTGTGGGGTCAGGCTTTTAAGGAGCGAGCTTTTGCTGGATGAAGTTAAGCCAAAACTGGAGAAGCTAGTCAACGCGCTTTTCAGCAATATCCCATGTGGCGTTGGTTCCAGCGGGGATATCAGGGTAAGTCATAAAGAGGAAGAGGAAATATTTATTAAAGGCGCAGGCTGGGCCGTGAAAAAGGGTTACGGCGTTAAAGAAGACCTTGAGTGCACCGAAGACAACGGCGCCATTAAAGGCGCGGACCCCGGGGGAGTATCCGACAGGGCCTTTGAGAGAGGCAGGAAGCAGTCAGGGACCCTTGGCTCAGGGAATCATTTTCTGGAGGTCCAGATAGTCGACGAAATCTACGACGACAAAAAGGCTGATATATTCGGCCTTTTCAAGGGGCAGATCACAGTGATGATACATTCCGGATCACGCGGCTTTGGCTACCAGGTATGCGACGATTACGTAAAAAGCATGGTTACTGCCCTTAGGAAATACAACATTAATGTGCCAGACAGGCAACTTGCGTGCGTTCCGCTTGATTCTCCTGAGGGAAAAGCCTACATGGGCGGCATGCGCTGCGCGGCGAATTACGCGTGGAATAACAGACAATGCCTTACGTACCTTATAAGAGAGGTGTTTGAAAGGATTTTTAATAAGAGCTGGACAGATTTAGGCCTGGCTCTTGTCTATGACGTTGCCCATAATATAGCCAAGATGGAAAGGCATGTTGTGGACGGAAAGGAAAGGTTCCTCTGCGTCCACAGAAAAGGCGCGACACGGGCGTTTCCGCCGCATCACGTTGATATCCCAGAGAAATACATAGAAGCTGGTCAACCGGTTATAATCCCGGGAGATATGGGGAGTTTTTCGTATATTCTGGCAGGCACAGAGGCTGCGATGACTGAGACATTCGGCTCAACGTGTCATGGCGCGGGACGCAACCTTTCCCGCTCAGCCGCTATAAAAAGATGCGAAGGAAGGCAAATTGATAAGGAACTTTTTAATAAAAGTGGTATAATAGTAAGGGCCTCCGGGAGGTCAACTCTCGCTGAAGAAGCGCCGGAGGCGTACAAAGATGTTAAAGAAGTGGTTGAGGTTGTGCACAGAGCGGGGATATCGACAAAGGTCGCCAGAATGAGACCGCTGGGTGTAATAAAAGGCTAAAATAAGGAAGGTAATATGCTGGATATAAAATTTATAAGAGAAAACCCAGACATAGTAAAAAAGTCAATTAAAGACAGGAACCTAAAAATTGACATTGACCAGCTCCTAAAGCTAGACGCTGATAAGAGAAAATTCCTGATAGAGTCCGAGGAATTAAAGGCTGAAAAGAATAAGGCATCAAAAGGGGGAAAGCCAGATCATACTACTATAGAGAAAATGAAATCAATTGCCCAAAAAATATGTGATTTGGATAATAAAGTGGAGGGAATAGACCAAAAAATACTAGATTTTACACTTAATATCCCAAATATACCGCATAAATCAATACCAATAGGCCCTCCAAAGGCCAATAAAGTGGTGCGAATCCATGGAGAAAAGCGTAAATTTGACTTTAAGTCTAAGAATCACATAGAGTTAGGAGAAAAACTTGATATACTGGATTTTCCCAGATCAAGCAAGATTTCAGGCTCTGGTTTCTGTCTTTTTAAGGGTTTGGGGGCCCTGCTTGAAAGGGCGCTGATTAATTTCATGCTGGATTTACATACCAGGGAGCATGGCTATAAGGAAGTATTCCCGCCTTTCCTGGTTAACAGGGCCAGCATGACAGCCACAGGCCAATTGCCAAAACTTGAGGAAGAAATGTACAGGCTAAAAGATGATGACCTTTTTCTTATACCAACAGCAGAAGTCCCGGTTACTAATATACACAGGGATGAGATACTTGATGAGAAAGACCTGCCGCTTTATTATACAGCTTATACGGCGTGCTTTAGACGCGAGGCAGGTTCTTACGGTAAAGACACAAAAGGACTTATGCGCGTCCATCAGTTTGACAAGGTAGAGCTCGTGAAATTTGTTAAACCTGAGACGTCTTTTGACGAGCTCGAAACTCTCCTCGGGAACGCTGAGAAGGTTCTGCAGAAGCTTGGATTACCCTACAGGGTGGTCATGCTTTCAACAGGGGATATAAGTTTTGCCGCCAGTAAATGCTATGATATCGAGGCGTGGGCGCCAGGCATAGAAAAAGACCTTGAAGTCTCAAGCTGCAGTAATTTCACAGATTTTCAGGCGCGACGGGCCAATATAAAATATAGACCTGAAGACAGGAAAAAACCCGAATATGTGCATACTCTTAATGGTTCAGGCGTAGCCATGGCAAGGACTGTTGTCGCGATAATCGAGAACTATCAGGAAGAGGACGGAAGTATCTTGATCCCTGAGGTCTTGAGGCCATATATGGGCGGGAGAGACAGGATCGCAAGAGAATAGCTATGATAGGGAAAGTCATTCGTTTTATATTTAGCGTCCTGCTCATACCGGCGTGCGTGGCCTTTACGATTACTTTTTATAACGGCGTGATAGATATAAGGGGTATGTCACAATCAGGCCTGATCTTTATCCTGGGAGCGTTCTCTTATTCTATCCTACACCTGATTCTATTCAAGCTTGATTTCCTATATGTCCTGGGTCACGAAGCCGCGCACGCGATAGCCACTTTTTTTTCAGGAGGGAAGGTGCTTGGGATGAAGGTTTCGGCTAAAGAGGGCAGCGTCAAGACCACATCCCCGAACTTCTTTGTGATGCTGGCCCCTTATCTGGTGCCGGTATATGTCGTGATACTGGCGCTGGTATATTTTATCCTTTCATTTTTTATGGATGTCTCAAGATTATCGGGTTATTTTATGTTCTTCATAGGGTTTACCCTGATGTTTCACCTGGCTTATACGGCTGAATCGATACGAGAGAAGCAATCTGACCTGATGAAGACAGGATATTTTTTCTCAATATCGTTTATATATATAGTCAATATCGTAATAGCATATTTCATAATAAGCCTTTTGTTCCCAAAGTTGTTGTTCTTTGATTTTATTTCCGCTTCCTTTGAGAAGTCAAAACAGTTTTACTATAGTTTCTGGAGACAGTTATTTCTGTAGCACAATAAAATTTGTTTTATATATTTTTTAGTGTATAATAGGAGATATGGCGGAGAAGATAGTATATGAATAGAGTTAAATTCAGTAATAATAAAGTTCAGGTAAAATTCTTAAAACGAGCTATAACTAAAATAAATAAACCCATTGCTCAAATTGCCGGTATATGCGCAGTTGAAAAAAGAACATTCTATGATTGGCGTAGAGGTAAATATCAAATGTCTTATGGCGTCTTAAAAACATTGGCAGAGAAGGCAAGAATCCCTATACCTAAAAAGATATCTTTACTGCCATTATATTGGTATGTACGGAAAGGAGCCCATAAAGGAGCTATAAACAGGAACAGAATATATGGGAACCCAGGAACATCTGCAGGCAGAAGAAAGGGAGGGCTGGCAACGGTAGAAAAATTCAGATTAAACCCGGGATACGCAGAGAAAAAAGGCTTCAAGGTGAGAAAGGAAATAAGCTATCCTGTAAAATCAAATTTATTTGTAGAATTTATAGGAATCGTATTAGGAGACGGAAGCATTAATATGAATCAAGTTAAGATAACTTTGAACAGCAAGACAGATAAAAAATATGCTGTTTACGTTAGGAAGATAATAAAACGGTTATTTTCGCTAAACCCTCATCTAAGAGAAACAGAAAAGAATACATTGGAAATCGTGATATATAGTAGAAACCTTGTTGATTTTCTGATAAAATATGGCTTAAAGGCAGGAGATAAGGTATTTAATCAAATAGATGCGCCGAAATGGATTTTTTATAATAAGGGATTAATAAAAGCCTGTTTAAGGGGGCTTATAGATACGGACGGCGGAGTATATTTTCATAATCACAAGACAAAAGGCATTAGATGTAGGAATATAGGCTTGTGTTTTACAAATCATTCTTCGCCGCTTCTAAATTCTGTATATCGTATGCTTTTAGATTTGGGTATTTCTGCCAAAACCGACAAAAAAAGACACGTTTCTTTTTATGGAGTTACGGAAATAACGAAATATTTATCAAAGGTAGGTAGTAGTAACCCTAAGCATATAGCTAGGTTTAAATTATATAGAGAATCAAAAGTTTGATTCTATTGGTTAAGGAGAGGTCGCGTAGTCCGGCTTAGCGCGCGTGCCTGGAGAGCACGTAGGCGGGTAACCGCCTCCAGGGTTCGAATCCCTGCCTCTCCGCCAGTCAGTATAGAAGGTAATTATAAAAAGAGAGACAAATGGTAGATTTTCAGGTTATCAAAGAAATCTTAATGCCGTATCTCGAGGCCCTTAAAGACCTTAAATTTACATACGATAATCCTTTATTCTGGGCAGGCCTCATAATCTTATTTATCGTTCTGTCAAGAGCCTGGACCAGAGGTAGTGCGTTTTCTTTTTCGTTTTTAATCGCCTTGATTTTATTGGGCACCACCAAGCTGGAAGCTCTTGTAGCCGATATAATGATAAAGAACGGCTCCACGTTTGATCCGCTCCTGATAAGGATCTTCTCGGGCTTTCTGATAGCTATTATACTTGTTTATTACGCTTTTATGAAAGAAGCGTAATTTTGTTACAAACTCAATATCTTAATACGGAGAGGTGGCTGAGCGGTTGAAAGCGGCGGTCTTGAAAACCGTTATGGGCTTACGCTCATCGGGGGTTCGAATCCCTCCCTCTCCGCCAGTAATTTTAACGTTTCCAACCTGTTATATTTAAATAAGTTATAACTCTCCTAATTTTTTATCACCCCTTGGTGCCCATATTAGGTGCCAAACTAAAGTGAACCAGGTAGAGTCCTTAATTTCTTGACAACAAAAGACTTATCTTGTAACATATTTATTGAAGCAGAGTTTAGGCAATGCGTTTACAAGATTCCCCTATAAACCTTTCGAAATAGTACTTAATCACCAAGTTGTTTTGTTAATAACGAAAAGTAGACGTTGCTTTGTTATGTTGACATAAGAAATAGAAATATGTAATGTATTAAGTAGAGGAAAATATGAGCTTGTATTTTATATTTACTGTTGACGGCGATTGGAGTGAGTATTTTTCTACCAAATTGTCAAAGCAAGAAAGAAAACCTGACAGGAAAGGTTTGCTTGGTTTGATTAAGCGCGAGATCGCAATTGCCCGTTCTATTGGTGGCAAAATTCTGCATTTTGTACACACATCGCCCGTCGCCCGGCAATATTATCTACAGCCAGAATTTATCCGCCTTTGGAAGAAGATAGAGGCATCTGGGGGGAGCATAGGGGTCCACTGTCACGAGGAAGGTCTTTTTAGCTGCGGCAGGCTTAACGATTCTGGCATACTGGAGCAGTCGGTCCGCTCATTAACTGAGCCGTTACGCAAAGAAGAACTGACCATCATTTCTTATCGCGGCGGTTATCTTACTTTTTGTAAAAATGTCATACCAATCTTAGAGAGAAATGGGCTTTTCATTGATTTTTCTTGCGCCCCGGGTCGTTACCTTCATTACAAAGGAAGACTGATCGCGGATTGGCGAGGGGCGCCGAAGAATTATTATCGCATGTGTTATCAAGATCACCGCGCAGAGGGTAAAAGCAATGTTATTGAAATACCCCTTGGAAAAATAAAGCAACGCGCTTTATATATCGATATTACATCTCTATCGGATATCTGGAAGGTAGCGCGACGTTTGGCTAAAAAAGATAAATCATCAAAAGGCAACATAATTGTATCCCTATTGACGCACACGTATGAGTTTTCTTCTGCATGGAAACGGGTTAGAATAAAAGCGACCCTCCTTATCTGCAGATTGTACGGTAGTTTTATTAATGATAAAGAAGCGTTAGGGATTATCACAAGGGGGATAAGAAAAACATGAAAATTGGAATTGCAGCAGAAAACAGACCGCAAGAAAAGAGAGTTGTTATCCAACCACCTGAAATTAACAAAATTGCAGCCCGTCATGAGGTAACGGTTGAGAGCGGAGCGGGACTTGGTTTGAATATTCCAGACAGGGTTTTTACTAAAGCAGGTTGCGAAATTGGCTCGCGCGAAGAAGTGTATGCAAACCACCTGGTAGTCCGCATCAAAGAACCCAGTTTCGAAGAAATCAAAATGATGCATTCGGGCAGTATTATTGTGTCGATGATGCACCTGCGCTGCCGTCCGAAAATGGAAGAAGCCCTGCGGGAACAGGATTTGATTGTAATTCCGCTTGAAAATCTGAAGGATCCATTTGGCAGGAGAATGGTTGAGGCAGTCGAGGAGTCCGGCCGTATCGGCATGGAATATGGTTTTAAGCTATGGGGAAAAGATTCCGCAACTGCCGCGGTTAAAATCATGGGATATGGTGACATTGCTGTGGGTGCCATTCGGTGCGCAGCCCGTAAATTTGCCAGGGTTCAAATCCTAAATAAGAGAGATTTTTTAGAAATGGATAAACATATTCCGGGGACAGATATCCTTATAGATGCAATCAATCGTCCTTACCGAAGAGAGGTTGAGAAAGAGCCTTTTCTTGTAACACGTGAAATGTTAAAGCTCTTTAAGCCTGGATCGGTTATCGTGGATCTGGTTTCAAATCCCAAAAATCATGCTCCCGTGGAAACAATGCACCCAACAACGCTGGATAATTTGCACTACATGGTCGATGGTGTCTATCATGCCTCTTGTTGGGGTTGGCCTGGCCTGGAACCACAGAAAATTGCCAAGCGCTACAGTCTTCAGCTTAAACCGATCCTGGAAGATTTAGCAGATAATGGCATTGATCACTGCAATGATTTGACCAAGGCTGCTATTTTAGATTTTAATAGTGGAAAGTAAATTATGCAAAAATGTCTCTACATCCATACATTCGGCTGCCAAATGAATATGCGTGATTCGGAAGTAATTTGTGGGCTTGGGTATCAAAAAGACTATTCTATTTCAGAAGTTAAATATTTTAAAGGAGTCCGTTTTAAGATTTCAGAAATAGAGGTCTGGTTAAAAAAGAGAAAAAGGAAGGGGAGAAGCGCTTATAGATTGGACATGGAAGATTTTTGATATGCGACCAAATTGCGACCATTTAATGTCAAAACAACGGCAAACATCAGCAAAGAACAGCAAACAACCGGAATCCATAATTCCTTACCATTCAAAGAGTTAAGCTGTAATTCATTGAAAATAGGAGAGTTACAAAAACCCCCTTGCAAGAATCCCTCCCTCTCTGCCAGTATATTTTATGGTGGAAATTGTAACAAACAAGAAGTAAGGTATTTATGACGCAACTTATTGAGGAATCAGTAGGTTGCGTTTTGTGTTTATATGCTTTCGACTGTTTGAATTTGCTTTTAATAGTGTCCAAAACCTGCATATTTCTGCAAAAACTGTATGATTTCTGTATACAAAATGAGTTGTGTTATCATAGCTTATTCATTATAATAATATTTGGAAGGGCGAAGTTAATTTCCCTCCTTCTCCGCCAGTAGATATGGGGTGTGCGAGATAAGTAGAGTCGGGAGGCGCCTTCCGATGAAAAAATCAGCTATTGTAGGATTGAGAAAAGAAAAGCTTGTAAAAATTGTGAAGCCAGTGTCACGAAAGGCATAACAGATTTCATAGCATATTCTGTAGAGGTATTTTAAAAATGACAGAGAAAAAAAATATAACATTGATATCTTTAAACGATTATCTGGCCCTTGGTTCCAGGAATATCAGCTCATTTCTGAAAGAAAGTGGCTACAAGGTAGATATAATATTTTTCAGAAATATGATAAGCAATGAAAAACTGTCTTCCGCTGAAATCGAAGAGGATCTATTAATTGATTTGGTAAGGCGATTAGACGCGTCTATCGTTGGGATTAGCGTATGCTCGCCTTATTTTAAAACAGCGTCTCAGGTTACTCAACGCATTCAAGAAGAATTAAAAATTCCTGTTATTTGGGGAGGGGTCCATCCTACAATTATGCCGGAACAAAGTATAAAAGTTGCCGATATGATCTGCGTTGGAGAAGGTGAACAGTTCATGTTGGAATTAATGCAGAATTTGTCTGAGAGAAAAAGTATCGATAAAATCAAGGGATTATGGATTAGAAAAAATGGAGAAATAATAAAGGGTGAAGACTCTGCCCCTATTCAGAATCTGGATACCCTGTCTTACCCGGATTATTCAAACGAAGGAAAATATTTTATCGAGGCAAATAATATTTACGAAGGGGATCCTGCCTTATTTGAGGATAAGGGGTTGGTAGGTTCCTGGAGAAAAGGCCTTATAACACTAAAAAACGAATACTATATGCTTGCTTCAAGAGGCTGCCCTTTTAGATGCGCTTACTGTTGCAATAGTTTTTTGCATAAGAAGTATTTGAATCAGGACAAGGTGGTAAGATGGAGAAGCGTAGGAAATGTTATAGGGGAAATCATTTCCATAACCAAACGTTTTCCTAAGATCAAAAAGATCCAGTTTTACGACGCACTTTTTCCATGGGATAGAGACTGGGTTTCAGAGTTTTGCAGAGAATATAAAAGGCATGTAAACAGACCTTTTTATGTCTCAACTCACCCGCATGTGTTAAAGAAAGAAAATCTCGCCATGTTAAAGGAAGCAGGGGTTGAGATAGTTGGATTTGGAATCGAAAGTGGCTGTGAAAAGGTTCGTAGGGAGATTTACGATAGAGATGTCTCTGATTTAGCTATAATAAACGCAGCTAAAGTCATTCATGATCAGAAAATAGAGCCGCATTATTATATTATATTGGATAATCCTTTTGAGGATTGGCAGGATAGAAAGGCAGGCTTAGACTTGCTTTTGAAGCTGCCAAGGCCCTTTATTTTGATAATACATTCCCTATATCTCTTCCCCAAGGTTGAAGTGACCAGGAGGGTTTTGTCTCTATGGTTTGGTAAACTTTCAGATAAAGAGATAGAAGACTGGCTTTTTAAACAGTCTCAGTTCGGCATGGATTTTACAACCAATCCTATTAATGACTTATTTTGGAAAAGTCTGTATTCATTGACCGCGAAAAGTTTTGTTCCGAAGTTTTTGATACGCTCAATAAGTAATAGCAGATTTTTTCAAAAGCACCCTAAGATCGTAGTTATGCTAGCAAAGTTATGCGATTATATAAAGTTTGCATGGACCGGGGCAACGAGGTTGCTTAAGAGAAATATTAGCCTGAAGAATATAAAAAATAATTTAAGTCTCAGTCAATTTGCAGATACATACCATTAAATGAATAGGAATGATTAATCCTAAAACAGTAGTCAATTTTTATAATCTTTTAAAAAACCAGCGGCTAGATATTTCTCAGCTACGGGAGCTACAAAATCAAAAGTTAAGGAAAATAATTAAACATGCCTATGATAATGTTATTTATTATCATAAACTTTTTGATTCAGCAGGTATTTTGCCTGAAGATATTCGATCTGTAAATGATTTACATAAGATCCCGATTACAACCAAATCTTGTCTGCGGGATTTGGATATCAGGGAAATAATCTCAAAAAATGCCCGGCCAGATGATTGTATCAAGATGATAACCAGCGGAGAAAGCGGGATACCATTCGAGTTTTATCTAGGGCCAGAAGAATATGATTATTGGAAACTTCTCCTTCTTCGTTTTCATATGGCAAATGGAATGAGATTAACAGATAAATGCACTGTGCTTGCATATCCTTTACGTTTTCCAAAAAATAAACGATGGTTTCAACGTCTTGGAGTCTTAAGGCATATCTATATTTCAGCCTTAGATCCAGCCAAGAAGTACACTGACAAAATCATAAAATCTAATCCAGATGTCATACTTGGATATGCTAGCGCTTTAAAGCTTTTTGCTAAAGAAGCGGAAAAGAGGAAAGATATTAATATTAGACCGAAGTCAATTTTAAGTTCAGGAGAGATGCTGGACAGCGAAACAAGGTTCATCGTAAAAAAAACTTTTGGAATCCAGATAGCTGACCTGTATAGCGTGATAGAGACGGGTCCTATTGCATGGGAATGCCCTTTTCATGAAGGATATCATATCAATATTGATAGTGTGGTGCTTGAGTGCGTAAAGAATGGGAAAATAGCCTCTTATGGAGAGAAGGGGAGACTTATTTGCACAAACCTATTCAATTTTACTATGCCAATGATTAGATATAGCGTTAATGATGTAGCTGTATTGACCAAAAAGACGTGTTCTTGCGGAAGAGGATTTCCTTTATTAGAAAAGATTGAGGGAAGATCACTTGATTTTATAACTCTGCCAGATGATAGAGTTATTTCTCCCGCAGTAATACTTATCATGCTCCGTAGACTTATTGGACAAGCTCAGCACAAGGTAATTCAAAAAGAAAAAGATAAAATCTTAATCCAACTCGTACCTGGTAAGAATTTTCGGGAAGAGAGTATCGCTTCTTTGAAAAGAGAAATGCAAAAAGAGCTTAACGCCGCTATAAACATTGACGTAGAGATTGTTGAAGAAATAAAAAAAAGTAGATCCGGAAAAATGAGATCCGTAATCTCTGAAGTAGCCAATAATTTATAATAAGGAAAACTATTATGAAGATATTATTGATTGACCCAAATTTGAGCGGCATGATAAGCCAAAACGTTGGTTTGGCTTATGTGATTTCATCTGTTGAGCAGAGGCACCGGGTCAAGTTGCTGGATTTAACCTTTCAATCGAAGAGATATAATGAGTATATTTTAGCACAGATTGAAAGAGAAAAACCGGATTTAGTGGGTCTTTCAGTTACCAGTTTTTCTTTGAGGGTCAGCATGGAGATCAGTGAATTGATTAAAAGGCGGTGTTCTGAAATTAGAATTATCTGGGGAGGCGGATACCCAACATTATTCCCGGAAGAAAGCATAAGTAGTCCCTCGATAGACGCCATATGCATAGGAGAAGGGGAGATCTCAGCCCTGGAATATCTAAATAGGTTGGAAGATGGCAGTGAGCCAAATGTAGAAGGGATTTGGTATAAGGATAAAAAAGGTCTCGTCCATAAGAATCGCCTGAGGCCCTTTGAAGAAAATATTGACAATATGCCTTTCCCTAACTGGGACCATTGGAAGATGGATAAGCACTTGGAAAAGAATCTTTACTTTGTCCCAGGCGCTGTCAAATTTTTAGCTTCTCGGGGATGTCCTTATAGCTGTTCTTTTTGTTCTAATGATGCGATTAGAAAATCTATACCAGGGCGATACTATAGACAAAGAACACCACAGAATATTATCGAAGAGATAAAAATAAATGAATCTAGGTATTGGGAAAAAGGCTTTAGGGTTATCCATTTTGCAGATGAAATTTTCGGACTGAATTATGAATTCCTGAAGGATTTTTGTAGGTTATTTAAAAAAGAAGGACTGGATAAAAAATTCTCATGGTGTTGTGCAACGCGCGCCGATGTTATAACAGAAGACTGGGCCAGGACAGCGGCGGATTCTGGATGCGTCTGGATATGGCTTGGCATAGAATCAGGAGATGATTATGTACGTAATGGAGTCTATAAAAAAAATATTACCGGAGACCAAATAATAGGAGCAGTCTCCTGTCTTAGAAACAATGGCATTGCTTATAATTTTTCCATAATGGTCGGCTGTCCGGAAGATACGAGGGAAACAATAGAAAAGAGCATAAGATTGGCAAAGGCATTGAAACCCGCCACATTTGATGTTTCTTTTTATCAGCCATTGCCTAAAACAGAGTTAGGCGCTGAGATTTTACGAACAATGAAAGTCAGAGACATTGTGTTTGACAGGCATGTGGATTACCCTAGAATACGTACAAAGAGTTTAAGCATATCCGATTTAAACAAAATTATGTGGAAAATTCGATTGATAAAATTATATATGTTTTTATTTGTCGGACTAAAGAGTAAGAAAATAGTTTTTATATTAGATATAA
>JAHIYJ010000038.1 GCA_018814825.1 Candidatus Omnitrophota bacterium
CTGGAATCGGAGATTCGTAATCTTCTTTAAAATTCTGTATCATGCAGACGCTCTGCCTGCCCTTTCATGTAATCCTCTAAATATTCTTCTGGCATCTTTTCCTTGAATATTAAAAACATCTTTGGTTTTACTGAAAAATGAAAACCGCATTCATAGGCGTTAGAATTTGTACAATGCATAGGCCTGAAAAGCCCATGGTTAAACGCCCTGGTCTGGAAAAGACTAAAAAAACCAAATGTAAATATTATGCTCAATGCGACATTGAAAGGTGTCTTGATAAAATTCTTTCTGTATTTATTTAATAAATAAAACAGGGCGAATATAACGGGTTGGATGGAAATAATATAGTATTCCGCGTGAATATTCATTGAATTCCAGCCATAATTTTCTCCGCTTCTCACAGGCGCCGTGCTAAACGCAGTAAAGATTATAAACACTGATAAATATAAAATCAAAAATAATGACAAATTGTATTTTCTCTCTTCTTTAGATATATTTTTCTTATTTTGGGCAAATATTATGTGAACCAGAAACGCTACGCAAAACATAATAAACACTATATACCCAAGATACCGCGATTTTATAACACCCATGTCTAGAAAATGAAACGATGCAGGCAGGTCTATAAACAACAGGCTCTTTAATTTACTTAAATTAGGTACAAAACTCACCCTTATTGCATTTGCTGTCAAAGTCGGCCAGTCATACTGAATATTATATATCCATAGAGGTAATGCGCCTATAATAGCGCCTGCGAAAATAAGGAATATACTACATATTGAACTTCTGACTCCTTCCGCAAGCAGCATAAAGATTATTAAGCTCAATATAAGATAAGCGCTCATAAATTGAACCCAGAGAGAAAAACCGCAAACTATGCCCAGCAAAAGATAGTTGGCAGGCGCCTGCCTTTTATCATGAATAGCCTTCCAGAACAATAGGATAACCAGTATATTGAAAAACATTAATTCTACAGTATTACCTGCCAGTATAACTGATTTTTGCACATAGTGTGGAGTTGCAAAGGAAAAAAGCATAAGAAAATAAAAAACCTTTAATTTATCAGCTTTTATTTCTCGAGCCAACAACCTGAACCATAAAAGTACTGTCAAAAGGGAAAAAAATAGGGCCGTCATTTTCAGCGCCAGGTATCTGTCTCCAAGAATAAGGTAAAAAGGGATAGCGGCCAGGCCTGAAAAAAGGCTGCCTCCTGAATGTGGGGAATCCAAATAGCACCAGAATGGCAGCTTTAATCCGCCTTCAAAAACCAAATCGTGGCCAATGCTACCTATCTTCGCCTCTTCATTGTAATAGGCATAAGGAGTAAAAAAGAGAAATAAAAAACGAGCTATAATAAAAATAAAAACAATGATAGCAATTTCGGAATATATTTTTTTATCTACCGCAAACAACCTGCACCGCCTCCCTTACTATCCTCAATATGACCTTCAACCGTCCACCTGTTTGTTTGCCTTCTTTTCTCTTGAAATGCCTGACAGGAACTTGTGCAAAGCTTTTTTTGTTTTTCAATAAACGATACACTATTTCAAAAGATATGCTGCCTCCCGTCGAGCAGAGTTTAAGGTCTTTAGTGTCTTCTGCCCTGAATAATTTAAATCCGCAATTTATATCTTTAACATTAGTTTTTAAAATAAAATTGGCCAGTAAATTACCAAAACGGCCAAGTAAAATTCTGTATAAACTATCGTTTCTCTTCTCCCTGTATCCCAAAACAACGTCATAACCGTTTTTCTTTCCCCAGATGTCACCAAAATTCCCTATGTCGTACTGGCCGTCTGCGTCAATCAACAATATCCATTCATTTTTAGCGGCTCCTATGCCTGTCCTTAAGGCATAACCGTATCCCATGTTTTTATCATGCCTGACAATCCTAAGCTGCGGTAAGTTAATCTGCATTCTCTCCAAGAGAAACAAAGTACTATCAGTGCTACCATCATTAACTGCGATGATCTCTAAATCTCTCACTAGTCTACTTGCGATACGGACGATATCATTTATTGTCTTCTCTACGTTTTCCTTTTCGTTGTATACCGGTAAAATAATGCTTAGGCTTTCTTGCATATCATGTCCCTGCATACCCTGCCGTGCATTGCTTCGTTATGCATTAGATTGTCGCATTCTTTTACGCACCCTATTCCCCTGAAATACCCGTCGTCTTTGTGTAAATATTTGGCTTTCCCCCTGAACTCATCGTATATCTCCGAATACCATATATCCTTAAAACTTTTTTCGTTTATATTGCCCATGACCTTTTTTACGCCCCTGCAGCAGGGTACGACGCTTCCATCAGCCAGGATCCTTGTAAAAATCCAACCCACATAACAGGGTATCCTGTCGATGTCATTCTTATCATACTCCCCTTTTTTAAAATCCTCATCTGTCTTCGAGACCCTTCTCAAGAAACCGTTAAAAAACTCCAATTCTATTCTGTCTTTTTTATTGCGTTTCTGGAGCTCGTATGCCTTGCATAATAATTCTTTTCTATCTCCCTCTCTTAAAAGAAGGCTATCTGTCTGATCTTTAAAAACGTCGACGAGTGTGTAGTACACCGCGTCCGCCCCGTAATCAACCGCGAAATCGTACATGTCTGTAAAATCGCTGATATTCGAGTTCATAAGGACATTGGCAAACGTGACGCGGGGTTTGTCTTTTTTTAAGCCCTTGAGAAGAGCCAGGTTTCCTTTAAGTTTTTCAAAATACTCTGCAGGCACCTGGGGGTGAATCTTTTTATAAAAATCAGGGTTTGACGCCCATATACTTATACAGAGTTCCTCTATTCCGAGGGCAAGAAGTTTCTTTATGTCCTCTTTGGAAACAAGACCGAAATTAGTTGTTATACCGACCTGGAGTCCTTTTTGACGCGCGTATTCTATCATAGCCATTAGATCCCTGTGCATGAACGGTTCGCCGCCTCCTGTAAAACGTATCCTCTTCGTGCGCATATCTGCAAGGTCGTCTATTAACCCGAAGATCGCCCTTGAGGGGAATTCTTTCTTCAGCCAATCGCTGGATGGTTTATCCTTTGTTAGCATCGGGGAATAGAGCCAGCATGATACGCATTTCAGGTTGCATCTATTGGTAGGGTCGATAACTACCTGTTCTGGCCCTCTGAAAGCCTTTCTCCCATGCAGTATGCCTGCCATCAGAGGATCGGCATGATAATCTTTATGATGCGGCTTTTTTTTGCCGGCCTTGATCTTCCTTGCAAATTTCAGGCTTTTTGCGATCCCATTGATCACAAGCTGTTCCGGGAGGCTTAATATCTGCATCCTGCTGTGCATCCAGGTGTTCCTTCCTATATCATCACAGCTTTTATAACACCCTGCCTCTTTTATATTACAGTCATTGCCTATCGATCTGAAAAACGGGTCGTCTTTTTTATACACCTTAGTCTTTTTACGGAAATAGCCCTGTCTATCGGAATTCCATATCTCTAAGAATCGTTTGTCGTAAAGTGAACCTGTGGGGATCCTGTGCGCCTTCAGGCAGGAATGGACCTCGCCATTAGGTATTACCCTTGCAAAAAGCCACCCGATATAACACGGCATACTGTCAATGATGTTCCTGTCGTATTTGGCATCCTGCACATCTTCCGCGTCGCAGACCCTTCTCAAAAACTGGTCGAACTGAAATATCAAGACATTAGTGTTTCGCGCCCGGTTCTGTTTATTAAGCCTGGACTTTATCCTGTTCAGGGACTTTTTCAGTTCTTCAGTCTGCTTCTCGTCGAGGACAAGGGCATCGGTGGCGTTTGGAATCGTATCGACCAGTGTAAACTCTAAAGATTCTGACTTGGTTTCGGCGGCAAAATCAACCATCTTCTCCACCTCAGAATAATTCATATTAAAAAGGACGTTGTACAACTTGATGTATGGTTTGTCTTTCTTTTTAGTATTCAAATAAATAAGATTTTCCCTTATCCTGCAGAAGTCTTCCCTGGATTTATTGGGGTGTGTTCTGGCATATGTCTCCGGGGTTGCGGACCAGGTGCTTACTGTAAGAAAATCTAACCCGATTTTAATAAGGGTGCCTAATTTTTCCTTGTCCATTACTGTGAAGTTGGTATTTACATGACAGATCAGATTCTTCTTCTTGCTGTACTCCAGTATCTCCATTATATTTGGGTGCGTAAACGGCTCTCCGCTGCCTGAATAGTAAATCTCTGTTGCCCCTCCGCGCACGGCTTCATCCAGCAGCTCCTTGACCAACGCTACGGGCAGGTACTGTTTCTTCTGTTCTTCGCTCAACTTTGTTTCTTTCAAGAGAGGCGAATTGCACCAGCATGCTATGCAATTGTTGTTACAATTATTTGTCAGGTCTATCTGTACGTGAAAGGGCCCTTTGTAGCCATGTCCGCCGTCATAAATACCAAGGGCTTCTATATACCTGTCTCTCAGATGCCTGGGGCTTAGATAATGCCTTACCTTGTTTAAAAAATCGCTAACCCCCCTCTTCCTGATACGATCGTAAATCATTTTTAGATACGGAGGGTTTTGCTCCCTCGAGATAAACGCAGGCGTATTGCCTGTTTTAAACAGGACGAACTTTTCAATGTGCGGGATAGGGTTGCCGGAACGTATTTCGAACAGATAATCTCCCTTTTTCAACTCGATCGTAAACTCCTTAAACCATTTGAGAAAATCAGGGGTCCAGCCCCCCGTGACACTGCCAAGCCCCCCCTTTTTTACTGTATCTCTATTTATGGCTATGTCCACCGGCCTGAGCTCATTACTGGCATATCTGGACCATATGTCATAAACACCGTCCTCATATATCGTAAAGGTGTAATACGCAAATCCGGAACCTTTGCCTCCGTCAATCAGAAGATTCGCACCAAAATCGTGTTTGCCGGGGTTTAAATTACCGTGAATATAATCATTTGCGTTTATAACGATCTCCTTGATGCTCTTCCGCGCGCCTGACCCTTTGTTGGCATTCCCAAAAGATATGAACCTGTTATGAATCTCCTCGTTCATGCCCCAATTGTCGCAGCTTTTTACACAGTTAATTTTCTGAAAATACGGGTCTTTCTTAGAAGTCTTCTTGGCCTTGGTCCTGAATTCCCTGTAGGCCTCGGAATTCCATATTTTAGAGAACGGGTTTTTGAGAATATTCCCGAGAGGGTGTAAATAGGCCTTGCAGCACGGTATTACATCTCCACTGGTAAGGATGCGGGCATAGTACCATCCTATATAACAGGGGAACGCGACTACCCTGTCCTCGTAAAACCCTTCTTCTGCCTTGGCAGACCTGATCCTCCTGAAAAATGTCTCTACCCCGAGGAAATTAAGCAGTTTTACGTTCAGGGCATAATCCTTTTCGGGAAAACACTGCTTAAGGCGCTGGCATTTATCGCATTGATCCCTGTCAAAGAAAAATTTGAAATTTAACTGCTGGTAATGGCCGGGAGGCAGCAGTATCTTGGTCCCTTCGCCTTTTACGCACAAATTGCCTTCGGGGCATATGATATTATGCCCCCTTTCAAGGATAAAAAAGTCTGGCCTTGAATTCTTCCATAATTTACCAAAATCCTCTATTTTGTACCTATCATAATTTTCCAGGTCCACATACTGCCACTTTATAAGTTCGTTCTTTTTTATTAGCCTATCGAAGCTCCTGCTGACCTCTTCGCGCATATTGCCATCGAGAAGAAGAGAATCCGTCTTCCCTTTCATTATGTCGACAATCTGGAATTCTATAAAATCGGCGTCCACGTCTCTCGCGAAATCCATCATATGCTCGATGTCCTTATAATTTTTATTGCACAGGACATTGTAAATCTTAGTATGTGGCAGGGAAAGCCCGGTTTCATCCTTATAGCATGAAAGATACTTTAGGTTTCTTTTTAAGATATCAAAGTCTTTGGCCGACCTGTCGGGATGAGTGCTCACATAGGCTTCTGGAGAACCTGCCCATACGCTTGCGGTTATTAAATCAACTTTATGGTCAACGATAAATTCCGCCGTCTCTTTATTGATAAGCGTGGCATTGGTAATTATATTAAGATACATCCCATAGCCTTTGATCAGTTCAATCACCCTTTTTATCTTTGGATACATAAAGGGTTCGCCGGAACCGGAAAGTATTATTTCCCTGGTACCCATCTTGTTCAAATGGGACAGCAACTGCTCCACAAGGTCGAACGGCAGTTCTTTTTTGCCGCCAGGGAAGATCTCTCTCTCATCTAGCAACGGAGAATGGACCCAGCATGCTATACAGCTATTGTTACATATATCCGTCAGGTCTATCTGGACCGTATGCGGCCCGCAAAAAGTCTTGTTCTCGCGCGTTATGCCTTTAAAAATCCTTGGCCAGATATCTCCCCGCACAATTTCTTTTGTCGTAGGCCCGAATAATTTCATATACCTTCTATGCCCCTCCCATGAATTTTCTCCGCTTAAACAGCAGATAGTAAATATAATCACCCGTCTTTGTTATGGCTTCGTTAAAGCCATTCTTCTTCTGATACTCCAAAAACCTTTTGATGTTTCCAGTTAAACCCCTTCTCTTCCTCTGATGATCAGCCCATAGGCGGTAGGCATAACGCTTTGCCTCCTCCAGGTCTTCAGTCAAAAGGTTTTCTGGCTGAAATATGCAGCTATAATGCCCGTCGTACAGAGACCAGTTCTTTGTCAGGATCCTCCCCTCTTTATTCAGTTCCTCGAAAAGTTTTGTACCGGGAAAAGGCGTTATTATGGAAAATTGTATAGAAATAGGGTCTAATTTTAAGGCGTACTTAATAGATTTTTTAATAGTCTTTTTTGTCTCGCCAGGCAGCCCGAATGTAAAAGTCAGGTGAACCTTTATGTCGAGAGACTTTGTATACTTTATCATCTTTTCTGTTTTTTCGAGGTCCAGTTTCTTGCCGCATCTATCTACTATTTTCTGAGAGGCGCTCTCTACGCCATACTTAACGGCGTGCAAGCCTGCCTTTTTCATTGAATCGAGGATCTCCTCGTCCATTAAATCAGCCCTTGCCATAATGGCCCAGGGGACATTATTAAGACTCCTCTTTACTACCTCTTCACAGAACTCCAGCATCCTCTTTTTCCCAACATTGAACGTATCATCATCAAAGTATATGGATTTAAAACCTTTTTTTCTTATAAGGTCTTCCATCTCGTCAACTACATCCTTGACGTCTCTTGCCCTGTAGGTAGAGCCTCCGAATAAGGCCTGAGGCCACAGGCAGAAATTACACGAAAAAGGGCACCCTCTTGAAGCAACCATCTGGGCTGAAGGAGAAGGAATATCTCCAGGCAAATCCCAGTATTTTTCCATAGGCAGGTCATCCCTGTACGGCCATGGCAGCATATTGATGTCAAAAATCTTCCTCGGCTTATTTTTGATCACATTGTTACAACTGTCTCTCCATATAAGCCCATCTATTGAAGAAAAATCCCTCTCTCCTTTTATAATACTCTTGATTAATTCCAGGAGCGTGAACTCGTATTCTCCAAATAATACGAAATCTATAAAATTGAACTTTTCAAGAAAATCTGGTTTGTATATCTCGGGATGACAGCCACATAGAACTATCGGGACCTCTAAAGAGAACGCCACCTTCTTCAAGAGCTCCATATCGTAATAAAATGATGGGGTCGATGTTTCCGTCACGAATATGTCAAAATTTCTTTTAGACAATCCTTTTAAAAAATCATCTTCCGACGTCTCTTCTGCGGTAAAATCCACCATATCAGCTCTGATATCGTTTTTTCTTAGAAGAGATGTGCTGTAGGCCAGGAAAAAAGGAAACGGCAGGTAGTTGCCTTCACTCTCATCCTTTATATGAGGCCATCTTGATCCTGCCCTTACGCCGTTCATGTCTTGACGCTGCCATGACATATTCGCCAGTAATACATTGAGGTCTCCGCCCTTGACTTTTCCCCTGATATTATCCAGCGGGGCGCGTTTTCTCTCTTGAATCCTGGTATTCAGGTCGTCCTCATCGTTACATACATACAATCTGCCTGAGAAAAATTCATACGTGCCTTCTCTATAGCATTTCTTATCAGGGGAATAGTTAAAATTGACGCCTATTAAATGGCTCCCTATTTCAGTAGAAGTATTCTGAATTAACGGCGAGGCCTTTCCCGGTTTGTTTTCATCGAATTCAAGGACCAGCGGCGGAATTACATTGTCTTTTGAATGCCTTACTCCTACCAATCGACTGGAAAAATTTTCCAGAGGCATGTCCTGCCAGCCTATCACCTGAGGAAACCTTCCTCCCTCGTAAGAATTTATCCATGACTTATAAAGTGGCGAAACAAGCATGGCGATCCTTCTCTCGTCTATCTCTAAAAATTCCTGGACTTCCATATGGACTGTCCATTGTATATAACCATTTTTATCCATCCTGAATTTCCATATGCAGATTATGGGCAGCTGGTGCCAGACGTTCTTCAGGACAAAAAAGTCTTCCGCCCTCCTGACTATCTCCCAGTCTCCAAAGGACGAATCAGTCCAGATCCCTGCGGTATTGATAGCGGCATTGATGCCGGATTTAAAGGAGAGTTCGCTGTCATCCCAGAATAATTTTATTATCTTATCTTGATAGACAAGTCTTAATTTATTTTTGGTAATAGCTACTATGGAAGATTTTGTTTTTTTCATTACTGACCTCCTCGTTTAAGACTATTTCAATATTATTTCGCCTTCAAAAAATTTATACTTGTCATCGGAATCTGCTGCGTTTTTATCGTTTGTTTTCTGGTATTGTATTATCCTGGACCTGTAGAAAACATCGGAATTCTCTACAATAGCCTTTAACCCCTTACCATTTTTGCAGCTAAACGACAATAGGGGCAGATTTGCATGAGAAACCCTGATTAGGGGAGACTCTAATTCAACGTAACAATATCTGAAAGGCAAGATATCGTAGTCATCTGTAAAAAAACCATCAAACCTGCCTTTAAGGCCGTTAGACAATGACCATTCGCTGTATTCTTCAGATGTCATGATATTGGCCTGTTCGATTTCAGGTTTGATATGACCTGAAATTTCCGTGTCTATAGTCCACAGGACCCTGTCTTTTTTCAGCTCTATAGACCAGCGTTGATGGATCGGCAGAAAAAGCCACCTGCCGTACGCGACCAATATATTTTCTGTCTTCTTCTCTGCCTTCCATACAGCCTGAGAGGAATC
>JAHIYJ010000004.1 GCA_018814825.1 Candidatus Omnitrophota bacterium
GTGTTCCCTGGATGACCCGCATCCGAAATTTTTGCCGGCGACAATGATATCGCCCCTGGAGACCTTCTTTGGAAAATCAGCGTCTATATCTTCCATGCAGTGCTCGCCCAGTTCCCTGGCGTCCTGCGTATTAAGAAATCTTGCCGGTATTATCTCGTCCGTATTAACGTCGTCCCTGAATTTCCAGACCTTACCCTTGAATCTCATCCCGCACCTTTTATATATTCAAACTGCCTTTGATCCTTTTTTTCAATTGTCCATAAGCTTTACCGAAATATTTAAGGTTTTTTTCTCTTTTCATTGCATCTCTTAGCGATGTAAATGTTTCATAATAAACTAACTTCCATGGTCTATATTTTTTAGTATACCCTACAAGTCCATTATTATGTTTTTGTAATCTGTTTTCAATATCACTAGTATATCCTATGTATAAAGACTGATTCTTTTTACTCTTTAATATATATACATGATACATAAATATTCAAAAGGTGCGGGATCAAGTTATCTCTGCCGGATGAGCGATTCTCCCTTTTATCGCACTCGCCGCTGCCACGGCCGGATTTGAGAGATATACCTCGCTATCAGGGTGCCCCATCCTGCCCCTGAAATTTCTGTTTGTGGTGGCGATCGCCACCTCGCCTTTTCCTAAAATCCCCAGATGCCCGCCAAGACACGGGCCGCAACTCGGAGTGGAAAATACACCCCCTGCTTTTAAAAATATCTGCACCAGGCCCTCTTTAACGGCCTGTAAATATACCTTCTGCGTAGCCGGTATAATAATCAGTCTCGTCCTGGAATTGACCTTTTTGCCTTTTAATACCATCGCCGCGAGCCTCAGGTCAGATATCCTGCCATTGGTACAGGAGCCTATTACCGACTGGTCTACCCTGACCTTTTTAAATTTACTTACAGCTCCTGCGTTGCTGGGAAGATGTGGAGCTGAAACCTGCGGTTCGACGTTGGCCGCGTTATATTCACGGATATCGCAATATTTAGCGTCTTTATCGCTTTTAAAGAATACACCCTTCACTCTTCTTCCTTCACCTCTTATATATTTTCGCGTTATTTCATCCGGCTCAATAATGCCTGATTTCCCTCCGGCCTCGATAGCCATGTTGCACATACTGAACCTGTCATCCATGGGGAGTCTGCGGATAAGTTCTCCTGTGAATTCCATCGCCTTGTACAGGGCGCCGTCAACCCCTATATCGCCAATGGTATACAGAATCAAATCCTTACCGCCTACCCATTTCCCTAATTTCCCTTTATAAATAAACTTTATGCTTTCAGGCACCTTCAGCCACACGCAGCCGGTGATAAAACCAGCCGCCAGGTCAGTTGAACCTACGCCTGTCGAAAACGCGCCTAATGCGCCGTATGTGCACGTGTGGGAATCAGCTCCTATTATTAGATCTCCTGGCCCCACAATACCCTTCTCAGGCAAGAGCGCGTGCTCCACGCCCATCCTTCCGACCTCAAAATAATTCTCTATCCTGTGCTTTATCGCGAACTTCTGGAGTATCTTCGCCTGATCAGCGCTCTTACGGTCTTTGCCCGGCGTAAAATGGTCAGGCACAAGGGCTATTTTTTTTCTGTCAAAAACCTTTTTAGTCCCTGTGGATTCGAATTCCTTTATGGCGATCGGCGCCGTAATGTCATTGCCAAGCGCCATATCAATCCTGGCGTAGATAAACTCCCCTGGTGAGATCGATTTTTTATTAACATGGGCCAGTAATATTTTTTCGGTAATCGTATAAGCCATTTTAAACGTCCCTTACCAGCGCAGTCTCCTCACAATCAGGAAACTTCACGCATTTTATACACTCTGACCATATCTTATGGGGCAGTTCTGAATGCTCGACCTTTTTGAACCCGAATTTCTCAAAAAATACGGGCACATAGGTGAGCGCGAACACCCTTTTTACCTTAAGTCTCTTCGCATCTTCGAAAGCCGCTTTTACAAGCTCACTCCCTATCCTGTGTTTCTGTTTCGCCTCACTAACCGCGAGAGACTTTATCTCAGCGAGATCTTCCCATGTAACGTGAAGCGCGCAACACCCTGTTATCTCGCCGTCCTTTTCATAAACAAAGTAATCTCTGATATTCTCATACAACTCGTTCAGGGAACGCGGAAGCATCTTGTCCTGTTTAGCGTAAAAATTTATCAATTCCTGAATCTTTTTCAGGTCGCCTATGTCCGCTTTTCTTATCATTTTATTACCATGTTCTTCGGTATGACCACTATGCCCGATTCCGTAACCTTAAACCGTTTCCTGTCTTCTTCAGGGTTAAACCCTATTTCCATATTTGCAGGAACCTTGACGTATTTATCTATTATCGTGCGCCTTATTTTCGCGTACCTCCCTATGTCCACACCTTCCATTATTACCGACTCCGTGACCTCTGAAAAACTGTTTATCCTCACGTTTGGCGAAAGTATGCTGCGCTCTACCTTCCCTCCGCTTATTATACAGCCATGGGATACAAGCGAATCAAGCACCATGCCGATCCTATTGTCCTGTCTGCCTCCGGCGAATACGGTCTTAGTAGGGCCGAACTGTTCCTGGTATGTCCTGAAAGGCCAGTTCTTGTCATAGAGATTGAACGGCGGCACGACATCCACAAGCTCCATGTTGGCCTCGTAATACGCGTCAAGGCTGCCGACGTCCCGCCAGTACATGGGTTTACCTGTTTTCTCGTCTTTGAAATTATAAATAACCACCTTATATTTTTTAAGCATCATGGGTATTATATTCTTAGCGAAATCATGGGAAGAGTCCTTATTTTGCACGTTTTTAAGCAGGACCTCCTGCAGGACTTCTCGCTTAAAAATATATATACCCATAGAGGCGAACACATTATCCGCGTCAGTTGTCAGCTCTTTCTCTGTCTTGGGTTTTTCTATGATATTTTTAACTCTGCAGTTATCGTCTACCTCACACACCCCGAACTCACTGGCCTCTTCCTTAGGTATCTCGACCACAGCTACGGTAAGGTCAGCGTCCTTTTGCCTATGGAAGTCTACCATGTTTCTGTAGTCCATCTTATATACATGGTCACCGGCGAGTACCAGGACATCGTCGGGGTTCTCGTCCTCAATCGCGTAGATATTCTGGTAAATAGAGTCCGCTGTTCCCTGGTACCAGTGCTCATCCACTCTCTGCTGCGCCGGGATGGCATCTATATACTCTCCCAGCTCACTATTTAGGACGTTCCATCCCCTTGAGATATGCCTGGTAAGAGAATAAGATTTATACTGGGTCAGGACATGAACCTTTCTAAGGCCGGAATTAATACAGTTTGACAGTGTAAAATCTATGATCCTGAAAACGCCCCCGAACGGCACCGCCGGCTTCGCCCTGTCCTTTGTAAGAGGGGAAAGTCTTTCCCCCTTTCCGCCAGCCATTATAAACGTAAGGACCTTCTTCATTTGAGCACCTGTCCCTTTTATTGTGCGAAAATGACCCCGCACCTTTTTAGCATTCAAAAACATCTGGGTTTTGAAGCGAACAACTCCAAAACGACAAATACTCAAAAGGTGCGGGGTAAGCTCGGTCACATAATTTATGTTCGCTACCGCTCCATAAATTATGACCTCGCTTATTATATAACAAATCTATGCTAAATGCAACCTGCTAGCGTTCAAAAGATTTTTTGTATATTCGTGCTTTGGCGAGGTAAATATATCTTCGCAGAGGCCTGTTTCCACAAACCTGCCTTTTCGCATAACAGTCACCCTGTCACAGATAGAACCTACCACCCCCAGGTCATGGCTTATAAATAGATACGTAAGATTTTTTCTTTCCTGCAGATCCATCAATAAATTCAATATCTGAGCCTGGACAGATATATCAAGGCTTGATACAGGCTCGTCGCATATTATAAACTCAGGTTCGGTCGCCAACGCCCTGGCAATACCCACGCGCTGGCGTTCTCCTCCTGAGAGCTCTGACGGAAGCCTCTCTAGGTATGTCGCCCCGAGGCCTACCATCTCCAGTGTCTCAAGCGTCCTTCGTTTTCTTTCCTTTGACGAAAGATTCTCATGCACGATAAAGACCTCTTCTATTGTTTTCCTTATTTTAACCCGCGGGTCCAGGGATGTATACGGGTCCTGGAATATTATCTGCAGGGATTTCCTTAAACCACGCATCTTCCTGTAAGGCATTTTTAATAAATCCTGTCCTTTGTATAAGACACTGCCGTCCTGGACGTCGATGAGCCTCAAGATTGCCCGTGCGAATGTGCTCTTGCCGCAGCCGGATTCCCCTACGAGCCCGCATATCTCTCCTTTTAAAATAGAGATATCCACGCCGTCAAGAGCAGTGACCTTATGTTTCGGAAAGACCTTCTTCAGGTTTCTTACTTTAAGCAATTCCATATTATAAAAGTTCCCTTGCACGTACGCATCGCGCGAAATGGCTGTCTGACACGTTTTCAAGTGCAGGTTCTTTTTCCATGCATTTTTCTATCCTGAATCCGCAGCGGGGATGAAACTTACACCCTTGTGGCAGATCAGAAAACAAAGGCGCCTTACCCTCGATCGCCTCAAA
>JAHIYJ010000039.1 GCA_018814825.1 Candidatus Omnitrophota bacterium
CACCTCGATGTCGGCTCATCACATCCTGGGGGTGGAGAAGCTCCCAAGGGTCCGGCTGTTCGCCGGTTAAAGTGGTACGTGAGCTGGGTTCAGAACGTCGTAAGACAGTTCGGTCTCTATCTATTACACGCGCAGGATATCTGAGAAGACATGTCCCTAGTACGAGAGGACCGGGATATACGAACCAATGGTGTTCCAGTTGTCACGCCAGTGGCAGTCGCTGGGTAGCTATGTTCGGAAAGGATAAGCGCTGAATGCATATAAGCGCCAAGCCCCCTTCAAGATAAGATATCCCTTGCTTTATGCAAATAAGACACCTTGTAGATGACGAGGTTGATAGGCCGGAGGTGTAAGACCCGTAAGGGTTTCAGCTGACCGGTACTAATCTGTCGAATGGCTTGGCCACTTATTAATTTATTAGTTTAACACTAAGCGTTATTGACAATTTTACTTTTCTAAGGATTTTCCGGAGTGACCATACTGGAGGGGACACACCCGTTCCCATTCCGAATACGGAAGTTAAGCCCTCCAAGGCCGATGGTACTACACTGGCAACGGTGGGGGAGAGTAGGTAGTTGCTCCGGTTTAATATTAAAGGGCGTCCGCCAGAAAGCGGACGCCCTTTTTGTTTATAAAAAGCGCAGTGACAAAGGAATGACTTCATGATAGTATTAAGTAAGTTTATGAGAAATGCGTCAGTTTCCCTTAAATCCGCTTTGAGTTACTTTCATATTGGATTCATATTTATTTATCATTAAATATCGTTGTTTGTTTTTTAATGATCCACGCTCTGGTATACTGGGTCATAGGCGCCTCCTTACTTTTCTTTTGCCAAACCCATTATACCAAATATAAAGCCATGTGGCTTGTGGGTCTAAAGATAAAGCGGCGCTTTTAATTTCCCCAGCTCTACTAAAAACATACTTTTCTTCACCCTTAAAAGTGTTACCCATCTTTTCATTTATTATAGCCCGTAGATATTTCCTTCTTTACTCCCCGCGGCCTTTATGTTACAATGAAAACCTGCGAATTTGGATCTTAAACCACTATTAAACTCAACAGGAGGTAGGTCTTGGCTAGTTATACTATTAAAGATATAAGAAATATAGCTTTAATATCGCACGCAGGAGCCGGCAAGACAACCCTGGGAGAAGCAATTCTTCATAACGCGGGCGTCTCCAGCCGTTTTGGCAAGGTGGAAGACGGCACGACTGTCAGTGATTACAGCGAAGATGAAAGAGAGAGAAAGGTCTCTATAAACGCCAGCGTGTTGAGCTTTGACTATAGCGGAAAACACATAAATATCATAGACACGCCTGGTTACGCGGATTTTACAGGAGAGGTTTTAAGCTGCCTGATAGCCGTTGACAATGCTATAGTCCTGGTCGACGCCATGGAAGGCGTGGAGGTTGGTACTGAAAAGGTGTGGGCCATGGCGGATAAGTATAACCTGAGCCGCCTTATATTTATAAATAAGATGAACAAGGAGAATATCAATTTTAATAAGACCGTTGAGGATGTGAAGGCCAGGCTGGGCAAGGGGTGCGTGCCTGTGACCATGCCAATAGGCAGCGGTTCGAATTTCAAAGGCGTGGTAAATCTTATGGACAAATCCGGTATTGACAGCTTAAGCGGTGCCGAAAAGGATAACGCGTCGAAGATGCGGGACGCTTTAATAGAAGTCATAGCCGAAAAAAATGACGAGCTTCTGGAAAAATATCTTGAAGGCACTGAACTGACCGCGGAAGAAATCGTAAAGGGTTTTAAAAAAGGCGTCGCCTCGGGTGAGATATTCCCTGTTTTCTGCGGCGCCTCGGTCATGGATATCGGGGTGAAAGAACTGCTCGCCGAGGCCATAAAAATACTGCCTTCCCCTGACGAGAGGTCCGCGAGGATGGCGAAAGACGAGAAGACGAACGAGGACATAGCATTAAAACCTGATGTCGACGCCCCATTCGCGGCCTATGTATTTAAATCAATCTCCGATCCTTACGTGGGGCAGCTGACTATTTTCAGGATATTTTCAGGCAGCCTTAAATCAGACACAGGTTTTTATAACGTGACTAAACAGGCAAAGGAAAGGATAGGCTCCCTTTTAAGCCTGTTCGGAAAAGACCAAAAAACTGTCCCGGAGGCGATAGCCGGAGACATAGTGGCTGTTGCGAAACTGAAAAACACATCCACGGGTGATTCTTTATGCGACGATAAAAATAAAGTCATATTCCCCACGGTCAGTTTTCCTGAGCCAGCCATGTCATTTTCAGTTAAGCCTAAATCCAGGCATGACGAAGATAAGATATCCACTGCCCTTCATAAGCTTATGGCCGAGGACCAGACATTTATAACGAGCAGGGACGAGCAGACAAAGGAGCTTATAGTCTCTGGTATGGGTGATCTTCACCTTGATATAATGATCAACCGCCTTAAGAAAAGGTTTAACGTCGAGGTTGACATAGGAACTCCGAAGGTGGCCTACAAGGAGACCATAAAAAAATCCGCTAAGGTCCAGAATAAATATAAACGCCAGACAGGTGGACACGGCCAGTATGGGGATGTATGGATAGAGATAGAGCCTTTGGAAAGAGGAAAAGGCTTTGAATTTGTCGATAAGATAGTGGGCGGGGCGATTCCGAAAAATTACATACCGGCCGTGGAAAAAGGAGTCCTTGAGGCTATGTCCAGGGGCGTAATATCAGGGAACCCGCTTGTCGACATAAGGGTTACGCTGTATGACGGCTCGTATCATGACGTGGATTCTTCTGATATGGCCTTTAAGATAGCAGGTTCAGGAGCTCTTAAAAAGGCGGTGCAGGACGCGAATGTCGTCCTCCTGGAACCTATTATGGACGTGGACATTATCGTGCCTGACGAATTTATGGGGGATATTACCGGGAACTTGAGCTCAAGGCGGGGTAAGATAGCCGGCATGGACGTGCAAGGCAAGAACCAGGTAATAAAAGCGAAAGTACCTCTTGCTGAAATGTTCAAATACGCGTCTGAATTAAAATCCATGACAGGAGGTAGGGGATCTTACACAATGAGGTTCTCTCATTACGAAGAGGTGCCCGCAAAGATAGTCCAGACTATTATTGCAAAATACGAAGAACAGAGGAAAGAGGAGCAGGAGAAGTAATTATAGCTATCAGCCATCAGCTTTCAGCCTTCAGCTGCTGATTGCTGACAGTTGAGAGCTGAAAGATACATTGTTAACAGGAGGAGCACATGTCAGGTCACTCAAAATGGGCAAGTATCAAACATAAAAAGGCGGCTACCGACGCGAAACGGGGGCAGCTATTCACAAAGTTGATAAAAGAGATTACTGTCGCCGCGCGTCATGGCGGAAGGGATATAGATAAGAATCCCAGGCTAAGGACAGCAATAGACAGGGCCAAGCAGGCGAATATGCCCGCCGATAATATAGACCGCGCCGTAAAAAAAGGAACAGGGGAATTAGAGGGTGTTAACTACGAGGAGTTTACGATAGAAGGATATGGCCCCGGTGGGGTCGCCATAATGGTTGAGCTCCTGACAGATAACAGGAATCGCACCACGGCCGACATAAGAAATATTTTTTCCAAGAAGAATGGCAGTGTGGCGGGAGCCGGTTCAGTGAGCTGGATGTTCGAGAAAAAGGGTTATATTGAGGTGGGGAAAACAGCTGCTCCGGAGGACAAGATAATGTCTGTCGCGCTTGACGCCGGGGCTCAGGACATGGAGACAGTGGATGAGAGTTACTCCATAACCACGGATCCTAAGGATTTTGAGGCTGTTAAAAAGGCCCTGGAAGACAGCGGCATCAAGGTTGCAAGCGCGGAAATTACCATGATCCCAAAGAGCACCATACAGCTAAAAGGCGACGAGGCAAAGCAGATATTTGGCCTTATGGAGGCGCTTGAAGATCATGACGATTCGCAGAACGTATACGCGAATTTCGATATACCAGACGATACGGTAGAATAACCATGCGAATTCTAGGCATTGATCCCGGGCTGGCAATTACCGGCTACGGGTTAATTGAGTCGTCCAGCAAAGGCATTAAGGTTATAGAGGCCGGAGTTATACGCTCTGACGCCAGAAATAAGATAGAGAAACGCCTTTCTGAAATCTACGGGAAGGTCATGGCCCTGATAAAAGACACCTCCCCGGCCGTAGTTGCGCTCGAAGAGTTGTATTCGCATTATAAACATCCCAGGACTTCCATATTAATGGGGCACGCTCGGGGGATTATATGCCTGGCGGTCGAGGAACAGAGAGTTAAGCTGGTAAATTACCCGAGCACAAGAGTAAAAAAAGCTGTTACGGGAAGAGGGCATGCCTCGAAACAGCAGATCCAGCGCACGGTTGTGAATATTTTAGGGCTCAAAGAGCTTCCTGAGCCGGTGGATATCACTGATGCTTTGGCGCTAGCCATGACGCACGCGAACGTGTGTTTGCGTAAATTGTAACTAAATGAGCTTTCAGCTATCAGCTGTCAGCAATCAGAGGCTGAAGGCTGAACCCCGAACCACTCACTTCGTTCGGGTACGGGGCATATGCTGAAGGCTGAAGGCTTTTATGATTTGTCGTATCTCAGGAAAATTAATAGACAGGCGCGAAGATTCAATTATTCTCGATGTGAACGGGATTTGTTATGAAGTTCTAATCCCAGGAGCGGTTATAAAATGCCTGGATGGTCACGTTGGCGAGGACGGCGTGATATCATTAATTACTTATCACTATCTGCAGGTCGAGCCCTCCAGGGGTTTTCCTTTTCTGATAGGTTTTCTGAACGAGATAGAAAAAGAATTCTTCGAGAAATTCATAACTGTCTCAGGTATAGGACCAAAGGCCGCAGTAAGGGCGTTGAAGATGCCCATTTCCGTCATTGCCAGGGCAATAGACACGGGAGACATCTCTTTTCTCAAGTCATTGCCCGGGATAGGCGCGCAAAGGGCAAAAGAGATAGTGGCGAAGCTGCAGGGCAAGATAGGCAAATTCGGTCTTATCCAGGACGGCACAGACTCAGAGCCTGCTCAGAGAGGCAAAGAGGATATTCAGGAACAGGCTATGGACGTACTTTTACAGCTCCAGTACAAAAAATTTGAGGCAAGCAACATGATAGAGGCGGCCTTACGCAGGAACCCTGATATAAAAACAGCGGAAGATCTGTTGAACGAGGTCTATAAGCAGAAAACTAAGAAATAGTGAGCTTTCAGCCATCAGCTTTCAGCGGTCAGCGGCTGAAAGCTGATGGCTGAAAGCTGAAGGCTGATTATGGCTAAAGAACCCATCAAGGATGATCGCGAAAGATTAATAATAGGCAAGCAGACAGAGGAAGAGGTTGTTTTTAACATATCTCTTCGCCCTGATAAGCTGCAGAGTTTCGTCGGGCAGAGTTACACCATAGAAAACCTTAAGATAGCTATCCAGGCCGCGAAGAAAAGGAAAGAGAGCCTTGAGCATATACTGCTGTCAGGCCCGCCAGGGCTTGGCAAGACGACCCTTGCTCATATAATAGCCCATGAAATGGGCGCGAAGATTACGGCTACATCCGGGCCAGCCATAGAGCGTGCCGGTGACCTTATAGGGATACTTACTAATCTCGGTGAAGGCGACATACTTTTTATCGATGAAATCCACAGGCTATCAAAAGTCGTAGAGGAATTTATCTATCCTGCCATGGAAAGCTACCAGATAGATTTTTTGATAGATAAAGGCCCCTACGCGAAGACCATAAAATTTAACCTTAAAAGGTTTACGCTGATAGGAGCCACTACCCGCGCGGGGCTCCTGAGTGCGCCTTTACGCGGGAGGTTCGGTATACTGTATCACCTTGATTTTTATGAGGTCGAAGACCTTATTAAAATAATAGAGCGTTCCGCGAAATTGCTGGGCGTTTTCCTGGACAGGGACGCGGCATATGAGATCGCGAGACGTTCGAGGGGGACACCAAGGGTAGCTAACAGGCTTTTGCGTCGGGTGAGGGATTACAGCGAGGTGAAAGGCAACAGTAAAATAGACAAGATGAACGCTGTAAACGCCCTGAAATCGCATCGAATAGATTCAGCCGGGCTTGACGATATCGATAGAAAAGTATTGAAGGCATTGATAGATTTTTATGACGGTGGTCCGGCGGGCATAGAATCCCTTGCCGCCACTTTGAATGAAGAGAGCGACACGATAGTGGATGTCGTTGAGCCGTTTTTGCTGAAGATAGGTTTTCTCAAGCGCACGCCCCGGGGGAGGGAAGTCACGAAGCTGGCGTACGAGCATTTGGGGATAGAATTTAAAAAAGAGAGTCAAAAGGAACTGTTTTAAATCATAAACTCGAAATCCGACCCTTCGACAAGCTCAGGGTTCTTAGTCCCGAGCGAAGCCGAGGGACGAAATTCGAAACATCTACTTCAGGCGATTGAATTTATGATTTGTTTCGAATTTCGATATTAGGATTCCGGATTTTTAAGATATATAGCTTATGAAACTATTATTACACATCTGCTGCGGGCCATGCGCTCTTTATCCGATTAAAAAATTGGCCAATAGCGAGTTTAAAGAAGTAGTCGGTTATTATTATAATCCCAATATACACCCGCCAAGCGAATACAAAAGGCGCAGAAACGTTTTGAGGACCGCGGAAAAAAGATTGGGATTAACGGTAATATATCCTGACTACAGGATGGAAGAATATTTCAGGCAGGTCGCTTTAAAAGAGGATTCACCTGAAAGGTGCGGACTGTGCTGGCGATTGCGTCTCAGGGAAACGGCCAGGTTCGCGAAGAAAAACGGGTTTCAAGCCTTTACTACCACGCTTTTGATAAGCCCGTATCAGGATCATGAGGTCATAAAAGAATTGGCAGGAGATATAGCTGAAGAGGAAGGCCTGGGATTTTATTACGCGGATTTCCGTGAAGGTTTCAGGGCCTCTCAGCAAGACGCCAAAGAAGCTGATATGTACAGACAGAAATATTGCGGGTGCGTATTTTCTGAGCTTGAACGCGCGAATGTAAAATGATGATCAATGCTTTAGGCAGGTTTTTAATCCTCGCTGGAATCATTCTGATAATAGCGGGGTTGGTGTTTAGTTTCGCCGGAAAAATACCATGGATAGGCAAACTTCCAGGAGACATATATATAAAAAGAGAAAACGTAAGTTTCTATTTCCCCGTTACGACTTCCATTCTTTTGAGCATTGTCATTTCTTTAATCTTGTTCTTCATAGGCCGCAGGCAATGATTCGAAAAATAACAACACTATTCTTTGTTATCCTGTTATGTTGCGCGCATAGTCTTTACGCCATGGGGTCTCTGCTGCCGCATAGATACATCCCTGTAAGAGTAAGGGTGATGGACGGAGTCGAAGATGTCTCTGTGCGGATAAAAGGCCCATATAAAATCATGGATCAGGTGACTGAAAAGGTCTTGAGCGAAAGCAGGGATATGCGGGAATTTTCTGTCTCTCCCGGATACATTAAGGGAGAGGGTATAAAGATTTTACCGGCATCAGGTGCTCGCGTATATGTCAACAACCGGCAATTCCGCGGCACTATAGACATCATCAAAGATAAAAATAACAGACTTTTCGTCGTTAATCATGTAGACCTGGAAGAATATCTCTACGGCGTCTTGTATCACGAGGTCAACCATAACTGGCCTGTTGAGGTTTTAAAGGCCCAGGCCATAGCCGCCAGGACTTACGCGCTCTATCAGAAGCTGGTAAGTAAGAATAAATATTATGACCTGACAGCGGATGCGTATTCTCAGGTTTATGGTGGGCGCACGTCCGAGAAATGGCGCACTACTCGCGCCGTCAATCTGACCCGGGGGCTTGTGCTTATGTACGAGAATAAGGTTTTTCCCGCGTATTTTCATGCCACGTGCGGGGGCTCTACGACCGATGCCCTGACTCTATGGAATATAGATATACCTGTCTTCCTCGCCAGGGTTTGTGATTTTTGCGCCATCTCGCCGCATTACAGATGGCGGAAAGAACTTACAATGGATTATCTGGAGTCCATGCTGAAAAAAGCGGGTTATGATATTGGCATTATTTCGTTTGAGGTCCTGGAAAGGGACAGCTCGGGAAGGGTCACGGATTTCCTTATAAAAGGCAAGGGCAAGGACATCAGGTTAAGCGGTAATAAATTTAGGCTGATTGTGGGTCCAAATCTGATAAGAAGCGCTAATTTCGAGGCAGAAAAAAAAGGCAAATACGTGATATTTACGGGCAAAGGATGGGGGCATGGAGTAGGCATGTGCCAGTGGGGTGCCTTTAACATGGCCAGCCAGGGCTGGAAGGCCGAAGATATACTACTATATTATTACCCCGGAGCTGAGATTGTCAGGGTCGAATGAATAAAATAACTTTACACTTTCTGTGTGTCACGAAAGTGTAAAGTTAAGAGGGGTTGGATGCTTAGATTGTCCGATTTTGACTATAATCTGCCGAAAGGATTGGTCGCTCAGTACCCGAGCGAGAGACGGGATGGGTCCAGACTCCTGGTCCTGCATAAAAACAGCGGGAAGATAGAACACAGGATATTCAGGGATATCGCCGGATATTTCCAAAAAGGCGATTTGCTGGTATTGAACAATACAAAGGTCGTGCCCGCGCGGCTTTTTGGCAGGAAGATGACGGGAGGTAAGGTAGAGGCGCTTATTTTAGCTCAGAGCTTCCCTCAGCTTGGTTCGGCTTCGTTCGGGACAGACAGGGCTCAGGGAGATGAATATGAGGTTTTGTTGAAACCTGCCAGAGGGTGCAAGATTGGAACTAAATTGATTTTTGGAGATGGGGCATTAAAAGCTGAGGTCTCAAAGATAGAGAATGGGAGAAGATTTTTGAAGTTCCAATGTAATGGGAATTTCGCGGAGTTGCTCGACAGGTTCGGGAAAGTACCCCTTCCGCCGTATATAAAGCGTGACACAGCAGACTCTGATATAGAAAGATATCAGACTGTTTACGCGGAAAAAAAGGGGGCTGTCGCGGCCCCCACGGCCGGGCTTCATTTTACAAAAGAAATACTGAACAGCGCTTCCGCTAAGGGCACGGATGTCGGGTATGTGACATTGCATGTAGGCTATGGGACGTTTAAGCCTGTTAAATCCGATGATGTGACCGATCATAATATGGAAAAGGAATATTTTGAGATAAACGGGGCCTTGCTCGAAAAACTCAAGACAAAAAAAGGCCGGACCATAGCTATAGGCACAACCACATGCAGGGCGCTTGAGACTGTAGCCGCAAAGTTTACCCTTCGACTTGGTTCGGCTGTGCTTACCACAAGTTGCTCAGGGCAGGCTTTGCCAGATACAGCAGAGCAAGCTCTGCAGCTACAGCAGGGATGGACAGACCTATTCATTCACCCGCCTTACGAATTCCAGGCAGTCGATGCGCTTTTGACTAATTTTCACCTGCCAAGAACAACGCTATTGATGTTAGTGAGCGCTTTTTGCGGCAGGGGCCTCTTGATGAGCGTCTACGAGGAAGCGGTAAGGGAGAAGTACAGATTTTATTCATATGGCGACGCGATGTTAATAATATGATAAAAAATAAACGTTTGTGTAATGTTTAAAATAACGCACAGAGACAAAAAAACAAAGGCAAGGGTGGGTCTCTTAGAGACGCCGCACGGTGTTATTGAGACACCTGAATTCATGCCTGTCGGCACGCAGGCTACCGTGAAGACGCTTTCCAATGAGGACCTTAAATACTGTGGCGCTCAAATAATCCTCGGCAATACATACCATCTTTACTTGAGGCCCGGCATGGATATCATTAAAAATGCCGGAGGCCTCCGTAGGTTCATGTCATGGGACAGGCCTATACTTACAGACAGCGGGGGTTTCCAGATATTCAGCCTGGCGAATCTTATGAAGGTAAGGGAGGAAGGCGTAGAGTTTAACTCGCATATTGACGGCTCAAAGCATTTTTTGAGCCCTGAGGATGTTGTTAGGTTACAGCATGAGATGGGTAGTGACATCATGATGGTGCTTGATGAATGTCTGCGTTACCCGTGCCCGAAAGACAAGGCGGAGCGTTCGCTCGCGCTTACAAATAGGTGGGCAAGACGCTCAAAAGCGGAGTTTGGCTCTAGACTGAAGGCTTCCCTCGACTCCGCTCGGGACAAGCAAGGCTCAAGACAACTTCTCTTTGGCATAGTGCAGGGTAGTACGTATCCTGATCTACGCAAAAGGTCTGCGGAGGAGCTGACTGAGATAGGTTTTGACGGATATGCTATAGGTGGCCTGAGCGTAGGCGAACCAAAAGATCTGATGCGCGAGATAATGGAGAGTTCGATAGGATATTTGCCCGGAGATAAGCCGCGTTATACAATGGGCATCGGCATGCCGCATGATTTTTTTAACGCTATAGAGATGGGGGTCGATATGTTTGATTGTGTCGTGCCCACTAGAAACGCGAGGAACGGAGCGGCCTACACTAATGAGGGCAGGATTATTATCAGGAACGGGAAATACTCAAAAGACCTCAGTCCTTTAAGCGAAAGCTGTGATTGTGTCGTATGTAAAAATTATTCCCGTTCCTATATAAGGCACCTGTTTAACACAGAGGAAATACTGGGACTTAGACTTACATCTTTACATAATGTGTATTTTTATGTAAACTTATTGAAGAGGATCCGCGAGGCGATCAAGAATAATACGTTTGTGGAATTAAAAAAAGAGTTCATGAACAAGCAGTTTTAAAAAAGAGGGAGGGAAGCGATGAATCCAAACGCAGTTGCGCCAAATACAATAGCCAGTCTATTGCCGATTATCTTTATATTCGGGATATTTTATTTTCTTTTAATAAGGCCTCAGCAGAAGAAGCAAAAAGAACACAATAAAATGGTGTCTGAGCTGAAGAAGAACGATGAGGTGGTCACGAACGGAGGTATGCACGGGACCGTGGTAAACGTGAAAGATACGACCTTGATATTGAAGGTAGATGAAAATGTTAAGGTGGAGATAAACAAAACAGCTGTCGCGTACCTTAAAAAAAGCAGGTAAGCGAGGACACGAGTTACGAAAATCGAAGATTTTCGTAACTCGTCTGTCCGAGCTTACCCTTGACATCGAAGATGTCAAGGGTCAAATTCGTACTTATCACTTACGGAGCCCTTACGGCTCCGTAAGTGATGTACTCATTTTTTGAGGAGGAAGCAAATGACTAAGAATATGCAATGGAGGATCCTGGTGGCTCTTGGCGTGGTGGGTTTTGCCCTGGCAGGCATGCTGCCATTAAAGGAAAAAATAAACCTTGGGCTTGATCTTCAGGGCGGTATGCACCTTGTGCTCAAGGTGGATACCTCGAAAATTCCTGAGGAGGCTAGAGAAGACGCGCCTAACAGGGCGCTTGAGATAATACGCAATAGAATTGACCAATTCGGGGTCAGGGAGCCGCTCATACAGCGCCAGGGCAAGGATTCAATTGTCGTACAGCTGCCCGGTGTTACTGACAGAGATAGGGCGATAGAACTTATCGGCAGGACCGCCCAGCTGGAATTTAAACTCATTGAGGATAATGAGGACCTGAATAAACAGGCTGACGAGGGGAATGTGCCCGAAGGTTATGAATTAAAGACAGTAGGCAAGGAAACGCTGCTACTGAAGAAAAAATCCGAATTGACGGGAGATACCCTTGTGGCGGCCGAAGTCAAATTCGATCAATCCAGGTTTAATGAGCCCTACATCTCGCTTGAATTCAACTCAAAAGGCGCGGCTGTGTTCGCTGATGTCACAGGGAGGAACGTGGGCAAAAGGCTGGCGATTGTTCTGGACGGCAAGGTGCATTCGGCCCCCCGTATAAACGAGAAAATCCCATCGGGAAAGGCCAGTATATCAGGCAGGTTTAGCGTGGAGGAAGCTAGCGACCTCTCTATTGTATTGCGTGCGGGTGCCCTGCCAGCACCTCTATATATAGAAGAAGAGCGCACAGTGGGCGCGCTCCTTGGCCGGGATTCCATTGAAAGCGGCATAAGGGCGTCATTGATAGGGCTGTGCCTCGTATTGGGTTTTATGCTGTTGTATTATCTCTTCGCGGGCGTCGTGGCTTCTATCGTCATGCTCTTGAATTTTGTGATAGTTCTCGGGATGTTAGGGTGGCTTCATACTACATTGACACTTCCTGGCATAGCTGGCCTTATATTGGTTATCGGCATGGCAGTGGACGCTAATGTTCTTATATATGAGCGGATACGAGAGGAACTGACGACAGGGAAACATATCCGCAGCGCTGTCGGGGCCGGTTATAACAAGGCCTTTACCGCTATCCTGGACTCAAATATAACCACGCTGATAGCCGCGGCCCTTTTATTTAAATTCGGCACCGGGCCTATCAGGGGTTTTGGGGTAACACTTTCCATAGGTATAGTGGCCAGCATGTTCACGGCCATATTTGTCACGCGTATTATATTTGATCTCGTGACAGCCAATAAACATTTTACAAAACTCCCCATGCTTCAGATGTTCAGGAAGACAAAGATAGATTTTATAGGCAAGAGGTGGATCGCTTACGTGCTTTCCACGGTCGTCCTCGTGGTCGGCATCAGCGCTTTCTTTACCAAAGGTGAAAAGGCCTATGGTATTGATTTCACGGGAGGACAGCTGCAGGAATACTCCTTCGCCAGGCCTGTAAAAGTTGAGGATGTAAGAAAGATCTTATATGATATGGGCATAAAGGACGCTACCATACAACTTGTCGGCGAGGATAAAAAAGAGGTTCTGGTTAAAACTTCCGAAGATGTGGCTACCAGTTTAAAGAATGAATTTGATGAAAAGTTTACCGGTAATCGTTCGGATATTTTACGCGTGGAAAAAGTAGGGCCTTCTATCGGCAAACATCTCAGGAAGAGCGCTAGGCTCGCTGTTTTATGGAGCCTTATAGGTATATTGCTGTATGTTGGGTTCAGGTTCAAAAATGTGGCATTCGCGACTGCCGGCGTCATCGCCCTTTTCCATGACGTATTTGTTACCATGGGATTTCTGGCGATAACAGGCAGGGAGCTCAATCTTACCATCGTGGCCGCGCTATTAACCATAGCAGGTTACTCCATAAACGATACCATTGTCATATACGACAGGATAAGAGAGAACATGAAGCTTTACCGCAAGGCCACCATGAAAGAAATAGTGAACATGAGCGTGAATCAGACTCTGTCCAGGACGGTCCTGACCACATTTACCACGCTTCTGGCGGTGACTTCGATATTCTTCTTTGGGGGAGAGGTGTTGAGGGATTTTTCTTTCGCGCTTCTCATAGGCATGATATCAGGCATATACTCAACCATATATATTGCCTCGCCGCTGGTGATATTCTGGCACGCCAAGGGGAGAAGATGAACATTAGCCAAACCCGCATTGCAATTAAATTGCAATGCGGGTTTGAGTATTCTAGATATGGATAAATTTGCGCAAATACGACGGATATTGATTATAATCCTCGTCTTTAACTGGCTTGTGGCATTCAGTAAGATAATCTACGGCCTTATCACAAGATGTGCGTCCATGACAGCGGACGGTTTCCACTCATTCGGTGACGGCGCGTCCAATATCATAGGGCTTGTTGGCATATGGGCGGCTTCCAGGCCAAAGGACGAGTCTCATCCTTATGGCCACAAGAAGTTTGAGACCATCGCCACTCTGGGCATAGCGGTGATACTTTTCGCGGTCTCGTTTAATATTATAAAGGAGGCCATTGAGAGAGCGATACATCCTGTGGCGGCGCCTGATGTTACGGCGCTGAGCTTTATCCTCATGGCGCTTACGATCTGCGTAAATATATTCGTGATGAGGTATGAGCGTATGAGAGGCTATCAATTGGAGAGCGATATACTGGTATGCGACTCATTGCATACGAGAAGCGATATCTTTGCCTCGTTTAGCGTTGTGGGTACGCTTATCTCAATAAAACTCGGGTTTTCTTTTCTGGACACTATAGTCGCCTCGGTTATCGCTCTGTTAATAGCCAAGTCAGGTATTGACATAATAAAGGCCAGTTCAAATGTCTTGTGTGACGCGAATGTCCTGGCTAACGCGAGAATAAAAGAGGCGGTTAAGGATATCGCGGGTATAAAATCCATCCATAGGATAAGGACAAGAGGCAGACAGGATGACATACATGTGGACCTGCATGTGACTATCGACGCGAAGACACGGATTGACCAGGCCCATGAGGTCAGTCATAAAATAGAGTCGGCGCTTAAAAGAAAGATATCCGGCGTAACCGATGTCGGCGTGCACATAGAGCCCTGTAAATGAAAAAGTGGAACGTAAGACAACCTGATGAGGCTAAACAAAGATCTCTGAGCGATGAGCTGAGCGTGTCCAGGGTAATAGCGCAGCTCTTGCTTAACAGGGGTCTTTGTGACGCTGAGCGGGCAAGGACTTTCCTGACAGGAGGCGTCGCTGAACTCTATAATCCTTTCCTGATGGAAGGTATACATGAGGCCGTAGCGCGGATAAAAAGGGCCATTGCGAAAAAGGAAAAAATACTCATCCACGGAGATTATGACGTGGACGGGATAACATCCATCGCGCTGATGGTTTTTACTTTGCGTGACTTAGGTGCGGACCCGCTTTATTATATACCTGACAGACTTACCGAGGGGTACGGACTTAGCTCCGGCGGAGTAGAGGAGGCCGTGAGGAGCGGCGCGAGTCTAGTCGTGACCGTGGATTGCGGGATATCAAGCCGCGAAGAGGTTAAATCGTTAAACAGCCGTGGCATAGACGTGGTCATAACGGACCATCACGAGGTCCCTGAGGTGCTTCCGCCGGCGTACGCCATAATAAATCCTTTGCAGAAACACTGCGCTTATCCTGACAAGAATCTTTCGGGCGTAAGCGTCGCGTTCAAGCTTTGTGAAGCGCTGTGTTCGGAGTTTCGCAATAGAGACGTCTGGCGGTATCTGGATCTTGTCGCGCTTGGCACGGTGTCCGACGTGGCGCCGCTGACAGGCGAAAACAGGATCCTGGTGAGAGAGGGGTTGAAATCGCTGAAAAATGGCGGGGTCAATAAAGGCATAAAGGCGCTTATAGAGGCTAGCGGAATCAGGACAAAAGAGCCGGGTTCCTTTGAAATAGGCTTTATACTGGGGCCTAGGATAAACGCCGCGGGCAGGCTGGGTTCTGCTCGGGATGCTGTGGAGCTCCTTATTAGTGATGATGAGGTGAGGGCCATGACACTCGCCGAAAAGTTAAACAGGGCCAACCGTGAACGGCAGAAGATAGAAGGCCTGACTTTAAAAGAGGCCATGTCCAAGGTTGAGAGAGAGATCAATTTTAAAGAGCATAAAGTCATTGTATTGCATAAGGAGAAATGGCATACGGGGGTAATAGGTATAGTGGCCTCAAGGATATCAGACAGGTTTTACAGGCCCTGCATAATGATTTCGACGAAGGACGGTATAGGAAGAGGCTCGGGCAGGTCTATAGAGAATTTTCATTTGTTTGAGGCCATTGCCAGATGTGGTGATTTTTTAAAGGAATACGGAGGCCACAAGTATGCGTGCGGCCTGACCATAGGCGAAGAGAATCTTACCCGGTTCATAAAGTCCATAAACGAGATAGCTGATACTGTGCTCACTTCAGATGATCTTATACCTGGGCTTGATATTGATATGGAGATATCCCTGGACTCACTGGACGAAGGTGTGATTGAGGATATGAACAGGCTTCAGCCTTTTGGAGAATCAAATCCTGAGCCTGTGTTCTGTTCCAGGGGGCTGAGCCTCGCGAGACCTTTAAGGATAATAAAAGATGAGCACGTTAAATTATGGTTTAGCGCAGGAAACAGGACCTTTGAGGCGATAGGTTTTGGCCTTGCCAGGAATAGCGATGCGGAGGCTATCATAAAAAAATCTCCCGCGATAGACATTGCCTATACAGCCTCATTTAATCACTGGCAGGGCATCCGGACCATCCAGTTGAAAATAAAAGATATCAAGCCTTCTCTACCTTGCCGGCTTTGATGCAGGCCGTGCACACCTTGACTCGCCTGGCCGCGCCATTTTGGATTACCCGTACGGTTTGAATATTTGGCAGGAACCTTCTCTTTGTTACTCCGGTTATTTTCTTACCAACGCCGCCTTTTTTCTTAGCCATACCTCTCCTCGCTATTGTCCTTCCGGCTATAGGCTTTTTTCCGCAAATTGAACATATTCGTGACATAAGGTACCTCTCATTTTTTAAGATTGAATTAGAGTTAAAATGATAGCATAATATAAGAAACTATGCAAGAGAAAATTAAAAAGGCTTACTCGTTAATGGAATCCTGCAGTCTATGCCCCAGAAGGTGCGGGGTTAATAGGTTAAAAGGTGAGACAGGCGTTTGTAAAGCCGGACTTCTCCCCATGGTATCCAGTTTTCATGCCCATTTCGGCGAAGAGCCGCCCATATCGGGACATAAGGGCTCAGGCGCTATATTTTTCACGCACTGCAGCCTTAGATGCGTATTCTGCCAGAATTACCCTATCAGCCAGCTCGGGAAAGGTAGAGAGGCGCCGGTTGGTACTCTGGCGGGTATGATGCTTAAGCTGCAGGCCGCCGGATGTCACAATATAAATTTCGTTACGCCCACGCATTACATGCCCGATATTCTGGAGGCCGTATATATCGCGAAAGAAAAAGGACTTTCAGTACCGCTTGTTTATAATTGCGGCGGCTACGAATCCGTGGACGCGCTTAAGGTTCTCGATGGCGTGATAGACATATACATGCCTGACATGAAATACTCTGATAACGCGGCGGCTAGAAAATATTCATCGGCCCCTGATTATTTTGAGATGTCAAAAATAGCGATAAAAGAAATGTACAGACAGGTCGGGGACTTGAAGATAATTAAAGGCATAGCGGAAAAAGGCCTTTTGATAAGACATCTCCTCCTGCCGAATAATCTGGCTGGTAGTGAGGCTATTTTTGATTTTATAATCAACGAGCTCTCTGTCGGCACATATGTTAATATAATGGCGCAGTATTATCCCTGCCACCTGGCTTTTGATTTCCCTGAGATCTCAAGGCGCGTTACTCGCCGGGAGTATATTAACACTATAGACATGGCTAAGGATAAGGGGCTTTTAAGGGGGTTCAGGCAGGTGCTGGCCACTATTGATAGAGTAAGGGTGCCTGAGTGGACAGACGACCTTAAGGGAGTGAGATGAAGGATTTATCTATTTCAGCCAGATTTATTAAAGGGGTTGGACCGTCAAGATTTAAACTGCTTAACCGGCTTGGCATAGAGACGGTAGAGGATCTTTTGTATTGTTTGCCCAGAAGATACGAAGACAGGACCAGGATCAAACAGGTCTCGGCTGTGAAGCCTGGCAATTTCGAAACTGTCAGGGCCAAGGTCCTTACCTTCGGGGACAGGACTACCAGGAAAGGCATGAATCTTTTCCAGATGGCCGTTGGCGATTCTACCGGAGTGATACACGCTGTATGGTTTAACCAGCCATACATGAAGGATAGGTTCAAGATAGGACAGGAACTTATACTTTATGGTAAAGTTGAAAAATACCTTTACCTGCAGATTAATAATCCCGAGTATGAAATATTGACAGGCACAAAGGAAGATTCTATAAGCATGGGCAGGATTGTGCCTGTATATCCGCTGACCGAAAGCCTGAACCAGCGATGGTTCAGAAATATAATGAAGACAGTGGTAGATGAATATGTGGGGAATATCCAGGAAATACTCCCGTACAATATAAGAAAAAGAAATAACCTGATGGTCCTGAAAGAGGCGGTTCGCAATATTCATTTCCCGGTCAGCGATATCGTCCTTAAAAGGGCGAGGGAGCGGCTTGTATTTGACGAATTCCTACTATTACAGACAGGTATTGCCCTGAAACGGGCCAGGATAAAAATAGACCTGAACGGTTACCCGCATGGCCTGGAAGGAGATTTAATAGATAAATTTAAACAGAACTTGCCGTTTGAGTTCACAAAAAGCCAGGCAAAGGTAATAAGGGAAATAGAGGAGGACATGAAACGGCCCAGGCCGATGAACAGGCTGTTACAGGGCGATGTTGGGAGCGGCAAGACAATAGTCGCGCTCCATGCACTTCTATTGACCGTGCAGAATGGGTACCAGGGCGCTTTAATGGTCCCTACTGAAATACTGGCGGATCAGCATTATAAAAATATAAAATCCATGCTGGATGGTCTTGGTTTAAGGATAGTCCAATTGTCAGGCGATCTGAAACCGCAGGAGCGCGCCAGGCGGAGACACATGATTGAGATAGGACAGGCGAACCTGGTAATAGGCACTCACGCGCTTATACAGGAAGGAGTCAGCTTTAAAAACCTGGGCCTGGCTGTGATCGACGAGCAGCATAAATTCGGAGTCATACAGCGATCGCTTTTAAAATCAAAGTCTACTAATCCTGATATACTAGTAATGACGGCTACGCCAATACCGCGCACTCTTGCCCTGACTCTTTACGGCGACATGGACGTTTCGATAATCGATGAACTCCCTCCGGGCAGGGGGAGCGTGAAGACCCTGTATTTTGAGAGTGCCAACCACGGCAGGGCTTACAGCATAGCTTATGAGCAGGTAAAGATAGGCAGACAGGCATATGTGGTCTATCCGATAATAGAAGAATCCGAACGTTCTGACCTTAGGGCGGCGGTTAAGATGAGTAAAGAGATCTCGAAGATGTTCCCGGATTTAAAGATAGGACTTTTACATGGCAAAATGAAATCCGATGAGAAAGAAAAGATCATGTCGGATTTCAGGAACAAGGCAATAGACATCCTGGCCTCGACCATAGTGATAGAGGTCGGGGTAGATGTCCCGAATGCCTCGACAATGATAGTAGAACATGCTGACAGGTTTGGTTTGAGCCAGTTACACCAATTAAGAGGCAGGATAGGCAGGGGCAGGTTTCTTTCTTATTGCATTTTGATGGCTGACCCAAAGACAAATGACGCGAGAGACCGCATAAAGGCCATGTTAAATACACAGGACGGTTTCAGGATAGCGGAAGAAGACCTGGAAATAAGAGGGCCCGGCGAGTTTTTTGGCACCAGGCAGAGCGGTCTCCCCGAGCTAAAAATAGGAAACATCGTGCGCGACAAGGGCATACTTGAGAAGGCCAGGGAAGAGGCGTCCGAATTAATAAAAAAAGACAGGTTTCTGCGCAGTCCGGAGAACAGGTTTTTACGCGCGGAGCTGAAAAAAAAATTCAGTGCGCGGGATCTGGAACTGACAGCGGTAGGGTAAGAGCAGAGAGGGATTTATGCGGATAATAGGCGGGAAGTTCAGGGGCAGGACACTTGAAATGCCAAAGGCTATAAGACCTACGTCGGATAAGGTGCGCGAGGCGCTGTTCGAGATCCTGAAAAACCGTATAAATGGCTCTGATTTCCTGGATCTTTATTGCGGTTCCGGGGCCATGGGCATTGAGGCCTTGTCCCGCGGCGCTGGAAGGGTCTCATTCGTGGATAACAACCCCGGGAACATTGCTATCGTAAGGAAGAACCTGACCTCTTTGGGTCTATCTGATATATCTTGTTTTAATATATATAAGAAGGACGCGCTGAAAGCCCTGCTGGATTTCAAGGAATCATGCCTGAGATTTGACGTTGTTTTCTTGGACCCACCCTATCATAACGACATGGCCAAAAATAGCTTGATAGCGATTTCCAACTATGATATACTGGCTCGAAATGCCATAATAGTGGCGGAGATATATAAAAAAGAAGACCTGCCTGAGTCCGTAGGTTCCTTAAAAAAAATACGGTCCTCTAGATACGGCGATACTGTACTGGAGTTTTTCGCGAAATGAAAAAGATAGTGGTTTACCCCGGAAGTTTTGACCCCGTCACATACGGTCACCTTGATATTATTAAACGCGCCCTGAAGATATCGGATAGGGTAGTCGTGGCTGTGGCCCACAATATGGACAAGAGCCCTCTTTTCAGCGTAACCGAACGCGTAGCCATGATTAAAAAGTCTGTAAAAGGGCTTAAGGGCGTGGAAGTGGGGGATTTTGACGGGCTTGCCGTCGAGTATGTGAGAAAAAAAGGGGCCAGGGTGGTTATAAGAGGGCTTCGCATGATATCGGATTTTGAGTATGAGTTTCAAATGGCCCTGACGAACAGGAGACTCGCTGATGATATAGAGACGATATTCATGATGCCTTCAGAGTCATATTCGTATTTATCGAGCAAGCTCATTAAAGAAGCCGCCTTTCTCGGCGCGAGCCTTAAGGGTTTCGTGCCGAGCTTCGTTGAGAAGGCGATAAAAGAAAAACTAAAATTGAGAAGGAAAGCCTGAACGTGGATTTTATAGAAAAGATATATAAAGGCGCGAGAAAATCAAAAAAAAAGATTATACTCCCGGAGGGAGAGACTCCGCGCGTTTTAAGGGCAGTTGACATTATTCTAAAGAAAGAGATATGCTTGCCCGTTCTATTAGGCGATCCCGGGAAAATAAGCAAGATCTCAAAAGAAGAGGGCGTTAATGTAAGCGGCTCAGAGATAATCGACAGTGGATCTTACGGCAACCTCGATAAATATGTGGCGCTTTACTGTGAAATAAGAAAACACAAAAAAATCGAGGAGGATGAGGCCAGGAAGCTCATTACTCAGAATCCCGTATTTTACGCGGCACTAGGTGTTCGTTCCGGAGATTTTGACGGCCTTGTCGCGGGCGCCTCAACGACCACCCGCGATGTCGCGAAGGCGGCTATCTATTGCATAGGGCCCGATAAAGATACTCCTGTCGTCTCGAGTTCCATCATCATGATATTCAAAGACAAAGACATCGGCTCAAACGGAGTTTTTATATTCGCTGACGCTGGTATAATTCCCGATCCGACCGCCGAACAGTTAAGGGATATAGCCATTGCCTCCGCGAAGATGGCAAAGGTTATTCTTGACGACGAGCCAAAAGTGGCTATGTTGAGTTATTCGACTAAAGGCAGCGGCGGTTCAGGGAAAAGCGTGGAGAAGGTCAGGGAAGCCACAAGGCTCGTGTCGGAAAAAATGCCCAACCTTCTTATAGACGGAGAGGTCCAGGTTGATTGTGCTGTTGTGCCGGAGGTGGCAGATAGAAAAGACCCGGCCAACAGGATCAAGGGCAGGGCCAATGTGTTTATCTTCCCGAATCTGGACGCCGGGAATATATCGTATAAGATAGCGGAACGTTTCGCGAAAGCGCATGCGCTCGGGCCTGTCCTGCAAGGCCTTAGAAAACCTGCCAGTGATCTGTCACGGGGTTGCAACGCGCAGGATATCGTTGACACTGTGGCGGTAACGGCTTTCAGGACTCAAAAGAGCGGGGACTGAGATAAAATGTTTATACTGGTATTAAACAGCGGAAGCTCTTCGATAAAATACAAGCTCTTTAATATATCCGGCAAAGGCGAGATGCTTTTGGATAAAGGTGCTGTAGAACGTATAGGCCAGAAGGTGCCTACTCACAGGGAAGCGCTGGCAGTGATACTGGATAAACTCCATAGCCGGATCGACGCGGTAGGGCACAGGGTTGTCCATGGGGGAAAATTCAGAGAAGCCACCCTAGTGGATAAAGAGGTCATAAAAGAAATCAGCCGTTTCAGCGAGGCCGTGCCTCTCCATAATCCGGCGGCGGTCATGACGATAACGGAGTCCATGAAACTGATTTCCAGGGTTCCACACGTTACCGTCTTTGATACAGCGTTTTACCAGACTATGCCTGAGAGAGCCTATCTATATGCCATACCATACAGATATCACGAGAAATACAGGGTGCGTAAGTATGGATTCCATGGCACAAGCCATAGATATATCACCAGACAGGCGGCTCGCATATTGAAGAAATCAATAGACAGGGTAAATCTTATCACGTGTCACCTTGGGAACGGCTGCAGCATAACTGCTGTGGAAAAAGGAAAGGCTGTTGACACGAGCATGGGCTTTACGCCGCTTGAGGGACTTATTATGGGCACACGTTCAGGAGATATAGACCCGGCCATCATCCCGTATATAATGGAAAAAGAAGGCATGGATATGAATGCCGCGATGGAAATGTTGAACAAGAAAAGCGGGCTTCTGGGTATTTCAGGTGTAAGCAATGATATGAGAGAGATAATAAAAGCGGCGAGGTCGAGTAAAAGGGCAAGGCTTGCCCTGGACATGTTCGTTTACAGGATAAAAAAATACATAGGCGCGTATTTAGGCGTGCTAGGAAAAGTCGACGCGGTGGTTTTTACGGGAGGCATAGGCGAAAATCAGGCCGGCCTGATGAAAAAGATCAGCGGGGGAGTCTTGCCGAAAAACAGCAAGACTTTGATTATACCGACTGATGAAGAGCTGATGATAGCTCGTGACACTTACAGTTTGGTATCATGAGGATACACGTTGATAAGATACCTCCCGAGGGGCTGGAGATAGCCGGGGAAATCGATTCACACACCATGTCGCTGGATATGGAGGACCAGGGTATAGCGTTGACCGGTTCGATTTCAGTCAAGGCAAAGGTCATAAAGGCGGGCGGTGAGGTATTTGCGGATATATCCCTGGAGGTTCCGGCCGAATACACCTGCGGCCGATGCCTGGCGAAATTCGCGGGAGTGCTTAAAAAAGAATTCAAGACCAGTTATGATGTACAACCGGGTGAAATCATCGAGATGGACGAAGATATAAGGCAGGAGACGATCCTGGACTGCCCCATGAAATCTCTTTGTAAGCCAGATTGTAAGGGGCTGTGCCAGAACTGCGGACAGAATCTTAATGTGGATACATGTGAGTGCCCAGACGAAGATAAAAAAGAGGGAAAGACGAAAAATATAGGCTTGGATCTATAAACTATAATAATCCACCGGGAGGAACATAAGATGCCATTACCAAAAAGAAGACACTCCAGCTCAAGGCAGGGCAAAAGACGCGGAGCGCAGAAAATCCACGTGCCCAGCAGTTCCATATGTCCTAACTGTAAAGCGCCTAAACTGCCGCACCGCGTGTGCAATGTGTGCGGTTTTTACAAGGGCAGGCAGGTCATACAGATAAAGAAGAAAGAGAAGAAGGAGAAAAAATAATCCGCCCAGGCGGATTAAGCAGGTGGAGCGTACGGATATGATCAAGATAGCCCTTGACGCGATGGGTTCGGACAATTTTCCTTCAGTTGACGTGGCGGGCGCCGTGATGGCGGCGCGAGAACTTAACTGCCACATTATTCTGGTGGGCGACAGGGTTCTTATAGAAAAAGAACTGGATAATCACAGGCCTGTCCCGGAAAATATTTCTATCCAGCACGCTCCCGAAGCGATAGGCATGCACGAACAGCCTGTCCTGAGCGTAAGAAGAAAAAAACAATCTTCCATAGTAATCCTGGCCAATCTTGCCAAAGAAAAAAAAGTGGACGCAATAGTGAGCGCCGGCAACACAGGGGCAGTTGTGTGCGCCGCCACGCTAAAATGCAGGCTTTTGCCTGGTATAGAGAGGGCCGGTATAGGCGTGGTAATGCCTACGCTGAAAGGCGCGGCGCTTATGATCGACGGGGGAGCGAATATAGACGCGAAGCCGAAACATCTCCTGCAGTACGCCATAATGGGCAGTGCTTATTCCAGGTATATATTGAATAATTCCTCGCCTAGAGTAGGGCTCTTGAATATAGGGGAGGAGGAATCCAAAGGCACGGGGTTTTTAAAAGAGGCATTCGGCCTATTAGAGCTTTCAGGCCTGAATTTTATAGGGAATATAGAGGGCAGGGATTTGTTCATGGGGGATTGCGATGTTATTGTATGCGATGGCCTGGTCGGCAATGTCGCACTCAAGGTATCAGAGAGCACGGCCCATGCGCTTGTGGAAATGCTTAAAAGAGGCTTTAAAAGCAGTCTGGCATCAAGGTTAGGAGCGCTGTTAAGCAGGAAAACTTTAGCTTCTTTTAAGATTAAGATGGATTCCGCGGAATACGGGGGGGCGCCTTTACTTGGTATGAACGGCATCTGCATCATCTGCCATGGCTCGTCTACCCCAAAGGCCATAAAGAACGCCATAAGGGTCGCCGGAGAAGAAATCGCGAAGAACGTCAACCAGCATATAGTGGAGAGGATAGCTTAAAGAAAGGATATGTAATGCGTAAAGCCGGAATACTGGGACTGGGTTACTATTTGCCTCCGAAAAAACTGACAAACAGCGATCTCGAAAAGATGGTGGATACGTCTGACCAATGGATAATGACCCGCACTGGCATAAAGGAGAGGCGCATAGCGGATAAAGATATCGCCACAAGTGATCTAGGCGTAGAGGCAAGTAAACTGGCTATACGAGACGCCGG
>JAHIYJ010000040.1 GCA_018814825.1 Candidatus Omnitrophota bacterium
CTCTTTTATGGTCTGGCTGACAGATGAGCATACCTAAGGGTCATTTCAAGCGATTTATGCCCCATTAACTCTCTTACTGTGTTTAAATCTACCCCGGACATAACAAGGTGCGAGGCAAAAGTATGCCTTAAATCGTGAAAGCGAAAATTTATAATACCAGATTTTCTCAGGGCTGTAAAGAAAGATTTTCTAATATTCCCAAAAGGATTACCATTCTTAGTATTATACAATAGCTTAACTGCCTTAAGGGGGTTCTCCTCAAGCTTGCCCCACTGAATAGCTTTGTTAAACATACACTTTAAACAAGCTAAATTCCTACTCCAACATAAATACTTCTGCATCCAGAGGCAGAAAGAATAAGGATTAAGATTATTGCTACTATCAATTGTCTTTTATTCATTAATATTGAATTAGCGATAAGCAAAATATCTTACAAATGTAATCATCGATATTCCTATTAAAATAAGTGCCAAAAAAACAAAACGAACAAATTTCCTTCTTTCTTTTAGTACTATCTTCATTTTCTTCCTCCCTAAACATAAAAAGCCAACCCAGATTAACTCCAGATTGCTTTATATTTACGAATATACTAAATCTTTCCTCATTGCCCACCTTCTCTTAAAGATAATCCCGTAAATCTTTCTTTAAATTCCTTCAATAGCTCCTTTGCCTCCTCAAATTGTTCCTCATCAACCATAATACCAGCAGGTTGAGCCAGTGGTCTTAATTGTAGAAAGTTTTCACCCTGTATATAATAAGTTATATCATGAGACTCAAATAGAGATTTTATGAAGGCTATATCTGCAAGGTTAAATGTGTAGAATAGTTCTTTGTATTTAACATACTCTTCAGGAGACTCTTCTGGAAGTTTATCTACTAATGGTAGGTTGCAATCAGCACAAGCGGTAAATCCTTCTCTATATTCAGCTTTGCATTTAGGACAGAACATATCCACGCCTTTGTAGTTAGTGTAGATATTATAATGCCACAAGGAGATAAAAACAAGGCAGAAAATAATGTATTCGGGAATGGGAAAGGCCATCCTATACCCCTCTTTAAGGGTGGTAGGGAGTAAAAATAGATTAGACTGGAAGGTGTATGCCCCAAAGTTCAATTTTTGTGCAAAATAAGATTCGATGGGTTTATCACTACCTGGGAATCTAAAGAGGCCCGCCACCCCTGCTGGTGTCCAAATAGTGTCCAGTCCAATATTAAAAGGTGAGCTTGTCGAACCATGGGCCCGTAGAGTGTAAATTATACCATTTTGGATATTCTATGACAAGGGGAAAATAAGCGGTATTACTGATATCTGGCTATGACCGTGATAGAGTTTGAGCTTTTATCGCTTACGATTTTTATGTCTTTGCCGCCCAGCGATACAGTCTCCTCTTTCTTGTCCCCTAACTGCAGCGAATGAAACCTGCTTACTATGTCCTTAATATTGGACGACCAGTCCTTTATCTCAGGCGCCACGTTTTTCAGGAACCTGAGCATCATAGCGTTGTTCAAATCAGCGTTGACAGGCTCTATGTCATCAGGATAAACAAGCTTGATTGAGGTAATGGAAATATTATCCTTATCTCCGATCATTTCCAGCGTAACGAGTTTATTTTCTGATATGCCCACGAAGCGGGGTTTTCCAGAAGCGTTATCAGCGGGCTTTATGTCAAGAAACTCTCCTATTAAATTAGTAATCTGATTATATGTGATTTTTTCAGGGGCTGCCGGCTGCTCTGGAATAGCCGGCTGAAAAGACTGCGGTTTCTCGACAGACGGAGCCGGCGAAGGCGTCGGCGCGGAAGCTACTGCCATATCCTTCTCGACCTTCCGCTCTTTTATGGCTTCTTTCTTAACTACCGGTTTGGGAGCCTCTGGCCCAAGATCGACTTCTTTAATAACCCTGGAACGCGCAGCGCAACCCGTGATAAACAGACAAAAAATCAGACAACCTAATGCTCTTTTTGTCGCAATCATAAAACCCTCCTTGATTTTTCTTTTTATTTTACTACATACACCTCTGGTTTGACAACAAAATTATCTTTTATTTACTCATGATCTTTCGGGTTATTTGAGCGTAAAAAAGGGCCGGATATGAAAATCCGGCCCTTAATACGCAGAACAGCGCACGTTCAACACGTCTCATCTCTGGTTATGCTTCCTGGCCAAAGGCCATTTCCAGGAAATTCCTCAAACGCCTGCTCCTGGTGGGATGTCTGAGCTTCCTCAACGCCTTTGCCTCTATCTGCCTGACCCTCTCCCTTGTCACATTAAAAATACTTCCAACCTCCTCAAGGGTTCTCGGATAACCGTCACCTATGCCGAACCTCAGACGCAAAATCCTTTTTTCTCTCTCGGTAAGAGTATCAAGGATCTTGTCCATCTCTTCTTTAAGCATAGTATAGGCAGTGGCATTGGCGGGCGAAACCGCTTTCTTGTCCTCTATAAAATCGCCGAAACTGGTATCCCCCTCATCCCCTATGGGCGTCTGTAAAGATATCGGCTCCTGGGCAATCTTTAATATGCTTCTGACCTTCTCGACGCTCATCCTCATCTCAGACGCTATCTCCTCAGCCGCCGGCTCTCTGCCATTCTCCTGCACCAGTATCCTTGAAACCCTGATTAGCTTATTTATGGTTTCAGTCATATGGACCGGTATCCTTATGGTCCTGGCCTGGTCAGCTATGGAACGCGTGACCGCCTGGCGTATCCACCAGGTAGCGTACGTGGAAAATTTATAACCTCTCTTATACTCGAATTTCTCCACGGCCTTCATTAACCCTATATTCCCCTCCTGGATAAGATCCAGGAAAGAAAGCCCTCTGTTTGTGTACTTTTTAGCGATACTGACAACGAGCCTCAGGTTAGCCTCGACCATCGCCTTTTTAACCCTATTGAATTTCAAGGCCTTTTTCCTGATAAGGGAAAAATCTTTTTTGATTTCTTCCTGTTTTTTCCCAAAACTGGCTTCTATGTCTTTCTTTTTCCGCTCGAATGATTTTATGCTGCCCCTGATCCTGCGCCTTCTCATCCTGATGATCTCCCTGTCAATCGCATCCATCTCTGATATCGCAGCCCTTATCTTTTTGGCGAGGTCTTCTATGACGGAAACGCTGAATTTAAATTCCAGACAGAGCTCTTTTATGCTGTGTCCTTTTCTCGAAGCGCGTATTTTCCGGGAGAGTCTTTCAATTTTCTTGATGATAGCGCTTTCTTTTTTCACGTCAGGCTCTTCCTTGATCATCTCCTCTATGCTTATCTGTTGTGTCAGCATTTCATTCGCTATAGAGAGGACCGCTTCCTTTATGCACGGACAGCTCAGGACAGCACTCTTATACTCATCTTCCGCTTTCTCTATTTCCTGCGCGAGCCTTATTTCTTCTTCTCTTGATAAAAGAGGTATCTGCCCCATCTGCCTGAGATACATCTTTACCGGATCTTCTATGTTTGTAGGCGCGTTTTCCAGAGTAGCCCCTTCTTTATGCCTGGCCTTTACGTCTTTGTCTTTCCCGCTTTTGTCATGCTCCTTATGGCGTTCCTTATACTCTTCTTCGGAATCCACTATCTCTATTTTCTCATTGTCCAGGGCGCTGAACACCTTCTCTAGCTGATCCGAGGAAATGATCTCCTCGGGCAGGAAATCATTGATCTCCTCATACGTCAGGTGGCCTTTCTTCCTGCCCAACGCTATCAGCTTATCGCAATAACTATCCTTAGCTTTTGCCCTTTTCATGGATTTCTCTTTTTTTCTCATGGCCTAGCTCCCTGTTTTTATTAATCGGTTAAATTCCCCCAGAAGACTTTTTGCCTCATCTTTATAACCGTTTTTCTGCGCCAGAGACAACCTGCTCTGAATGTCCCTCAGCTGCCTATCCTTGTTTTCTTTTTTAATCACATTTATACAATCCCTTATGTTTTTTTCCTTATCCCTTATCATGACCTCGTCATTGACTATAAAAGATATCACATGAGGGGAGACCTTATCTTCTAGATAATTTATAAGCCTCCGCGCGTCTATGATCGTCCCTTTAGTATCAAAACTGAATAATGCCTCGATAAGATGCCTTATGTCAGGATTCTTAAAATCAAAAGGCTTAAGACTTTCCCTGACCGTATTCACCACGCTCGCATCCTCAAGCATAAGCTTCACGAGTATCTTTTCCGCAGGAGATATAGAAACGGTTCTTTTTACCTCCTGAAGCCCTGCCTGTCCGCCGCGGCGGAAGCTTTTGTTATTGCCAAGCTTTTTCAACTCCTCCCATACAGCCTCTTCTTTTATGGAAAGCGCCGCCGAGAGATTCTTTATAAACTCAGCCTTTATAACTGCGTTTCTGACCCTGTTTATCGTCCCGAGCATCTCTTTTACTATCTCGGCCTTGGCTTCAGGTTCATCTGTGTTAAATTTTTCCTTCAAAACCCCCAGCTTATACTCAAAAAGATTCTTTGCCTTTTTTATAATCACGTCGAAACCGCGAGGGCCGAATTTTCTTATAAAGCTGTCAGGGTCGTGCCCCTTTTCGAGGCAGGCTATCTTTACATTCATGCCTTCCTCCAGAAAGAGGTCCAGCCCCCTGAGAGCCGCCATCTCCCCGGCCTGGTCTGCGTCATAAACCATCACGACATTATGAGTATATCTCCTTAAAAGCCTTATCTGTTCTACTGTAAGAGCTGTTCCCAGAGACGAGATAGTGTTGATGATCCCGTACTGATGGCTCATGATCACGTCCAAATACCCCTCGGAAATTATAGCGAAACCTTTTTCCCTGATATGCTGTTTCGCGAAATTAAGGCCGTAAAGATGTCTGGCCTTTTTGTATACTATAGTCTCGGGAGAATTTATGTACTTTGGCAGGGAATCATCCAGGACCCTCGCGCCAAAACCAAGGACCCTGCCTCTAGCGTCAAAGATCGGGAATACAAGCCTGCCCCTAAGAAGATCGTAAACGGAATTGTCTTTGCCTTTTAATACCAGGCCGGCCTTCAGAGTCATCTCACGCTTTACGCCCCTCTGCGTAAGGTAATCCGCCAAAGACCTCCATGAACTGTCAGCGTACCCAATCCTGAATTTTTCTAATACCGCGTCCTCAATGCCTCTTTTCTCAATATAACGCCTTACGTCTGTCGAGGCGGCACTTTTAGCCAGCAATCCGCCGTAAAAACCGGCCGCTATATCGTTTATAGTATAAATAGTGCTCACAAGCGAGGAGTCCTCGCTTTTTTCCTGCCTGTATTCAGGAAGCTTGACTCCTGTTTTCTCAGCCAGCATTTTAACAGCATCTATAAAATCTATCTTTTCATGCTCCTTCACGAAATTAAATACATTCCCTCCGGAGTTACACCCGAAACAATGATATATCTGCTTGTCGGGGCTCACTATAAAAGAGGGCGTCTTCTCATGGTGGAATGGGCACAGGGCTTTAAAATTCCTTCCCGCTGGGTTTAGAGGTATATAGCTGGAGATCACTTCCACTATATCGCATCTATCCTGGATCTCGTTCAATATATGTTCGGGTATCTTCGCCATAATTAAGCTTTCAGCTATCAGTTTTCAGCTTATTTCTTTCTAGGAAATCTCCTGAACCCTGAGCATGGGACTATCTTTAATTTGCCTTTCTTCTCGAGATGATCGATCATTATATTAAGGCCCAGGTTATCGCTCGCGATATGTCCCGCTATTATCACGTTCATGTGCTCTTCCTTGGCCTTCTTAAAATGCTCCTCACTAAGATGCATGCACAGAAGCGTTGATACACCCGCCTGGGAAAGTTTGCTGAATATATTCTTAGAGCCTTCTGTCCCGCCTGTCATATCAACAAACACCTTGCCCGCCTTGCTTGAAGACGTGCCCATTATGATCTTCGGCGGGGAGCCCTGTTTTGCCGACTCCTTGTATTCCGGTATGCCGCTCAATATGTCTATTATGTCTCCTAGCGTATCCGGCCGTTTATTATCCATCATTTTCTGAAGGTATGACGCTACGCAGTTATCCGCAGGCGTATGACATGTCATGAACGGAAAATCCAGAAGCCTGGCGGCGTCCACTGAACGGGAGTGATTAGCAGGCAACACCCTTCTCTCGACTTCCTTTATGCGCTCAAACATTAAAGATTCAGCCACGTTTATAGGTACGCCCATTTTGTTCAGTATATCCACTTGCATATACATGACGTTGTAAAATCCCGCCAGCGCCAGCCCTTCCGGGTGATGCGATAGCAACAGGTCTATTTTTTCGCCTTTTTCTCTCAACCTGTCAGCCAGGACGACTTCTCCTACCTCTATATCTATGCCCACAAGAGCCGCCTTGACCTCTGTATCTTTTTTCCCGCACACAATACGCGTATCGCTGTATGGGTGAGCGAGCCTCTCCTGGTCGTAGCACTCCTTCTCAGTCTTGCTTAACTTGTCAAATTCCTTCCTGGCTCTTAGGAGTTCGTTCTTTACCTTCTCTTTACCCCTGGGGTCCATCTTCATACCAAAAGTCACTGCTGTATTATAGATATCTATAAGCTTCATTCATCCTCCCGTTTAATCCGGTTCAGGCGGATTATTTTTTTAACATCTGGGCCAGCGGAGTGTCTATTCTGGGCCATGGATATAAATTAATCCCTATATCGTACGCGGCTGGAGCGATTCCTGTGATATAGCGGCTTATAATCGACTTCTCACGTGCGCTTCTCGATAAATACCTAATCTGGTTATTGACGAATAAAATATATATCAGGCTAATTAATAATACCCCGCGGCAAAAACCAAACGCCAGTCCTATTATCCTGCTGGACAGGGAAACGTTTTCCTGGCTGGACAATAAACTAACCCCTATGGCAATCAATTTAAATATAAAAAGCGCGGTTAAAAATATAAATAAAAACGAGATGGCTTCCAGGCTTGCGCCGTTCCACTTGGTATGATTCGTTAAGAATCTGCCTACTAAGGTATAATTAGTGAAAGAAAGAATAAACGCGCTAAAAAGACCTAATAACCTGAAAAACTCAGGCAAAAGGCCATTTTTGAACCCTATATAACCTATTCTAATTAAAAGGGTTACAAAAAGAATGTCAACCCAGCCACATTTTGTAAGAAACATAGATAAAAACGAGGACCTAAATTAGGTATAGAGAAAGTATACCATAAGCTTTTGATTTTGTCAAGGTAAGCGGGCAAAAAGACATGTACTGCTCTATTTAAACAGTTACACTACACTCTTAAGCGCATAACAGGCCCTGCTCGCTCAGTCGAAGATTTGCCCCAATCTATTCCAAATCTACTTGGGGCCGCCTTTTAGACAGCATTTTGTCGGGGGCGAGAAAACTTACCCCACACCAACTGCCTTCGGCAGAAGGTGGGGGGTTCGGACAGTTCTCGCCCTTTTAAAAACCGCCAAAATACTGTCTAAAAGACTAAATCTTCCATTCGCGATCAGGACCTGTTATACGCTTATATTCTCGTCTTTTCGCTCTGCCAGGGCCTGGAGAAAAGCCTTTTTGTTTTGCGTACAACAGGACTATCGCACAATTACAGATACTGCCTGTCAAAACAAAACGGAGCGAGGCCCAACTCTACGTAATACTTTATAGTCAATTGCATTTATTAGGCCGAGCGTCTTTTCGAAGGCCCTGGCAGAGCGAAAAGACGCTGGGTTGGAATGTAGCAGTACAGCAAGTTCTTAGTGCTAATTTTTGCTTGAACATTGGTTGTATCAGTGGTATAGTTATACGCAATGAAAGCTATAGCTTATATACTTATTATAATAGGTTTTATATTGACGCTATCGCTTGCCGGAAATTCTCAGGCAAATCCTGAAGACGATCTTATACTTGCCAGAAAATCATTCCAGGATGGTTTCTACGAAATAACCGCTAAATCATTGGGAAAATTTATATCCGAAAATCCCCAGAGACCAGAGGTGCTGGAGGCGCATCTTTTATTAGGAAAGTCCCTTGTGAATCTTGGCAGATTCAATGACGCCATGCGGGAACTTGACATGGTCTTAAACTCGAAAGACCCTGAAAAATTCAAAGACGAGATCATATACTGGAAGGCAGAAATATATTTCAATACCAGGGATTTTACGAAGGCAAGGGAACTTTACGGCAGCATATTGAAAGATTTTCCATCTTCGAGGTTTGTGCCCTATGCCGGCTATTCATCGGCATGGTCATTTTATGAAGAAAAAAAATACAAAGAGGCACTGGATGGTTTCTTATTATTCCTCTCACAATACCCTTCGCATGAATTCGCGGATGATGCTGAATTAAAGAGCGGAGAGATGCTTTACAGGCTAAAGCAATATAAGAATTCAACGGAGAAGTTATCCAGATTTATATCCAGGGAAAAAGAAGCAGAAAAATTAGGAATGGCGCATTTTTACATAGCGGAGAATTTCTATTATTCAGCGGATTACGAGAATGCTATAAGACATTATGACAAGGCGCTTGCCTTAAACCCTGACATGGCTAATGATATATATGCTATGCATGGAATAGCCTGGAGTTATATAAGATTAAGGAAATACGAAGAGGCTATAAATACATTTGAGCGGGTTAAGGAAATAAAAAAAGACAATCCGATCATTGACTCTGTCTATTTTGGAGAGGCCGAGGCCTTAGGTAAGCTTGGCAAGCATGATGAGGCAATAAAAAATTACAGTCAGATAATAGAAAACTTTCCCAGGAGCAGCTGGCTTCCGAACGCGTATCTTGGGAGAGGGGACGCGCAGTATAATTTAGGCCTTTATGAGGATGCCGCAGTTACCCTTAAAGAGGGATTAAAACTGTTTTCCTCCAGCGAGTATTCAGATGACCTGCATTATAATCTTGGCTGGATCTATTTCAATATAAATAAATACGCAGAAGCGATAGAGGAATTCAGCAAAGTGGTAAAGGAGTCTAACAGCGATCTATACTGCATCTCTTCATATTGCAGGTTGGGTGATGCCTATGCCAAGATGGATCAACCTGAGAAGGCGTTAAGCGTTTACGATATGGCCCTGAAAGAGGCTGTTGTCAATCCGGACGCGGTATTCGGTTATGTTGACTATGCGCAGTATCAGATTGGCCGCATATTGTTCGGGCTTGAAAGATACGAAGGCGCTATACTGGCATTTCAGAGTTTATTGAAAAATTACCCAGATTCCAAGAATATAGAGGATGCAATATTTGGCCTGGCTATCGCA
>JAHIYJ010000041.1 GCA_018814825.1 Candidatus Omnitrophota bacterium
GAGATGAGCGTATTCATTGAATACCTGAAAAAAAAGGACTTCAAGCTGACAGAGCAGCGAAAAGAAATACTCAGCACCTTCTTAAAAATTGATAAACATCTTAGCGTGGAAGAGCTATATGATATCGCAAAGAAAAAAGATCCGAGTATTGGCCAGGCCACTGTATTTAGAACGCTCAAACTCTTATGCGATGCCGAGATAGCTAAAGAGGTGGATCTGGGGGATGGCAAGGTAAGATACGAGCACAAATACGGCCACGAACATCACGACCATCTGATTTGCACTAAGTGCGGCAGGTTTATCGAAGCGGTGGATCCTGAGATAGAGAATCTTCAGGATGAATTGTGCGAGAGATTTAGGTTTAAACCACAGCGTCATAACATGGACATATTCGGCATTTGTAAGAGATGCAGATAAGGAGATATAAATGATCGTAGATTTGACTCAAATGCGCACAGGGGAATCAGGTATTATAAAGGAATTGCGTGGAGGATGTGGTTTTGAGAGAAGGATTAACAGTATGGGACTCAGGCCTGGCAAGCAGATAAAAAAAGTGAGTTCACATTTCTGGCGCGGGCCACAGACTGTGGAAGTTGACAGGGTGTGTTTTTCAATTGGATTTGGAATGGCAAAAAAGATATCCATCGAGGTTAAAGGTGAAAATAAATAAGATTTTATTGATTGGCAATCCTAATGTCGGTAAGAGTGCTATATTCTCACGTCTTACAGGCGCGAAGATAATAATCTCTAACTATCCTGGCACTACTGTAGAATTTACCCATGGCCGGATGAAGATAGGTGAGGAAAGGCCTGTGGTGATAGACGTGCCAGGCACATATACTCTAAACCCGACTTCAAAGGCAGAAGAAGTGGCCACCCGCATGTTAAGGGAAGGAGACCTGGTTATAAATGTAGTCAACGCTACAAATCTAGAAAGGAATCTCTACCTTACTTTAGAATTGCTGGAAAGAAAGATCCCTGTGGTTATTGCCTTAAATATCTGGGATGAGACCAGGCATCAGGGGATATATATTGACGTAAAAAAATTAGAAGAAGCATTAGAAGTCCCTGTTATTCCTACATGCGGTTTGACAGGCGAGGGGATAAAAAAACTGATTACCCGTCTGCCGGAAGCAAAGGCCCCTGATGTCAGGATATCTTCTGATAGCGACAAATGGGAACGGATAGGGAAGATTGTAGAATCCACGCAAAAGTTAACTCACCATCACCATACTTTTTTAGAGAGGCTGGAGGAATGGAGTATAAAACCGGTTTCAGGAATTATAATAGCGGTGGCTGTTGTATACTGCGCGTTCTGGGCCATACGTTTGATAGGAGAGGGCCTGATAGCCTTTGTCTTTGAGCCTTTATTTGAAAACGCGTGGTTGCCTTTGATGTTAAAACTAAGCGCAGTGCTGGGGCCTGAGACATTTTTACACAATGTTATAATAGGCAACATTATAGATGGCTCTATTGACTTTAAGATGTCTTTCGGAGTTTTAACCACGGGTTTTTTTGTGCCTATGGCTATGGTCTTGCCTTATATAGCCAGTTTTTACTTTATATTAGGCATATTGGAAGATTTTGGTTATCTTCCGAGGCTGGCTGTTCTTTCTGATAATTTTATGCATCATATAGGCCTGCATGGGTTCGCGGTGGTGCCCATGATGCTTGGCCTGGGGTGTAATGTGCCTGGCGCCCTATCACTGAGGCTCTTGGAAGAGCGCAGAGAAAAATTTATAGCCGCCACGTTAATGGCGATATCTGTCCCCTGCATGGCGCAGATAGCTATGATAGTGGGGTTAGTAGGAGAGAGAGGGGGGCAGTATCTGGGAATAGTATTCGGCACGCTTTTTGTTCTTTTTATAGTAAAAGGCCTTATTATGAACAAGGTATTGCCCGGGGCAAGCCCTGAGATACTGGTTGAGATGCCGCCGTACAGGACCCCTCATATTACGGCTGTCTTTAAAAAACTCTGGATGAGGGTATTTGGTTTTTTGAAAGAGGCAGTGCCGTATGTGCTTCTGGGAGTATTATTCGTTAATATACTTTACGCCTTAAATATAATAGACGCTTTGTCGGGATTATTCGCGCCTGTTCTGACAGGCTTATGGGGGCTTCCCAGAGAGGCTATATCAGCTCTCATAATAGGTTTTTTGAGAAAAGATGTCGCTGTGGGAATGCTAGGGCCGCTTAACCTGACAACCAAGCAATTGGTAATAGGCTCTACGATTCTCGCGATCTATTTTCCATGCATAGCTACATTTACAGTAATGGTGCGGGAACTGGGGATAAAAGATATGATTAAATCAGCTGTAATAATGATGTTCGTGGCCCTTATGGTAGGGGCAGTTCTTAACCTAATATTGTAAGAGACCGCGCTGAACAGATCGAACGTCAACTTGCAACCCCGCCTTATTATAGGTAACCCCTTCTAAAAAAAGTTCATTTTATAAAGGCCATAGGCGAATAGGCTGATTGATATTGACAGAGTATTGCTACTATGGTTTAATAAGATTAGTAAACAACGGGGAGGTCGTGGAACGGCCTGAGAGTTCCGCTGAGACCCCATTCCAAATTCTAATCGGTAATCTAGTTATTGTTTGTAACTAATTGCTGACAATTCTTGTAGGTTATTTGGTAATAATTAAGAATTTGGAACGGGGCAAGGCGGATTACCCGAAAAACCTGATGCCGAATGAAGAGATTAAGATAAGCTATTCTTCGGCATCCCGAAGCATAACTAAATAAGTTACTGCATTTGGGACTGGATAATGCCAGCGTAGGGAGAATAACTTAGAGATTGTCCCTGCGCCGTGGCGCAGGGATTTTTATTTTAGGAGGTATCGCGATGGATATATATGGTATTTTAGAAAAGGTAAGGACTGAAAAACCCCTGGTGCACCATTTGACGAACTGGGTCACTATTTATGATTGTGCTAATATAGTAAAGGTGTTGGGCGCTTCTCCTGTCATGGCGCATGCCAGGGAAGAATCCGGTGACATGGCGAGCCTTGCCTCCAGCCTTGTACTGAATATAGGAACGCTTACGCCAGAATTTATCGAATCAATGAAGATCGCGGCTAGAGCGGCAAATAAAAAAGGCATACCTATAGTCCTTGATGTGTGTGGTGCCGGAGCGACTAAATTAAGAGATGAAAAATCATTTGAGCTGTTAGATCAGGTAAAGATTGATGTGATAAAGGGTAATACTTCTGAGATAGCCAGGATATCAGGTGAGAATGTACAGACAAAAGGCGTTGATTCAGTTGAGGTAGAAAAGAATCTGATAGAGCTTGCCGAGCATCTGGCAGAACAAAGAAATTCTATAGTGGTTATTACGGGAAAAGAAGACATTGTAGCTGATAAGACTAGGCATTTCATTGTGAAGAATGGACACGAGATGATGGCACATGTTGTGGGAACAGGCTGTATGGCCGCGTCAATCATAGGCGCGTTCAGCGCTGTGCATAAGGACTTGGCTGAGGCGGCGGCCGGCGCTCTTTCCGTCTACGGTATAGCGGCGGAACTTGCGGCAAGTGAATCCAGAGGCCCGGCTACATTCAAGGAAAAACTTTTTGATAATATCTACAGACTCGACAGGGAAACCATAGAGAAGTTGCAAAGGATAGGATGATAAAAGGCTATTATTTTATAACTGATGCTGAACTAAGCAAGAATGGCAACGTGAGTGATGTAAAAAACGCTATAGAGGCCGGAGTGAGTGTTGTCCAGTATAGAAGTAAGTTTGATGACACAGACCATATGTTAGAGGAGGCACGCTTACTTAGAGAGATATGTAAAGGCAAGGCGATTTTTATTATAAATGACAGGGTTGGGATAGCCATATCAGTGGACGCTGACGGCGTGCATCTTGGCCAGGGAGATATGCCGTATGAGACTGCGCGGGCACTCATGGGAAAAGATAAGATAATAGGCGTGACAGTGCATGACCTGAAAGAGGCCATAATAGTGGAGAAAAAAGGCGCTGATTATCTTGGGGTGAGCCCTGTATTTTCAACCACTACCAAGAAAGATGCAGGAATGCCTTGCGGGGTTGAGCTCATAAGAGAGATAAGGAAAAAATGCAGTATACCTATTACAGCCATAGGAGGCATTATCCTGGACAATGCAAGGGAGGTGATGGAAGCAGGCGCAGACGCCATATGCGCTATTTCTGCCGTAGTGACAAGGGATGATGTAAAGGAAGAGATACAGAAGTTTCAAAAATTATTTAATTAATCGTATAGAATTTAAAAATGCGGGAGGCACTATGTTTCAGCATGTAACAGATGCAAAGATTACAAAGGCGATCCTGAAGGAGTTTACCTCGTGGTTTGAAGAGTATATTGTTTCAGATGTAATAATAGTGGGAGGAGGCCCGAGCGGACTAGTGGCGGCGAGGGAACTGGCGAAAGACGGATTGAAAACCCTGGTTATCGAAGCGAATAACTATCTGGGCGGAGGTTTTTGGATAGGTGGATATTTAATGAATACGCTTACCTTCAGGGGCCCGGCTCAAGAAGTATTAGATGAACTGAGCATTCCTTATAAAGAGGCTGAGCAGGGCCTTTTCACGGCTGACGGGCCGAGCGCCTGTTCAAAGCTTATTTCAGCGGCGTGCGACGCGGGAGTAAAGATATTAAACATGACAAAGTTTGATGACGTAGTGCTTAGAAACGACAAAGTAGAAGGGGTTGTCATAAACTGGACACCTGTTTCAGCTTTGCCGAGACAGATTACGTGCGTGGATCCTGTTTCCCTGGAATCAAAAGTTGTGATAGACGCGACCGGGCATGATGCACATGTATGTAAAAGCCTGGAAAAAAGAGGTATTATAAAACTTAAAGGTTTCGGACCGATGGACGCCAATAGCTCGGAGGATTTGGTTGTGGAAAAGACAGGCGAAATTTTTCCGGGCCTGTTCGTGACTGGCATGGCTGTTTCAACCGCCTATGGTATCCCGCGCATGGGCCCGACATTTGGTGGGATGCTCTTTTCAGGTAAAAAAGCCGCTAAACTCACGAAAGACAGGCTTCTGACCTGCCGAGTCTGACAGATTGTAGATTTTGCTTTAATCCTATGAGTTCAGTAGTATAATATAAGAATCAGAAAGGAGGATTTTATGCGTAAAAGATTTATACTTATAGCATGTTTGGTATGCTTTAGCCTCTTGACATCTCAGGTTTACGCGGAACAAGGCAGGATGAAAGCCGGACACGGGGACATGGAAGGACAGTTCTGCCAAAAGGCAATGTTGATTGTTAAGAATCAGGAAGAGCTGGGCCTTTCGGATGAGCAGGTGAAAAAAATAAAGGACCTTAAGCTTGCCACGAAAAAGGAAATGATAAGGAAAAAGGCTGAGATTGACGTGCTCGCGCTTGATATAAAGGCCGGCCTATGGGAGGACGAGATAGACGTGGCGGCTCTGAACGGTCTTATAGACAGAAAGTACGAGCTTAAAAAGGGAAAGGCCAAATCCCTGGTAGCTGCGTATGCGTCCCTGAAGAGCATGCTGACCAAAGAACAACATAAGGCATTAAAGAGTCTTCGTAAGAGAAGCAAGCCAAAAGATTAGTTTTAAGGAGAACGTTGACAGGGATAAGGAGCATAAAAAGGCCCCGGAATCAAAAGACCCGGGGCCTTTTTTATGCTCACAATAGGTTAAAACTCAAGAAAATATAGTTGACGCCATGAAGCTGCATGGTAAAATAGTTATGAACAAATGTTCATAATGGAGAGTGACATATGCGTCCGAAAAAAGTAAGATGGATTAAATGTGATCCGGGAGAAAAATGTTTCAGGCCATTGTGTAAGCCTTTGTCTAGGCTGGAAGGCGTTTTCTTGACACTTGATGAGTTCGAGGCGATCAGGCTCGCTGATCTGGAAGATTATATACAGGCGGACGCCTCGAAAAGGATGAAAATATCCAGGCCTACTTTCTCGAGGATAATTACGTCAGCGCACCGAAAAATAGGCGACGCATTAGTGAATATTAAGGCCATAAAGATAGAAGGCGGATGCTGTAAGGTTATAAAAAAAGGACAGCATGAGAGAGCTTAAGAAGTTTTCATTCACTTTACTTATATTTTTAGGATGTTTTTATCTGCCGGTGAGGATACTACCTTTTAGGAATCCTTTGTTCGAGGCATTGGCTCTTGTAAGATGGTATGCGAGAGAGCATGTGCTTTTATGCCTTGTGCCGGCTTTTTTTATTGCGGGAGCGATAGCCACTTTTATAAACCAGGGGTCGGTTATAAAATATTTTGGCGCTAAGGCTAATAAGGTCTTAGCGTATGGCGTAGCCTCTATCTCCGGCACAATACTTGCTGTTTGTTCGTGTACTGTGCTCCCTCTTTTCTCAGGTATATATAAACGCGGGGCGGGGTTAGGGCCTGCGACAGCATTTCTTTATTCGGGGCCTGCCATTAATGTCCTGGCTATTATTATGACAGCGAGGGTTCTCGGTTGGGAACTGGGCGTCGCGAGGGCGACAGGCGCGGTATTCTTCAGTATAATAACAGGCCTTCTAATGCACCTTATATTTATAAAGGAAGAGAGAGTCAGGCAGGCTAATGGTGATTTTCAGCCTGGAGAGCCGGCTGAAGAGAGATCATTATGGAAGAATACAAGTTATTTCCTTTCAATGGTCGGGATTATGGTGTTTGCCAACTGGGGCAAACCCCATTCGGGCGATACAGGGTTATGGTCACAGATACATGCTTCAAAGTGGATAATAACCGCTCTTTTATCCCTGATTCTTTTGTCCATGCTGATAAGATGGTTTAAGAAAAATGAGCTGAAAGACTGGACCGCGGCGTCCTGGATATCCGCGAAACAGATTATGCCGCTTTTACTCTTGGGTGTTATAGCGGCAGGGCTCTTATTGGGCAGACCCGGACATGAAGGGTTTATCCCTTCGTGGGTTATTTCCAGGGCAGTCGGCGGAAACGCATTATCCGCGAATTTTTTTGCGTCTATTATGGGCGCTTTTATGTATTTCGCCACTCTGACAGAAGTGCCGATCCTTCAGGGTCTTATAGGCGCTGGCATGGGTAAGGGCCCCGCGCTCGCCTTATTATTGGCAGGCCCGGCCCTAAGCCTGCCTAATATGCTTGTAATAAGAAACGTCATAGGGACAAAGAAGACACTTACATATGTCAGTTTAGTCGTGGTAATGGCAACTATAAGCGGTGTGATTTTTGGTTATACAGTTAAATAGGTAGGAGCAGAGGAAGCAAAAATAAAGGGGTAAAAAATGAAGATAGAAATATTGGGGATGGGATGTCCGAAATGCAGAAAGCTGTACGAAAACGCCAAAAAAGCAGTGGAGAAAAAAGGTGTTCAGGCTGAGGTCCTGAAGATCGACGACATAAATAAGATTACAGAATATGGTATATTATCAACGCCTGCCATTGCCATAGACGGAAAGATTAAGGCGTCAGGCAGGATACCCGAGCCCGGAGAGATAGAGAAATGGATCGAGTAATAAGACATGCAAGAGCGCTGTTTTCCGGATTGATTTTATTATTATTTATCTCCGCTCCTTTTGCTTCAGCTGAAGAGGCTTCTGAATATACAGATGACCATATCAATTTATATTATTTTCACGGTACCTCTCGCTGCGCTAATTGTTACAAGATAGAACAATATACAGAAGAAGCTGTGGAAAAGTTTTTTGAAAAAGAACTTGCTTCCGGCAGGCTCGTCTACAAGACTATAGATGTAGACAAAAAAGAAAACGCGCATTTTGTCAGAGACTACCAGCTTTATACGAAGTCAGTGGTGCTTTCTGTAATGAAAGATGGCAGAGAGACAGCTTATAAGGATCTGGAAAAGATCTGGGGGTACATCGGCGACAGAGAGAGATTTTTGAATTATATAAAAGAAGAAACAAGTGCGTTTTTGGACAGATTAGATTCAAGGGCATATTGAATCAGGCTTGTATAACAGAAAAAGGGGGGGGTTGTGGACTGGAAGATATTTTTTGCCTCTTTTGGCGCTATATTCTTTGCGGAACTGGCGGATAAAACACAGCTGGTCGGGATTGGCATGTCAGCTAAATCAGGTAAGCCTCTAGCAGTCTGGCTGGGTTCCATATCAGCGTATATCATTGTCACCGCGATAAGCGTATTGATAGGCGCGACCCTTGGAAGGTATGTCAAGCCTGAGATAATAAAATACACAGGCGCCGCGCTATTCATAGTCATAGGCATATTGATGTTCGCAGGCAAACTCTAATGAACCTTCCTTAACTTGACAAAACTTACAATGTAAGAATCGTCAAGTTAAGCTAGTCTTATTATGGATAGAAGATTCACCTTTATAGAACATCTGGAAGAATTAAGAAAAAGGCTGATTTGTGCCATTGCCTTTGTGGTGATAGCCTCAATTTTTACATATGCCTTTACGGATAAGATTCTGATCTTTTTTTCAAGGCCGGTGGGCAGACTTGTTTTTATCGCACCCGCAGAAGCGTTTACAACCAGTATAAAGATAGCTATTTTTGGCGGGCTGTATATCTCCTCACCTTTTATTTTATACGAGATATGGCGGTTTATATCTTCCGGGTTAGAAGATGTCGAAAGAAAGTATGTATTATTGTTCGGGATTTTTTCTTTCGTGCTTTTTTTGCTTGGAAGCCTCCTGGGTTATTTTATCATAGTACCTATAGGTTTGAAATTCCTGATGGCTTTCGGAACAGAATACCTTAAACCGATGATCTCTGTAGGGAAGTACGTGTCATTTGTAATGAGCCTGTCGTTTGCCTTCGGTGTAGTATTCCAACTGCCAATGGCCATATTGTTTCTTACCAAAATAGGCGTCGTCACGCCTCGTTTTCTATCCTCGAATCGGAAATACGCGATAGTAATAATCTTCATAGCCGCTGCCATCTTTACCCCGCCGGACATCATCACGCAGTGCCTGATGGCCATACCTTTATGGGTGCTCTACGAAGTGAGTATATTTCTATCCAGGATAGCCAGTAAATAATTTTTTAAAAAACACTTGACAATCCCGATAAATGATACTATATTAGTATTATTAAGGAGGAGAGGCTTATGAATTTTATTTCAAGGGATACGGATTATGCCGTAAGGGCGCTTATGTTCATGGCGAAGGGAGAGAAGGGAGAGATCATAACGGTTGATGAAATAGTGAGGAGGGAAAAGCTTCCGGAAAGGTTCTTAAGGCGGATCCTCCAGAAACTGGCGAAGAATGATATCCTGGTCTCATATAAGGGCAAAGACGGAGGCTTCTCTCTCTCGAAGGACGCTGACAGGATAAGGATAACTGATATCATAAATATTTTTCAGGGACATGTTGATTTCGCGAAATGTCTGCTTAAGGGTAGAAAATGCCCCAATACTAACAGCTGTTCGTTCAGGAAAAAATTAAAAGATATAGGCGCTTACGTAAATAAAGAGTTAGGTAAAATAACTATAGGATCCCTGTGAGACGTTGGAGGAGGCGCGATATGGCGAAGAGAAAGATCGTTAAGATAGATGAGGATAAATGTACCGGTTGTGGGCTATGTATACCTAACTGCGCTGAAGGCGCGCTCCAGTGAAAGAGATCACGATAGGTATAAGAGGTGAGGTAAAATGAGTTTTTTTGAAGGGTGTCCCGGCTCAAAGAGAATACGCGAGCCGTTTCCCGAGAGTATAAAATGCGGGTGCGGTAAAGAAATAGAGATCTGGTCTGACGAGGTTGAGACAGTGTGCCCATATTGTAAGAAAAAGGCCAGTCGCAACATGCCCCAGTCGTGCCTTGACTGGTGCAAGATGGCCAAGGACTGTGTAGGTCCAGATAAATTCGAGAAATATAAAAAACATAAGAAAAGTGTACCAAAAAGTAGGGGGAGATAAAGATGTTTTGTTATCAGTGCGAACAGACAGTGGCAGGGACCGGATGTACGAAGATAGGAGTCTGCGGTAAGAACGAGGATATACAGAGTCTCCAGGACATATTATTGTACGGGTTGAAGGGCATAGCCGCTTACGCGTATCACGCGAGAGAGCTGGGCGCGAAAGACGATGACGTAGACGCCTTTATGCATGAGGCGTTATTTAAGACAGTTACCAATGTAAGTTTTAATCTGGATCAGTACCTTAATATGGTATTAAAATGCGGCGAGATGAACCTAAAGGTCATGGAGCTTCTGGATAAGGCCCATACGGAGACATTTGGCAATCCTGCCCCTACAGAAGTTGAGACAGGCACCAGGAAAGGGCCCGGTATACTTATTACAGGGCATGATTTATTGGATCTGTATGAGTTACTGAAACAGACAGAGGGCACGGGAATAAACATATACACCCACAGTGAGATGCTTCCGGCTCACGCTTATCCTGAGTTAAAGAAATTCAAACACCTGGCCGGCAATTACGGTGGCGCGTGGCAGGAACAGAAAAAGGAGTTCAAGGATTTTCCGGGGGCTATTCTCGCGACCACTAATTGTGTTTTGATGCCTCCTGAAAATACATATCTGGACAGGCTCTTTACCATAGGGATAACAGGCGTGCCGGGAGCCAATCACCTTCAATCAAGGGATCTTACTAAGCTGATAAAGACGGCAAAATCTCTCCCTTCATTACCTGAAAAGCTAGGGAAGAAAATAATGACGGGGTTTCATCACACGGCTGTGCTGGGACTGGCGGATAAAGTGGTTGGAGCCGTTAAGTCAGGGAAGATAAGACATTTCTTCCTCATAGGAGGATGCGACGGCGCAAAGCCAGGCCGAAATTATTACACGGAATTCGCGGAAAACGTTCCGAAGGACTGCGTGATCCTGACTCTGGCATGTGGAAAGTACCGTTTCAACAAACTTGATTTCGGTGATATTGACGGTATACCGAGACTACTGGACATAGGGCAGTGTAATGATGCGTATTCCGCCGTGCAGATCGCCGTGGCTCTGGCAGGAGCTTTTAAAACAGATGTGAACGGTTTGCCATTGACCCTGGTCCTTTCATGGTTCGAACAAAAAGCAGTTGCAATACTCTTGTCTTTATTGTATCTTGGTATCAAGGGCATGTATATAGGGCCTACCCCGCCTGCCTTTATATCCAAGAGCATATTTAACGTGCTACAGCAGAAGTTTGATTTAAGATTGATAGGCGAACCTAAAAAAGATCTGGAAAACATACTGAAAAAATAACATGGATCCTAACATACTGCATAATATAGGGTACGGTATGTATATTGCCTCGTCTAACAAGGGCGAGGCAATAAACGGGCAGATAGCAAACACCGCGTTCCAGATAACCAGCGAACCGGTGACTATAGCCGTTAGCATAAACAAAAAAAATCTGACGCATGAATTTATCGAAGCAAGCTTGTGTTTCAGCCTATCGATACTCTTGGAAGATACACCCTTGAGCTTTATCGGCAGGTTTGGCTTCAGGTCAGGCCGGGAGGAGAACAAGTTCAAGGACATTAAATTCGAGAGACTTGCCTCAGGTTGTCCTGTCGTGTTGGATCATTGTATAGGATATCTTGAGGCAAAGGTCATAAATAAGCTCGATTGTGGGACGCATACGCTTTTTATAGGAGAGATGACGGAATCAAAGGTCTTAAGAAGTGGAAAACCACTGACATACGACTATTACCACCAGGTCAAACGCGGAACAACCCCAAAGACTGCACCGACATTTATTAAAGGAGAAGAAGATATAAGGTCAGGAGATCGTAAGACGCAAAAGTATCGATGCACTGTTTGTAACTATATATATGATCCTGCAAATGGCGACCCTGACAGCGGTATACAGCCAGGCACGGCATTTGAAGATATACCGGACAACTGGAAATGCCCCATATGCGGGGTCGCAAAAGACAAGTTCGTAAAAGAAACCTAGCCTAACTTTACACTTTCTGTGTGTCAGGAAAGTGTAAAGTTAACTGTAACTATATGAAAGCATTTGAGATAAAAAAAGGGATATATTGGGTAGGGGCGATAGCTGGAAGAGATTAGATCTAAAATAAAACAAACCATAGGGGGGTAAAATGAAGCTTAAGGGTAGTAAGACAGAGAAAAACTTACTGGCAGCGTTTGCCGGAGAATCACAGGCCAGGAATCGATATACCTATTTCGCGGGCGTCGCGAAAAAAGCCGGCTATGAGCAAATAGTGGGAATATTCCTGGAGACTGCGGATAATGAGAAGGAACACGCTAAGAGATTCTTCAAGCTGCTTCAGGGGGGCGAAGTTGAGATAACGGCGTCGTATCCCGCTGGGATAATAGGAGATACGCCGCAGAATCTAGAGGCGGCGGCAGCGGGCGAGCATCTAGAATGGACCAAACTCTACAAAGAGAGTGCGGACGTGGCCCGTCAGGAAGGTTTCAAAGAAGTGGCTGAGCAATTTGACGAGATAGCTAAGGTAGAAGTGGAGCACGAAAAAAGGTACAGGAAACTGTTAGATAACATAAAAAGCGGCAAGGTTTTCAGGAAGGACAAGATAATTAAATGGAGATGCAGGAACTGTGGACGCGTCATAGAGTCCAACGAAGCGCCTGGCAAATGCCCTGCATGCGAACATCCGCAGGCCTATTTTGAGTTGATCTGCGAAAATTATTAAATAGCGGCCGGAACGGAGCAAGTATGAGGATATTAGGCATAAACGGAAGCCCTAGAATAGGCGGGAATACCGATATCCTGCTTGACAGGGTGCTAGAAGGCGCAAGAGCCAATAACGCTGACACGGATAAGATTATTCTTAATAATCTGAAATTCTCCCCATGTCAGGAATGTGAGAGTGTCAATAATGAGGGAGAGTGCGTGATAAAAGACGACATGCATGACCTTTACAAAAAAATCAAAGACGCTGATGTAATCGCGCTTGCCTCGCCGATATTCTTCGGAAGCCTCAGCGCGCAGACAAAGATAATGGTGGACCGCTTCCAGTGTCTCTGGCGGTTAAAATATATATTGAATAAGGACACTGGATATAAAAGGAAAAAAGGCGTTTTTGTATCCGTGGAAGGGTCTGACAGGGAAGATTTTTTTGATAACGCGCGGTCAATAGTCAAAAACCTGTTTGCCACCATCAACGCTGAATACACGGAGGAACTGTTCTGTTCCAAGGTAGACGAAAAAGCCAGTATTTTAAAACATGCCGGATGCCTCAAAAAGGCGTTTGAGCTTGGCGCTAGATTAACCAGGGGGTAAAGTCATGGGGAATATTTTCACTGCGAGTGAAATAGCGGAGATGGGAGTGAAGATAGAAGAGAACGGAAGGGATTTTTATCAGGAGGCGGCGCGCAAATCAAAAAACGAGTCTGTGGCAAAGGTTTTTGAGCTGCTGGCCGGTGAGGAGGAAGACCACATAAGGAAGTTCGAGGCTATCCTATCCAGGGTTAAAAAATATGAGCCAAGCGAGGCCTATCCCAACGAATATTTCAGTTATATAAGATCTCTATCCGGAGAATATGTTTTTACGAAAGAGAAGAAGGGTGCCCAGATCGCCGGAATTATCAAGACCGATAAAGAAGCGGTTGATCTGGGCATAGGGTTTGAGAAGGACTCTATTTTATTTTATGAGGAAATGAAAAAATTCGTACTGGAAGAGGAGAAGAGTGTTGTAGATAAGCTTCTGGAACAGGAAAAGATCCATTTGAGAAAGCTTAACGAGCTCAGGAGGGCTTTATGACAAAGACAGTAAAGATTTTTTCGACTTCAACGTGTCCTTATTGCACCATGGCCAAGGATTTTTTAAAAAATAATAATATAGTGTTCGAGGACGTAAACGTCGGAACTGACCAGGCCGCGGCCAAAGAAATGATGGACAAGTCCGGCCAGATGGGAGTGCCTGTACTGGATATCGGAGGGGAGATAATAGTGGGTTTTGACAAGGAGGCTATAACCAGAGCGCTTGGGATATGAGAGACCTTCTTGAGGAATACAGGCGGAAAAAACCTGACATAAAAAAAAGATTAAATGAGTTCAGGCGGGTTTATAAAAAGAGTGACAAAGACATATTTGCTGAATTATGCTTCTGTATCTTCACGCCTCAGGCAAAGGCGGTTTTATGTGACTCCGCGGTAAAGAGGTTAAAGGCCAAAGGCCTTTTATTCAAAGGTGCCTCTGGTGATATAAGGCGGTGTCTGAGCGGCGTGCGCTTTCCGAATAATAAGGCCAGATACTTAATAGAGGCCAGGCGGGTTTTTAAGAACGGAAAACAACTGGGTATAAAAAATAAAATAGATTTAAAAGATTTACAGAAAACCCGCGATTGGATCGCGAAGTATGTGAAGGGGGTCGGGTATAAAGAGGCCAGTCATTTTCTAAGGAATATAGGGCTCGGCAAGGATATGGCTATACTTGACAGGCATATCCTGAAAAACCTGAAACGGTATGGCGTGATCAAAAAGATACCGGAGAGCCTGAGCAGAAAAGAATACATAAAGATAGAAGAGAGGATGAGAGATTTTTTTAAACAGTTGAATATCCCCATGGAAGAGGTGGATCTGTTGTTCTGGTCCAGGGAAACAGGGGTGATATTCAAATAACCGCGGGAGGCATAGCATGGATATTACTATAAGGTATATGCTAAGACCTGTAGCCCACTGCAAAGAGGGTTGCTGTATAGGCCCCGTACCCTTGTAGTACGGGGCATGCTCCTGGGCATGAGCCTAAACTGCCTTAAATATTTATTCCCAAACCCGCATCGCAATTCAATTTAATTGCGATGCGGGTTTGGGGTTCCTACGGAAACGGCCCCAACTTTTTTCGGGAAATGGTCTTTTGCCTTGCTAAAACCCTATCCTTTTGATACAATTACTTAAATATGGACAAGAAAGTAAGATACTATATTGAACCCAGCGGGGAGTTTGTTGTGGAAAATTATAACCACGCTACTCCTTTCTCTAATTTTCTGCCGGGTATAGCCGGCCTGTTTGGTATACCCATGTGGGTATTTTATGTAAACAGGGGGCAGTGTATATGCAGCTTCGGAGTCAAAAGCAAAGATAGCCCTATCATGGAATTTCTACCGGCGAACAGAGCCTATCAGTTAACCTCGTCTCAGGGGTTTCGGACATTTATAAAAATAAAAGATAAAAAGAGAGCTATTTTTTACGAGCCGTTCCGCCCGCATTTTGAAGACAGCGCCGCGTTTATAGACCAAAAGATGTTTATAACATCGGAGGGATTAAGGCTTATAGATAAAAACCGGTCTCTGGGTATCGAGATCAGCGTAGATTATTTTACAATTCCAAATGAGCCTTTCTCAGCCCTGGCAAGGGTGGTTACGTTCAGGAACATATCCAGGAAAGACATCTTCATGGACCTGTTAGACGGCGCCCCTCTTATCATACCATACGGTGTCTCGAATTTTTTCCTTCAAAAGATGAGACGCACCGTTGAGGCATGGATGACGGTGGAGAATATGGAAAACGGCGCCCCGTTTTACAAACTGAAGGTGGATCCAAGGGATGTCTCAGAAGTGGAATTCATAAACGAGGGGAATTTTTATTTATCAACACTTGCGAGGAACGGCAAAACAAATGGAGCGTTACCTGTCTTTGTTGACCCGGAGCTGATATTCGGACAGGTCAACGACTTCTCATGTCCCGTCAATTTTATAAACGATAAGAGATTCCACGCGCCGGCCAAGCAGATAGGCCAGAATAAGTTACCATGCGCCATGTCTCTGGCTTCGCTGAAACTTAAAAAAGGCTCTGCGGCCACTATCTATTCTCTCATGGGGCATATGAGCTCAAAAGAAAAACTTAACTCTATGGCCCAGCGGCTCACCAGGCCTCAGTTCTTCAGGGATAAACGTGAGGAAAACGAAAAAATTATAAAAGAACTTCAGGGCCCGGTTTTTACTGTTTCGGGAGATAAAAGTTATGACCTCTATTGCTTGCAGACATTTCTTGATAATATACTTCGAGGAGGTTACCCCGTGAGCTGTGGGAACAACTCACATATATTTTACACTTATTCCAGGAAACACGGCGACCTTGAAAGGGATTACAATAGATTCTATATAGATCCGACGTATTTCTCGCAGGGCAACGGCAATTTCAGGGATATGAACCAGAACCGGAGAAACGATATCTTCTTTAATCCTGATATAAAAGATTCGAACATCCTGCATTTTTATAACCTTATACAGCCTGACGGATACAATCCTCTCGTATTGTGCGGTGTTAGGTTCAGGCTTAGGGCCGGGGTGGATTTGACCGATAGCCTGAGAGGTAAAATAGAGAATAAAGACATCGAGAAGCTCAAGGACGTCCTTACCGCGGCGTTTACTCCCGGTAGATTGTTCATGGAAATGGAATCGCTTGGTATAAAGATGAAGACTTCATGGCAAGAGCTGTTGGAAGCCGTCCTTAAAAACTGCGAGACCATATATGACGCCGAGCATGCGGAAGGGTTCTGGATAGACCACTGGACATATAATCTTGATTTGGTCGAAAGCTATCTATCCGTGTACCCTGAGAAATTAAAGGATATCCTGCTGGACAAGAAAGAATTTACTTTTTATGACAATGTGTTCTCCGTGAAACCCCGTGTTGAGAAGAGTCTGTTAAACGGCGATAACAGGGTCAGGCAATACCATGCCCTCATAAGAGACAGCAAAAAAGATCATATGATAAGAAAACGCAGGCATGAAGCCCATGTGGTAAGGACGCGTAAAGGAGAGGGGGATATCTACAAAACAACACTCCTTGTGAAACTATTATGTCTCACGGCAAACAAGCTTTCTTCGCTGGACCCGTTCGGAACGGGGATAGAGATGGAGTCTGACAAACCTGGCTGGTGCGATTCAATGAACGGGCTGCCAGGTCTTTTCGGTTCTTCCACGCCCGAGGTATTTGAACTTCAAAGACAGATAGAATTTATGCTCGATGCCTTAAAAGATCTGGGCCTTGAAGATGGCTGCAGGATAAAGGTGCCGGAGGAGATGCATGATTTTCTTAAGGCCATACAATCCATAATCAAGAAAGAGGCGCGCCTGACAGCTAAAAAGAAAGACCTGTACTACTGGAATAATGCAAATTCAAGCAAGGAGAGGTATCGCGAAAGGGTGAGGCTGGGGTTTACTGGTAATGAGAAATCAATGGCTGTATCTGAATTAACAGAGATGCTCAAACTTTTTCTCTCCAAGGTGAAAAAGTCGGCAGGGAAGGCGTATATCGCATCGAAAAAGATATACGCGACTTATTTTATAAATGAGGTTACTGATTTCGATCGCACGGGTGAAATGGATCCTATTACTGACCTGCCGCTTGTCAAGCCAAAGAAGTTTCGGAGCGTAAGGGTCCCCCTGTTTCTGGAGGGGGTGGTCCGGGCCATGAGGACCGAGAGGGACCCTAAAAAAGCACAGGCCTTGTATAGGGCGTTGAAAAAAACAGGGCTATATGACAAGAAGATCAGGATGTACAAAATAAACGAGTCTATGGATAAGGTTTCAAAAGAGGTCGGCCGCTGCAGCATCTTTACTCCGGGGTGGCTGGAGAACGAGTCAATATGGCTTCATATGGAGTATAAGTACCTCCTTGAAATATTAAGATCCGGGCTTTACAAGGAGTTCTTCCATGAATTCAGGAATTGTCTGGTCCCGTTTATGAAACCAGAGGTGTACGGTAGGAGTATCTTCGAGAACTCGTCTTTTATAGTCTCAAGCGCCTTTCCTGATGAGCGGCTCCATGGTAAAGGGTTTGTGGCCCGCCTGAGTGGCTCCACGGCGGAATTACTTAGCATGTGGATATTGATGAATGTAGGCGAAAGACCATTTTTCCTGAATGAAAAAGGTGAGCTGACCCTAAGGCTCAAACCAGCCCTGCCCAGCTGGTTATTTACGAAAAAATCGCAAAACGGTTTCCCGAAAAATAGCTACGCGTTCAGATTTTTGAATAAGACCACCATAGTTTATCATAACCCCCGCATGAAAAATACGGCCGGAAGGAATTCAGTGAAAATCAGGTTTCTTGTCTTGAGGTACGACAACGGCAAGAAGCTTGAGATTAAAAAAGACACGATAGAATGGCCGTATGCCCAGGACGTCAGGGACAGAAAAGTAAGAAGAATAGATATCTATCTAGGCTAATTCAGTCCTTAACTTAACAAATCGTGTATTACGCGTTTTGTCAAGTTAAGGATTTTTTTGTTGACAGTCGCGTAAATCGTGTTATAATTTTAGAAAAAGTAACACGGAGGATAATGTGCCGGAGCTAATGAGATTCGGAGTGTCGTTAGAGAAAGGCCTGCTGAAGGATTTTGACAGGCTTATAAATAATAAGCAATACGCCAACCGCTCAGAGGCGATAAGAGATCTTATACGCAATACTCTGGTAGAGGACGAGTGGAAAAAGGGAAAGGACGTCGCGGGCGCGATTTCTCTGGTATATGACCACCATAGAAGAGAATTAATGAACGTAATCCTGGAAATACAGCATGACTATCAGGATACCATAGTGGCGAGCCAGCACGTACATCTCGATCACCACAATTGCCTTGAGGTCATTATAGTGAAAGGCAAGTCAGATAAGATCAAAGTACTTTCTGATAAGTTACGCGCCGTGAAAGGCGTAAAGCATGGTTCGCTTACCCTGACGACGCTCGGAAAAGAGCTTTAAATAAATTTTTTTGTATATCAGTAGCACGAAAATTAAAAAAGTAGCAAAAAGAAAAGAGGCTTCGTGAAGAGGAATGTTTTTTTTATAGTTATGTTTATTTTGACGTTTACTTGTAAGTTTTCTTTTGCCGAAGTTTCGAATGAGGAGTTCCTTAGGGAAATCGAGACCCTTAGGCAAAAGCTTGAACAGCAGGACCAAAAGATCGCGGAACTCGAGGCAAAGATCATAAAAGAGGCTTCAATGCCAAAAACCGCGAATTTCTCCAATATGACGATCGAGGATTTTGACAGACATCTGGACGCTCACCTTTTACACAGGGAAGAGGGGTATTTAATGCTGGGTGGGTTGAGAATGGGAATAGGCTCGACTTTTATCATACAGGGCACTGATAATGCCAATAGTGACACCCTTTCCGAAAGAGGAGAAGACGTTACGGACGCTTCTTATTCCGTGGATGTTGAATTTGAAAAGGAATTTGAGGATTATGGTAAGGCTTTTCTTCATGTCGAAACAGGGGACGGCCCCGGCGTGGAAGACGAGCTCCAGGTATTTTCAAACGTGAACAGGGACGCGGATGATTCTGATAATTCAATGGCGGTTACAGAGGCCTGGTATGAGCATTATTTCAAGGCCGCTCCGGCCAAGCTCATGGCGGGTAAAATAGACGGTACCATATTGATTGACACAAATGAATACGCCAATGATGAGACCACCCAGTTTTTAGGCAGGATGTTCAGGAACTCGCCGACAATAGAATTTCCCGACAATGCGGCCGGATTACGCTTAGAGATAGAGCCGTCAGATTTAGTTAATATAAAATTTCTAATGATGGACGGAGACAATGACTGGGAAGATGTCGCGGAAGACGGTTTCTACGGGACGCAGTTAAATATCAGGCCTGGTATTTTCGGAAGACACGGCAATTATCGTATCATCGGCTGGTTGAGCGACAGGGAACATACAAAATGGCAGGATTCGACCAGCACAAAGGAAAAGGCGTATGGTTTTGGCTTGAGTCTTGACCAGGAATTAACAGATGAGCTGGGTATATTTATGCGTTATGGCTGGCAGGATCCGGACGTCTATCTGAACGGAGAGGCTTTTTCTCTGGAACAGGCTTGGAGCGCTGGGATGCAACTAAAAGGCAGTTTCTGGAATAGAGAGGATGATATACTGGGCCTTGCCTTGGGGCAGGTAACGCCTTCAGGAGAATATAAAAAAGCAGACAGTAATCTGAGCGCAAAGGACGAAGGCCATTTCGAGGCCTATTATAATTATAAAGTAAACGAACATCTTACATTGACACCTGATTTACAGGTAATCTGGAACCCGTATGGAGACGACGCGTCAAACGGCAAGTCAACGATTACAGTAGTAGGCATGAGAGGACAGGTAGATTTTTAAATAAAAGACCCCTCGCCGCAGAGTATTGATCAAAGGCGGTTCGGGGTTGAGGAGGTAAATATGCATATACCAGATGGGTTTTTGGCGGCTAATACTTGGGTGCCTGCTTGGGTTATTTCAGTGGGAGGGCTCGGATATTGTGTTAAGCGTGCCTCAGAAGCATTAAAAGATAAAATGGTACCGTTAATGGGAGTGATGGCCGCGTTTATTTTTGCGGCACAGATGTTGAATTTTCCTGTTGTGGCAGGTACTTCAGGCCATCTCTTGGGGGGCGTGCTCGCGGCAGTGCTGCTGGGGCCTTACGCGGGCGCAGTTGTTATTGCCGTGGTCTTAGCTGTACAGTGCCTCGTGTTTCAGGATGGAGGATTGACAGCGCTCGGCGCAAATATATTAAATATGTCTTTTATAGGTACTATGGGCGGATACATAATTTATAGTTTAATAAGAAAGGCAATAGGCGACAATAAGGGCATTCTCATGGGAGCGGCTATTGCGGCATGGGTTTCAGTTGTGTTGGCATCCAGCGCATGCGCTATAGAACTGGCTGTTTCAGGAACATCGCCTTTGAAGATTGTGCTTCCCGCCATGATGTTAGTCCATATGTTGATAGGCATAGGGGAGGCGATTATTTCGGTTTTTGTCCTGAGTTTTGTTTTGAAAACAAGGCCTGACTTGATATATAATGAGGAGGTATAATATGCATAAAAAAGAAATCTTATTATGGCTTGCGGCTGCTTTGATATTGGCGTTCTTTGTATCTCCCTTTGCGGCCAGTTCACCTGATGGCTTGGAAAAGGTCGCGGATGATAAAGGATTTTTGGAAAAAGGAGAAACCGAACCAGTAGTCAGCTCTCCTGTGCCGGATTATACATGGCCTGGGATAAAGAACGAAGGCATGGCAACAGGCCTGGCAGGGATCTTTGGGACATTGGTTGTCTTTGGCCTGGCTTATGGAATAGGGGCCATGACAAAGAGGTAGCGATGCATCATTCGTATATAGATAAATACGCTGAACTGGATAGCGTTATTCACAAAGCGGATTCAAGGCTAAAAATAATAATATCCTTTGTTTTTATCTTATTTATAGTCTCAGCAAATCCGACGGCGTATTTATCTTTTGTCTTGTATGGATTGATATTGCTGATTCTTTTGGCTGTTTCCAGAATCCCTTTTTTATTTATATTTAAAAAGACGCTTGTCGTGATCCCGTTTGTTGTTTTAATCGCCGTATTCATCCCTTTTATGAAAGGGCAGGATGGAATTATCTTGTTCCGGGGTATAGTTTTAAGATCGTATCTTTCCATCTTATGCATGACATTGCTTATCTCAAGCACAAAATTTACCAGATTATTAAAGGGTCTGGAACAGCTGAAGATCCCGAAGATATTTATCATGATAATGTCTTTTATGTACAGGTACCTGTTCCTTCTTGTTGATGAAACACAGAGAATGCAGAGAGCGAAAGAGAGCCGTAGTTTTAAAAAAACCAAGCGTTTCCGTATAGTAAAGATATTGTCTAATATAATAGGCGTGCTTTTCGTCCGTTCGTATGAGAGGGCGGAGAGAGTATATCTTGCGATGTGTTCGAGAGGATTCAATGGCAGGGCAAGGACTATGGAATAGGTATGCGTAAAGTTATTGAGATAAAAAATTTGAATTACACTTACCCGGATGGCAAGCGAGCCTTGGAGAACATAACTTTGGATATATTTAAAGGTGACTCCGTAGGGATAATTGGTCCGAACGGCGCAGGAAAGACAACTTTTCTTTTGCACCTTAATGGTATTTTTAATGGTAATAGTTCTGTCAAGGTTTGTGGTTTACCTGTGAGTGAAAATTTGAATGATATACGCAGGAAAGTAGGCCTTGTGTTCCAGGATCCAGATGACCAGCTTTTTATGCACACTGTTTTTGACGATGTGGCTTTTGGTCCGGTAAATATGGAATTGGAGTCAGGTGAGATTCGAAAAAGAGTAGATGACGCGCTCGGATCCGTGGATATGGGAGATTACAAAGAAAGAATCAGTCATCATTTGAGTTTCGGAGAAAAAAAGAGAATATCATTGGCTACCGTCTTATCTATGAATCCTGAGATTTTAGTATTGGATGAACCTACCGGCAACCTGGACCCTAAACACAGGAAGGACCTTATAAATTTTCTCAGGGATATGGATGTTACAAAGGTCATGGCGACTCATGACATGGATATGGTTTTATCAATATGCAATAAGATAGTGATAATGGACAAAGGCAGGATAGTAGCTCTTGACGCGACAGAGAATATTTTTAGGAATAAGGAGTTGTTGAGATTGTATAGTCTGGATTAATACCCGAGGGTTTTTAAGGCGAACTGGTCCTTGCGCCAGTTTTTATAGATCTTTACCCACATGTCCAGGAATACTTTTTTCTGCAGTAATGTTTCTATATCTTTTCTTGAGGCCTCGCCTATCTTTTTCAACATCTGGCCGTTTTTTCCGATGATGATACCTTTCTGGTTTTTTCTTTCAACGTATATATAGGCCCTTACGTAATAGATGTCTTTGCCTGATCTGTCTTTTTTTTCTTTCATCTCCTCCACGTTTACCGCTATGGAATGAGGGACCTCTTCACGTACGAGTTCCAGCGTCTTTTCCCTTATTATTTCGCGGATAAAGAAGCGCTCGTCTTTGTCACTCAGCTGGTCGTCAGGAAAAAACGGAAATCCATCAGGCAGATACTCAAGTATTTTTTTGAATACGATATCGGTCCCGTCTTTTTTAATAGCGGATATGGGTATTATCTCTTTAAACTGGAATTTGGCGGCTTCTTCCATGACAGGGAGGACCATGCGTTTGTCCAACCTGTCCATTTTATTTATGAGTAAGATATTTATTTTTTCAGGCGCGAGCCGTTCAAATATCCTCTTGTCTTCCTGTGTTATCCCGTCATGAGCCTCGATTAACACAAGTGTCAGGTCCGCTTCCATGATGGCGGAAGACGCTTTTGTCACCATTAATTTTCCCAGGAGCGTCTTTGGTTTATGCATTCCGGGAGTATCTATGAACACTACCTGGAACCCTTCACCTGAGAGTATGCCCTGTATATTGTCGCGCGTAGTCTCGGGTTTTCTCGAGATTATACAGAGCTTTTCCTTGATAAGCACATTGAGGAGCGTGGATTTTCCGACGTTTGGCCTGCCTATGATAGCGACTTTCCCGGCTTTGAACATGGTAGTATTATATTATTATAACACCAGCGTTGCAATTAAAATGTTATACTTCCAATGTCCCGTTCCACTGCCATACGGGCCAACCCACTGTTTTTTCGCTCTGCCAGGGCCTTCGAAAAGACGCTCGCCCCGTACCAAATCTTCGATTTTGGTACGGGGCGAGCAGGGCTGGCTATGCGCTGAGAGGTTAGCGTAACTGTTCAGATGATACATGCTTTCAATTAAATTGCAATGCCGGTTCGGATTTTATCTGGTATAATATACATAAAAAAAGGAGGATATGATGAAGGCTTTCTATTTCGCGGTAATGACGGCTTTAATATGGGGGATGGTACCTGTCCTGGAAAAACTTGGACTTGCGAGAATCGCGCCGTTCGCCGGGCTTTTAATACGCTCATGCGGCGTGATTATAGGGGCCACGATGATAGCGGTGTTCAATAATGGAGCCCTTAAAGCAGCTCTGAAGGCGGATCCAAAGACTCTATTTTTTCTTGTGGCAGGAGGTTTCCTGGCCAGCGTGATCGGCCAGATGTTTTTTTATAATGCCTTAAAGTCAGGCGAGACTTCAAGGGTCGTGCCAATAGCCGGGACTTACCCCTTGGTATCGTTTTTGCTGGGTATTATTTTTCTGGGCGAAAGCATTACGGGCGTTAAACTGGCGGGCGTGAGCTTTGTGCTTCTGGGATTATTCCTTTTGAGGTAGAGTCTCCTTATTCTCGGAAAATACGGATATTCCATGCGTGGTTGCCTATTTTCTGAAATTGTGCTAAAATTTCCTTTATATAAAGTTAACTCATGAAGGTTATATGGATAATGTAAGAATCGCACTTGCACAGATAAATACAATAGTTGGGGGCCTTAAAGGCAATACGGATAGGATAATGAATTGCATAGGCCGGGCTCTTGAGAAAGGGACGGACATTGTCATATTTCCTGAGCTTGCTGTCACAGGATACCCTCCGGAAGACCTTCTTTTAAAACCTCATTTTATAGAAGAGAACCTTAGATTTCTGCGCAAAATCTCAGCGCATACCAAAGATATAATAGCCGTCGTAGGGTTCGTGAACTCTAGTGAAAGTTCCGCTTACAACAGCGCCGCCATACTTAATGATAAAAAGACGGTATATGTGTATAATAAAATGAATCTTCCGAATTACGGGGTATTCGACGAAAAAAGATATTTTAAGCCCGGCTGCGGAAACGCCCTGATAAAGGCCAGGGATTTCTCTTTTGTAGTTAATATATGCGAGGACATATGGGTTCCGGAATCAAAGCATGAAAGAGAACTTTTAAGCCGTGCGCAATTTATTATCAATATCTCAGCATCGCCTTATTGCCTTGGCAAAATAAAAGAGCGCGAGAAAATACTTATTGATAAAGCCAAAAGACATAATACCCCTATTGTCTACTGTAACCTGATAGGCGGCCAGGATGAATTAGTATTCGATGGACGCAGCGCCGTGTTTAATAAAGACGGAAGACTTTTAGCCGAGGCCAGGGCATTTGAGGAAGACCTTCTTATAATGGATCTTGCTCTTAAGAAAAAGAATAAAACTAAAAATAAACAAGGGATATTGGAGATTAAAATAGATTATAAGTCAAAACAAAACCCAGAACTCATGATTCCATCAAAGGTTAAGAAGCTCGACAGAGTGGAAGAAGTATACTCGGCCCTGGCGCTTGGAGTCCATGATTATGTCACAAAAAATAATTTTAGTAAGGTCATACTGGGAATATCAGGAGGCATAGATTCCGCTTTGGTGGCGTGCGTTGTCGTGGATGCCCTGGGCAAGGCAAATGTATTGGCTATTTCCATGCCCTCGATGTATTCTTCGAAAGAAACTCAGGGCGATGCGGAGAAAATAGCCAGGAATCTCGGGATAAGGTTAGTGAATATCTCCATATCCGGGATATTGAATTCCTACCTGTCTGAACTAAAAACGCACTTCGTCGGCATGAAGCCTGATATAACAGAGGAAAATCTCCAGGCCAGGATCAGGGGGAATCTTCTGATGGCCTTTTCCAATAAATTCGGATACCTTGTCCTTAATACAGGCAATAAGAGCGAAACCAGTGTAGGGTATTGCACGCTCTATGGTGATATGACCGGGGGGTTTGCCGTAATCAAGGATGTCCCTAAACGACTTGTCTATGAGATGGCAAGATATAAAAACAAAAAGGAAAATAAAGAAATCATACCCGAAAGCGTTTTGACGAGATCGCCATCGGCTGAATTAAGGCCTGATCAGAAGGATCAGGATGCGTTGCCCCCATATGATGTGCTTGATAAGATCATAGACCTTTATATAGAGGAAGACATGCCTTTTAAAGCTATAGCTAAGAGGGTGGGTGATGTAGACCTCGTAAAGAAGGTATTGAGAATGGTGGACGTAAATGAATACAAGCGCCGCCAGGCTTCCCCTGGAATAAAGATTACCCCGCGCGCGTTTGGCAGGGACAGGCGTATGCCCATCACGAATAAATACACGGAGGTGAGTTATGAAAGACATGACAAATGAGGAGCTTTTCATAAGTGTGGTAGCCAGGGTAAACAGATATCTGATCATAATGGGTATATTCTTTCTGTGGTATTTTTTAATGAAAAAGACAGTGGACATCTTTTTATTTTTTCTGGCCCTTTCAACCATGTCTTACGCGCTTTTGTCACATAAACACCTTGAGATAACCAACAGGCTTACCTCAGAACTCAGGAGAGCGAAAGGCACGCTCGCAGACGTTTCGGAAGAAACGCGGAAAATGCACCAGGTTTAAATGTTCAGACGTTTTGCCATAATCTCCATCTTATTTATTACTGTAGCGGCTTTTGCCCAGAATACGCTTCCTCTGACAGCGGATTCTGCTGTCCTGATGAATCCCATGACAAAGAAACTCATATACGCTAAGAATGAACACAAGAAACTCGCCCCTGCCAGCACCACCAAGATAATGACGGCCATTGTGGTTTTGAGGAATCGCAGTCTTGATGACAAAGTGACCGTGAGTAAATACGCCAGTTCCATGGAGCCGTCAAAGGTGTATATAAAAGAGGGGGAGGTCTATTCCGTCAGAGACCTCCTTAAGGCGGTGCTTTTGAATTCCGGGAACGACGCCAGTGTCGTGCTGGCTGAGGCAGTGGCGGGCTCTGAAAAGGATTTTTCGAGTATGATGACGGAGGTCGCTAAATCAATTGGCGCGGAAGACACGAATTTCAGAAATTCCAGCGGCCTTCCGGCGAAAAACCAGTACTCTACGGCATACGATCTGGCCCTTATTGTGCGCGAGGCCATGAAATACAAATATTTTGTGGAAATCATGAAGATGAAAAAAGCCGAGATAGAGGAATTTAATAGCGGCAGGAAGATAAAACTGAAAAATCATAATAAGAGCCTGTGGAAAGATACCCCCTACTCTATTTTCGGCAAAACAGGATATACTAAAAACGCGGGACATTGTTTCGCGGGTTATATAAGGTATAGCTGGTGGAAGAAGGTTATTGTGGTCACGCTGAAGGGGTCGAAGCTTTGGGATGACCTTGAGATATTGGCAGCCTCATATTAAACTGTAAGGGAAAGTTATGTTAAAAAAATATCTTTTGTCAGTAATTATTTTTTCAGTCTTCAGTCTTCAGTCTTCAGCCTTCAGCCCGGCCTATGCCGCGCCCGCATACGGCACCCACATGCCTGAAAAACAGCGCTGGACATGCGGCCTGGAGAGGAATTTTATCGTAGACAGGAATATGGACAATGATCAGGGCGCTTCCAGCGTGGATAAATATTTTGTGACATGTTCTTACGGGATTTTCCAGTGGTTGTCGTTCGACGGCAAAATAGGCGTGGGCAATGTTGACTGGGACAGGGCATCCGATTCGAGACTCCACTACGCCACGGATTTCGCAGGCGGTTATGGGTTCAGGCTCAAAGGCCCTGAAAGCGAGATATGGGGATTGAAGAGCGTGGTGGGTTTTCAGCATATAAGCGTGCATCCTGACGCCAGAAACCAGGAGGGCACAAAACACGAGACCATAATCGATGAATGGCAGGGTTCTTTGCTGGTATCAAAAGACATAGGTAGTCTCGTGCCTTATCTCGGGGCAAGGTACGGGTCCGTGGATTTTATAAAATGGGAAAACGAGCACGACCGCAAGCGCATACAATCTGAAAAATATTATGGGGTTATAATAGGCCTGGATTTCTGGCTGAGTGATAAGTTAAAGCTTAACCTGGAAGGCGCGTTTGCGGATGGCGAAGAATACGCGGCGGGTTTCAGCTACGACTTCTGATGAGTATTGTCTCAAAGGCGTTCTTTAAGTAGTAAAATTCAGCATCCTTTTTAAAAAACTTTTTAGCATCCGCTAGATCTTTAAAGAATAGAAACGGGAGGCCTTTATTTTTATAGAGATGGCTCTTATCCGAAATAAACCCGAGCCTGCATTTCAGCATAGCCTTAGCTACCATGTACGCCCTGTGTTCCCCGGCCAGGCACCCGCCTTTTTTTATCTCGCGGATCATCTTCTCCGGGCTTTTCATGGTTATTATTTTTCGCATAAAACGTCTTTCCCCAAGCCCTTTGCCGAAACCTTCTTCCAGCCCGGTCTTTACGAGAATTAACGAACCCTTTTTTATCACGCTTTTTCTTGTATTAACGAGATAGTTGAAGGCGCGCGACGCCTGGTATATATTCGCCGCTTTTGGCCTTGGTATGTCGCATATAATCACGTCGGGCCGGGCCTTTGTTTTCCTCTCGAATATTTTTTTGGAATACCTGACGGCGTTTCTAAAGCACGGACCGGGCCTTCCCTCGAATATCCTGGACAGTTTTCCATTTTTGTTATTTATTATGTTTATGGAATAGATAATGGGGAGCCTGCCTGCGGCTTCCTCAATAAAATCCCTGAAAGGATTATTTTTTATCGAGCAGATCCTTGTCCCGGGGTGGTCCAGGAACCTTGGGTGATGAGTGGCGTTGATGGTCTTTTCCCCGGCCAGGCCTATCGCCGTCACCTTTGAGCCGCCGCTATACCCGGCGTAGAGGTGCGGCTCTACCACGCCCACGGTTATGACGGCGTCAGCCTTTTTTAATTTTTTATTGAGATAGACCGGGACGTCATTTTTCGCTTTTCCAAAATAAGCGACGCTATTTTTGTCATAGTTATGACTGGATACCTTGATTTTTTTGGAAATAGACCCGAGGTTCCGGAAAATCTCGCCTTGTGCAGGAGGTCTGTGAAGGCCCGTGCCTATTATTATCTCAATATCCTTTTCAGGCATCCCCTGTTTTTTGAGCCGGCTTAGAAGACGCGGGAGCACTTTTTTAAGGTGTGCCTCGCGTGTAAAATCCGGAACAGCAATAATAATTTTCATAGCGTAAAACCTTATCTCAAACCCGCATTGCAATTTAATTGCAATGCGGGTTTGAATTATTTTAAAAGTTCTTTTGGGAAGATGTTGTCCAATCCCAGTATACACGCCGGATCCAGGGATTTTTTGAGCTCCGCCATCTCTTTTATGGCGTCTTTTCCGTACATCACCTCGAGAAAAGCGTGTTTCAGTTTTCCTATGCCGTGTTCCGCGGATACGGTCCCGTCCAGGCTTACAGCCTTTTTTACGAAATCCATGTAGACAGCCTTACTTTTCCTGAATTCTTCCTCTGATTTAGGAAGCATATTCACGTGCATGTGGTTCTCGCCGATATGCCCGAATATTACAAAATCTATCCCGGAAGGAACCAGTTTTTCCTTATAAAACCTGAACATTTCCTGGAAAGCTTCACCCGGCACAGCTATGTCTGTCCCTACTTTTGGCAGCTTGTTTCGTTTTACGATCTCGTTTATCATTTCCGGAAGGGCGTGCCTCAATTCAGCCAGTTTTTCTCTTTCTCTCTCAGAATCCGCGAAATAGGTCTTGTCCATAAGGGCGGCATGTTTCTTTAAAAGCTCCATCCATGAATCTACGACGTGCTCCTCATAGTCTTTTTTACAGTCTTGCTCAAAGTAGACCATTGCCGCTGAGCCAGCGGGTATATTAGAATGCCTGGAACGTAATAAGTCGAGGGAGTTTGAGTCCATGTATTCGATAGAAAGAGCGTTTTTTAAACGGGCCTCCCGGACAAACGAGAGCGCGTCGCGCTCGGAAGAGAAGAAGCTAAAAAAACTCATAACACTTTCAGGTCTTTTGCCCAGCGCTACATCGACTTCGAGTATCAGCCCCAGCGTGCCTTCCTGGCCTATAAAGAGGTCCACGAGATCCATGGTGTCCTTTATGTAATAACCGGCCGCGCTTTTTATGGCAGGCATAGAATAAGAAGGGAATTTTATTCTCATTTCCTTATTTTTCAAAGGCAGCGAGATGCCCGATTTCTTTTTGGCGAATATTTTCCCACGTTCTATATTTAGCACGTCTCCCGTGGACAGCGCGACCTTGAGTCTTTTGATATAATTTCTCGTGGGGCCGTATTTGAAGCCTTTCGCGCCTGAGGCATTGGTGGATACAGTGCCTCCAAGGAAAGCATTAGGCTCAGCCGGGTCAGGAAGATAGATGAGTCCGTCCCCGGATAATTCCCTCTGTAGATCAGATAACCTCACTCCCGGTTCCAGCGTAGCGAACATATTTTTTTTATCAATGTTTATTATCTTATTGAGTGAATCAGTGGCGAGTATGGTGCCGGAGAACGGGACCCTGGCACCCGTTACGCCTGTTCCTCCTCCGGATATTGTAACAGGCCTGGACTTTGAGCCGTAATCTTTTAGTATTACCGCGGCCTCTTCCTGGTTTTCGGGCAGCAGAGCCTCGTCGGCATTTCCCCCAAGTAACCCTGATTGGTCCTCAAAATAACACTTGATAAAGTCTACATCCCGCTTTATAATCATATTCATAATCTATCATAGATGGAGTTTAAAGTAAATAAATGATAAAACCCAACCCTTTTACTCCGCAATCCGGATGGGAACCAAGGGTGTTTGGCGGAAGAGAAGAAGCCATCTCTCTATTTAGTTCCAGTCTTGAATCCGCGGCTTCAATAAGACCTAACCATCTGGTGATTCTTGGCGAATGGGGCATAGGGAAGACATCTCTTTTGAAACAATTCAGGAGGGTTGCTCAGTCCAAAGGCTATCCTGCCTGTTTTTGCGCGCTTTCAAAGTTTACAAAGAGGGATCGCCCGCTGGACGCCGTTTACTTGATAGCGGAAGAGATGCTTATGGGATTCCCCGGGCCCGGCATAGACTCAGAAGGATTATTGAAGTTATTCTCCAGGCAGAAGTCGCTTTCACAGGCGCAGACGCAGTTCACAAAATTCCTGCTGGAACTGTGGGGGAAGATTGACGCCGGGCTAGCTGTGGTGCTCCTGGACGACCTGCAGAATCTTTTGCCGATATCTAACACTATAGACATTCTGAGGGCTGTATTGAGCAAAGAAGAGGTTATTAAAGGTACCAGGTTTTTGTTCGCGCTATCTTCCACGCCGTCAAGCTGGTCAATGTTTATCGATAAGCATGATCCCGTAGGAAGATTTTTCAGGAAAAGACTGATTGTGGAAAATCTGACCCCGGGAGAGGTTGAATCGACGGTGGAAAATACCCTTGAGGATACCGGTGTTGTGTTTGAAAAGGAAGTAAAAGAGAAGGTATCCGAATACACAGGCGGCCATCCTTATGAGGTGCAGCTTTTATCAAGTCATCTTTATGACAGCCAGATAGGAGGCAGGGTCGATTCCTCAGTATGGGGCGCAGCGCTCTTAAATACGCTCAAAGAACTTGGCAAGGACTATTTTACGAGTCTGCTCTCAAAGGCTAGCGAAAGAGAAAAGCATCTCCTGAAGATACTTGCCGAGGAAAAGAAGCCTCTTGCGATAACGGATTTCAGGAACATGATGATAGTGAACCGTCGCGCCGGTAAATTTCCTATAGCTAACATAAAGAATTTTCTATATCGCCTGGAGGAAAAAGGTATTATAACGAGAGACAGGTCCGGGAACTTTGACATACCTGACAGGATGTTCAGGGAGTTTATCCTAAAATTTAGTTGACACAGTAGAGGTATAACTATATATTATTAAAAAACAACAGGAGGGTATATCATGAAGGTTATAGTAGATACGGATCTCTGTGTTGGTTGTGGATTATGTGTGAATACATGCCCTGAGGTCTTTGAGATGCAGGATGACAAAGCGGTAACCAAAGTCTCAGAAGTGCTTGCTGAACAGCAAGATAGCTGCAAACAGTCCAAGGACGAATGCCCGGTAGAGGCAATTGTTATCGAATAAGGCTAAAATTTCAAACCCGCATCGCAATTTAATTGTAATGCGGGTTTGAATTAACCTTTCTTGGACAGTATCTTTTGGAAGCAGAAAATAACCAGGCCTATAATAGTTATCCACGATATAGATAGGATCAACCAGCCGAGAAGACTCATTTTTTATTCCCCAATCTTTTTCTCCAGGCTACTCTTACCATAATGGCCAGTGTCAATATCATAGCCAGGAGCATAAGCCTTATGCCAAGGACATAGGGTTTGTCAGCCTGGCTTACACCTTTCATCATTATAACAGGTATCCCCTCCTGGTAAAACCAGAACCCCAGTATGCAAAATAAGAATAAAGGCGTGATGTATTTGATGATAAATTTGTAGATCCGCGGGATCTTCATATCGGCGCCGTGGTGTATCTCTTCCCACGCCTTTCCTATGCCGAATATCCAGCCAAAGAGTATAGTCTCCACTGTTGCGAAAAGAACCAGGCAGAATGTCCCTCCCCAGAAATCCAGCTCGTTTACCACGCCGTGTTTCAAAAAGAATATTGCCGGCTGGCACAGTATAAAAGAGATCACGCTGAATATTATGACAGCCTTTTTCTTTGATATGTTAAATTCATCCTCAAGGAACGCGATGCTTGGCTGAGCCATTGATACAGAGGAAGTTATTCCAGCTAGGAACAGAAGGGTGAACCACATGCAGCCGAAAAACGCGCTCAGAGCGATCCTCTGGAATATTAAAGGCATGGTCACGAAGCCAAGATTGAACGCTCCGTCCGCGGCTATTTGTTGTATCTGATGCGGCCCAAAGAATACATAGGCCGCCGGTATCACGATTGAAGAGCCTATTATAATCTCTGCAAATTCATTTGTACTGGCTGCCGTAAGACCTGAAAGCGCCACATCGTCCGTTTTCTTAAGATAACTCGCGTATGTCAATATCACGCCCATGCCGACGCTAAGCGTGAAAAATATCTGCCCAGCGGCCGCGAGCCACACCTTAGCGCTTTTAAGAGCCGCGAAATCAGGATTCCATAAAAAGCCCAGGCCGTTAATGATATTCCAGTCAGGCCTTGCCGCCTCAGGCGCCCCCAGTGTCAGTACTCTGACCGCTATTATTATCCCGAATACGAAAAGAGTGGGTATCGCGATTTTGCATAATCTCTCAATTCCGCCTGATATACCTTTATATATAATAATGATATTCACCGCGAAGGTGATCAGGAAGAATATATACGCCGATTGTATATTAGAAAAAAACTGGTTTTTCTCAATGCCCTGGAACCCTTTCAAAAGAGACAGCATGGTGTTCTGGTCAGTGACCTGGCCGTATTTTCCAACGGCTGAAAAAACAGCGTAAGCAAGTGTCCAGGAGGCTATGTAATTATAATAGATAAAGATGACAAGCGGTCCGAAAATTCCTATAACGCCGAAGTATTTTATGAACCTGTTTTTGCGCCACATGTTATGGAAAATGCCCGGGGCGGTGCCATGCCCAAACCCGCCGCCAAACCTGCCGACCGTCCACTCGATCCACATAAGAGGGACACCTAATAAGAGGAGGGAGATAAAGTAAGGTATCATGAAAGCTCCACCGCCATTCTGAGCCGCCTGCACCGGGAACCTCAGAAAATTCCCAAGCCCCACAGCGCTCCCCGAGACAGCCATTATGATACCAAGCCTGGATTTCCAGGCGTCACGTTTCTTCTGCATATAAAAAATTATACTTTGTAAATTTACGTCTGTCAACTTATCCAGGGTTTAACCTGGACATCTTATTGACATATATAATATATGGGTTAGAATATAACTATTATTATGGCAAGCTTTGAATGTTTTTATAAAGAACTCAATGACGAGCAGAAACAGGCTGTGGATACTATAGAAGGCCCGATTCTGGTCCTTGCAGGGCCTGGTACCGGCAAGACCCAGCTTTTATCTGTCCGCGCAGCAAATATCATTCGCCGCAAGAAGGTCCTTCCGGAAAATATCCTCATACTCACATATACAAACGCCGCAGCAAAGACCATGAAAGAACGCCTGGCAAAGATAATAGGCATAAGAGGTTATGATGTCCAGGTGGGCACATTCCATGCGTTTGCAAATTCCATTATACTCGACTCCGAAGAGGCGGCAAACTATATCCAGGACAGGATCCAGATCACTGACATAGAAAAGGTGAAAGCCCTTGAGTGCATACTGGACCACACGCAGGGCATTTCAGACATACGGCCTTTCAGGGCCCCGTATAATTATATCCAGGAACTCCAGACAAGGATAAGTGAACTCAAGAGAGAAGGATTAAACCCCGAGGAATTTTCAAAATATGTAAAAACACTCAAGTCCGACGGGATATACGTTGAAGAAAAACATGTACCAAAGATAAAGGCCCTCGCGACAGTATATGAGCAATACGAGGCCCTTAAGGAAGGGAAGAACAAGGAAATCTTTGACAGTCGGGGCCGCTATGACTTTGATGATATGATCATGCTGGCTACAGAGGCCCTCAGTAATGAAAAATTCCTGAAGAGAAAATATGAAGAGATGTTCAAATTTATAATGGTCGACGAATTTCAGGATACTAATGGCGGTCAGCTCAGGTTCCTTTTTTCTCTGCTCGGCCCGGATAACCCCAACCTCTGCTGTGTCGGAGACGATGACCAGTCTATATACAGGTTTCAGGGCGCCAGCGTAGGTAATTTTAAGGAACTAAAGAATAAATTCCAGAAAAAACTCAATGTAATTTCGCTTAGAAAGAACTATCGCTCTTCAAAAGAGATAATCGACCTTGCCCAGGACCTGATAAAGGCGGTGCCTGAGGAGGAAAGGACAGAGCTAAAATCCCTGATACCGGTAAAGGACTTCAAGAAAAAATCAATTGAGTCCTGGGAATTCACGACTGAGGAAGAAGAGCTCTGCTTTATAGTAGAAAAGATAAGAGGATTCAAAAAGCAGATCGAAGAGTCAAAGGAACTCTTGCTTGAAGAAAGGAAGTTTCCCTACAATAATATAGCGCTTCTTGTAAGAAAAAGAAACCTTATCCCCAAGGTTATAGATAAATTCCTGCAGGCAGGTATCCCCTACGCTACTGATGGCAGGGAAGATATACGTTCGGAGCCGCGCGTGCGACAGATGCTTGACATCCTTGAACTGGCTACTCTCAACCCTGAAAATTTTGAGGATAGGGATAGGATCCTATATAAAGTGCTGGTCGCCGATTATTATAGGATAAAACACGGGGATATATTGAAATTTATGGAATCCGTAAATAGGAAGAAAAAGCAGGATAGAACCACATCACTTCTATCCGAATTTTTAAAGGAGAGATCTCAGATCCCCGAGATTGAAAAGGCCAGAGACGCGATAGGGAAGCTATTGTCAGCCGCCCCATTCAAGCCTGCTCATACTGTTCTAATGGATTATATTAAGTCCGCCGGTATTTTTAAATTCACACTCGAGAAGTACGACAAAGATGACGTCGTGAAAATAAGGGAGCTCAGGGCCTTAGCGTCTTTTGTGAATATGGTAAAGGAGGCTGACCTTTCAAATCCTGGCCTGAGCCTGGCGGATCTGGTCGAGGAGATAAGGACACGCAAGGAGCATAACATGCCTCTCCAGGGAGCGCTTGTGACTATGACTCAGGATGGCGTCAGGATATTTACTGCGCACGGTTCAAAAGGGCAGGAATTTCACAGTGTTATCATACCGTTCTGTCTGCAGGACAAGAGCTGGCCCATAAAACCAAGGCCAGCCACTATACCCCTGCCTCCTGAATTATTAAAGACCATAGAGAAGGTGGATGACAAGGCAAGAATAAAACAGCTTCAGTATTTTGACGAGACAAGGCTTTTTTACGTTGCAGTCAGCAGGGCCAGAACTAACGTGCTCTTCACGGTCAGTCCGAGCGAAAAGGATATTAGCAGTTCATTCCTGCATCACCTGGACATAGAGACCAGGACGCAGCATCCGGATGAAGAAAATATCCTGGAAATGTCTCTTAAAAAGACAGAACAGCCCGATCCTTTTATAGGCACCGAAGAGGTCCTGAGGGACATGATCGAGGTAATTTCCCTTAACCCCACGAGCCTCAATAACTACCTGAGATGCAGGAGGAAATTTCTCTATGACAATGTCCTGATGCTGCCCGGCCCTAAAAAAAAGAGCCTGATCTTTGGAAACTCGGTCCACAGCGGTCTTGAGCATTTGTACAGAGAGTACATGAGGACCGGTGTGTTTCCTGATTTTCAATTTTTCAAGGATAGGTTTATCAAGAACCTGAAGTTTCAGGGGCTCGATAAATCTATGGAACGCAGTTGCCTGGACCAGTTCGAGGGATTGCGTAAATATTATGACAGGATTTCCGCGCACCCCATCAAGCCTCTGGGTCTCGAGAACAGGATGCCCATAAATATAGACGGCATTGTCTTCACTGGAAAATATGATAAACTCGAACTCGAAGATGAGGAAAAAGGGCTTGTGCGCGTGGTGGATTATAAGACCGGCCAGCCCAAGAATCACGCCGCAGGTATGCATGGAGTCAGGAGTCTTGAAGACGAGTCATGCGATGAATACCTGCGCCAGCTAGTTTGCTATAAGCTGCTTTATGAACGCGATAAGACCCGTGAACAGAGGGAGCTTTCGGTGAGCCACGGTGCCCTGGTGTTCGTAGAGCCTGCGAAAGAAGATATACGCAAGTATGGCATAAAAAAAGGAGAACCGACGGAATTCAAGATAGAGATAAGCGATGATATGGTAGATGAGATGGTGTCGATAATAAAGAACTCATGGAGAAACATGCAGGACCTGAGTTTTGAAAAACTAGAGAAAAAGGATTCTAAAAAATGCGGGTATTGTGATTTTGATTATATATGCTGGGGATAGGAGGATAACAGAAATGAAAAACAGGCTTTACTCTCTATGTATTGTTTTTACGGGAATGTTTTTATTGTGCGGGTGCAATATTGTACCAAAATCGGTCCAGTATCAGAATGAGGAAAAAGACCTTGTGGGTAATACCGAGATGGCGAATCCGCGCGTTGAGGAGATACAGATAGCCCTTACCAGCCTAGGATATTATACCGGGACAAAGGACGGCAGGATGGGTCAGAAAACGCGGGAGGCTATAAAAGATTTCCAGGAGTCTATAGGCGTGAAGCCCACCGGGTATATAGATGAGATTACCCTGCGTCAGATAGAGGATACAAGGAGGGCCAGGGAGCAGAAAGAGCTGGAGAAAATTTATTCTTCCGTGGAAGTACGCAGAGCGTTTCCTGAAAAAAGCACCTCTCTTGTCTCGGGATCAAAATGGACAGTAAGGGATATTCAGGCCGCCCTTAAAAACGCAGGCTTTGATCCAGGTTCGATAGACGGCAAACTCGGCCCCAGGACACAGCAGGCGATAAAAGAATTCCAGAGGACAAAGGGCCTGAAGATAGACGGCAAGGTAGGTCTACAGACATGGGAAGAGCTAAGTAAGTACTTGAAGAAATAACTTTACCAAAAAATTGGTAACAATTCAGCTATCCTGAGACCGTAGGGCAGGTTTAAACCTGCCCTACGGTATGAATAGCGTCATAATACTTTACATGGCTGAACGGTTACAAAAATTGACCATTGACAAAACAGACTTTAAATGGTATAAGAAAATGATAAAACGGTATGTTGGAAGGAGGGGAAATGGGTAAATATATAACAGTGCTTGGTGGTTTAATCTGTATTATCATCGGGATATGGGGGATATTGGCGTGGAAGTGGAATTTTATAGCCTTATTAAAGGGCTGCTTGCCCCCTATACTTGCCTTGGGAGGCCTCGCGGCGTTTTTTGCCGGGATCAGTGAGATAAAAGAC
>JAHIYJ010000042.1 GCA_018814825.1 Candidatus Omnitrophota bacterium
AGTATTCCTCGAGCGCCCCGCCCTCCACCACGGCTACCCTTTTTTCCTGGGATTCAACGTTTATCAAAATCTCTTTCTGCATTCCAACACCTTTATCCCTTCCGGTAATTTCTCGTTTATCCTTACTGTAAATTCTTTTGGTTCAAGCCACCTCTCAAGAGTGAAAACAGCCTTCTCATTATCGCTTTCCACGCCAAGCTTCAGGGCCTTATCAAAGCTTATCCTGTAATGAGGAGTAAACCCCTGGCTGAGAACAACAGGCAGGCCAGCCCGCTTTACAGCTCTATGAAAAAGCCTGAGGACATCCAGGTGAGAAATATACTTCAATAACCCCTTTTTACAAAATCTAACCTCTAATTTAACCGCGTTCATTTAGACGCGACAGCAGGCGTGGAATCAGGGTTGACAAGATTAACTGTTATAAAAAACAAGAGATCTGTAGTATCTACTGATTTTTCTTTTTTCTTGAAAATCAGGCCCAATAAAGGGATATCTCCCAGTATAGGCACCTTGACAACTGTATCTATTGTATTTTCTTTTATAAGACCACCTATAACAATGGTATCTCCGTCTTTAACCATTACCTGTGTCGAGGCCCTGCGCGTAGAAAACCTCGGCGCCTGTATAGTGCCTCCTGACGTGCTAAAAGTATCCCACGCTAAAAACGCTGATACCTCAGGCTCCAGCTTGACCACGATATACCCTTCGGGATTCACCTGTGGCGTCACTGAAAGAGTAATGCCTAATTCTTTTTCTTCATATCCCGTGACTTCGATATTTCCTGTCGAATCATTCCTCTCGTAGGTAGGGATGCTGAACGTGGTAGCTACGACTATATTCGCCTCCTTATTATCAAGCGTTGTGATCCTGGGATTAGAGATTATCTTCGTATTGGTCTTTGACTTTAATATCTGCAGTACTGCCCGCAGCTGTGTAAAATCAAGCGTGCCCAGGGTAAAGTTACTTGGCAGGGCCAGAGGAAAAGCAGTACCTCCCTCTGTTGGAAATACTCCAATACTAGTACCTGCTTCAGCACTAGTGTCTGCATTAGGGTAAAAGTGCCCCCCATATTGTCCTCTATGAAAAGGCGCTATCATGGGCCTTGCCGCTCCCGAGGCGGTTATCTGCGTTGTCCAGTTAATGCCCAGCTTGTCATCCTTGTCAAGAGTAGTCTCTATTATCTTTGCCTCGATATTCACCTGCTGGGTCCTTTTATCCAGCTTCTCGATCACCTGCCTTATTTTGTAAATATTCGTAGCTATATCTGTCACTATCACAAGATTTGCCCTTTCATCATATTTAATACTTCCTCTATCGCTCAGCATTTCCTCTATTGCCGCAGGCACATCCTTCGAACTCGCATAGTTAAGGGAAAATACCTCTGTCACAAGTTCTTCTTTTGCCAGGTTTTCAGTTGTAGTGACGCGTATTATGTTCTCCTCTCTCTCATAAGTGTAACCGTAGGTCCTGAGTATCACCTCCAGTGCTTTATCCCAGGGAACATCAGTGAGCCTTATTGTTACAGGCCCGGTGACATCCTTTCCCGCGACTATATTGATGCCGCTTTTATAAGAAAGAATTCTCAGGACATTCGTGATATCCGCGTCCTTGAAATCCAGTGTCACATTGCCCGGGGATGTGCTGACCGAATCAGTCGCGTCACTATCCATCGCCTCGGTATCAGCCTCCTGAGCGCATAAAGAAACAGCTACAAAAAACATGATCACCAAAATTCCTGAAAATCTCAATATCCTCATCTCCGCCTCCTCTTAATCACTGGTTAATTCAAGCCTTTTTTCTTCGCCGTCAATATCGAACACGACCGCGTTATTTTCTATTCTCAGGACTTCCGCCGCTCCTACTTTCTGCCCTTCCCTGACAATCTCTCCGTTTATTATCGCGATAGACCCCTTGGCCTCGTCCCATACTATGCCCTCAAGCCTTATGTCTTTTATGCCGCTTATCCCATAAGCGTCAGAGACATACACCCCTCCCTCTGAAACAAGAGGGACAAAAGGATCCCTTTTGCCTTTAGCGCCATAGGTAAATTCCTCTTCGGCAAACGCGGAAGGCGCCATCCCGGCTATCAGCAAAACCAAAAATACCGTTAACATTTCCTTCATAATCGTCATTTTATTACGTATGCCTTTGTCCTCAGTTTTATATCGTGATGCCTGGGGTCTGTCAGTATGCTCCTTATGTCTATATCCTCAATCTTTATAAGTTTTTCCATTGTCTCAAGCTTATTGACAAATAAGCCGCACTGGTGATAGCCGGCCCTCGCCTCTATCAATATGGGCAATTCCGCGTAAACACCGCTTCTGGCGTTCAGCTGGGTCTCGTCATCCATGACCTCGAGGGGCTTGATCCTGAGTATCTTAACGCCCGAAGATTCCGCTATCCTTGAAAAATCCTCAAGAAGCCCTGAAATCTCATCATGCGCGGATAACCGTTTTTCGAGCATGGCTGCCTGTTTTTTAAATTCCTCGCGCTGGCGTTTAATCTTCGCCTCATTCCTTATAAGCGCCTCCGCGGCCTGGACCCTGGCCTTTATGGCCTGATATTCCCTGTTCTTCACGGAGAATCCAGCAAGCTGCGGCTTCAAAAGAAGGCTATAAAACATCACCAGTGCGGCAACACCGAATATCCCGAATAATACCATAAGTTTTTGTTTTTCCTTGGGATCCATATTACCTCAGAAGTATAACACTACCCTGTAATCCACCACGTCCCTGTCGCCTGTCCCCTTGCGCTGGACAGACTCCAGTTTTATGTTGCTAAAATCCTTGAAGAATAACTCATTTCCCCTTATGTCTTTCATGAATTTCCCCACGGTCGCCATCGCCTCTTCTTTTTTTGATACCACACTGCCCTCTATTATCAGCCTGTCTTCGGCGTCCGTATAAATACGCGTGAGCCAGATGCCGGGCAGTACAAGATCTGATAGCTCGTTTAATTTCCTCGACCAGTTGAACTTCCTTTTCATGATCTCATCAAGCTCTGTCATCTTGGCCATCAAAAATATAATCTCTTTATTTGCCTCCTCGGCCCTGGTTTTTTCCGCGGAGATCGCCTGTTCCTTCATCATTAACCCGATGATCTGTTTTTTTCTGATGGAAGAGCCCGCGAACAGGAAAATTATGATAAATATGACTATCCCCGCGAACACTCCTCCCGCAAGAAATTTGACCTTGCCAATAACCTCAAGATCCAGCTTCAAATCCATCTTTTTCTGCTTACGCAGATCTTCTGGTAAAAGATTGATCTCTATCATCTTCTAAGCGCCAGCCCTAGTGCGACTACGAAAACAGCTGGCGTGTCCTTTATGGCCTTCTCGGTTATTGCTTCCGAGACTTTGACTCCGGCAAACGGGTTCCACATGAGCGTATCTACTCCCACGTTGTCCTTTAAAAAATCCACTATATTGAAAAGATATGCAGTGCCTCCGCTGATGTAAATCCGCTCCACGTTTTTTCCGAATTGGGACTCAAAATAATCAAGCGACATCCTCACCTGAGAGGTAAACCTCTCAAGGACAGGGGTAATTATGCCTATCACTTCTTCTCTCTTATCCGATGGTTTTCGCTTCAAAGCCTCTGCCTCATCAAGGCCTAACCCTGAAGAGTCTTTAATCCTGCTTGTAACGTCTATGCCGCCCCATAGTATATCCCTGGTAAAGTAGGCATTGCCCTTTGTTATTATATTCATGTTCAAAAACCTCGCGCCTATATTTATCAGGGCATAGGTGCTTTCGTCCTTATTCTCGATATCAGCTCTATGAAAAGCGTTCAACAGCGCGAAGCTGTCTATGTCTATGGCACTTATCTCCAGCCCCGCGTCCTTGAAAAGCGCGATAAGGGCATTCACGTCATTTTTCCTGGCGGCTGCCAGCAGCACTCTCTGACTGGAGGAAGACCCTTTATCTAGCACCGCGCAGTCGATGATAGAATCTTTTACATCAAAAGGTATGTACTTTTCAGCCTCAAACTTGATAGCACTCTTTAGTTCCTCGAGCTTCATCTGAGGCATCTCTATATATCTAACTATCACGGACGGCCCGGATAATGACACGTTTACGCGCTTCAAAGACAGCTTTGATTCGGAGATAATATCTTTGAGCGCTGATTTCGCATCCCCATCCGTTACGCGCCTGATCGCGGCGTTTACTATTTCAAGCTGGCCTTTTTTATCCTCAAGCTCTATGAGCTTTATACTGTGATTGCCTATATCTATCCCGGCTGATTTTTTCATACCTATTGCTCCAATATAAATAATAAATAGCTGCTATAAATAATAATGACTATTCCACTACAGGGTCACCCGGACCTGCCTGGCCTGTAGAGCTCGCCTTTATCACGCTTGTTTCATCAGCGTAAAAATACCTGGATCCTGTTTTACCAAGAACCGTAGGGCTGGCGTTTAAGGTAAAACTCTCTGAGTTCACGCGATTATATACAAAGTTATACCCTTGCTTTGTGCCTGAGGCAAGAACGCTGTCTATGTACGGAGGATCAGAAACAGGCGCTATGAGTTCTGAAATACCGCTGGGGTAGGCATGCGGGTAGGTATTGGAGTAAAAATTCTGGCACGCAGTGACAATGGTCCTGCACGCGACTACCGCAGCCATCTCGTTGGCGTTATGCCTGGCGCGAAGGACACTTGAAATAGCAAGAGTCGCAAGCGTCATTACTATTGCGACAACAATCATTATCTCGACTAATGTAAACCCCGTTCCAAATCTTTTATGCGTCTCTCTCTGGTCTTTAACCGAAGTAATCATATGTAATTATGGCCGATCGATAATAATAAACCATTGTTAACACATTAACTCTATTAAGATTTGGAACGGGGTAAATCCTCTTGTTGATTTCATTTATAATAAATTTATCCTAGTATGCGCGGAATGTCAAGAAAAATAAGTAAGGACATGAGTTATGTCAATCAAAGATTGACATAACTCATAAGTCCGAACTTATCCCGCACCTTTTATATATTCATCGTCTTTTGAATTGCTCGCTACAAAAGCCCAAGTTTATTCAAATACATAAAAGGTGCGGGGTTAATTCGCAGACGGCTTTCAACCTACGACTTATGTCGCTACGCTCCATAAGTCGTCTGCTCATTAAAATAAAAGGTGCCAGGCAATTAAATGCCTGGCACCCGTGAGAAACTTCTCTCGCTGTTCGGATCCTTATTCTATCGGCGCTCCTGAAGCGTTCGTCAGCCTGATTACTCCGCTCTCATCTACGAAGAAAACTCGCGTTCCTGTCGTGCCACTTACAGCTGGTGAAGCCGTGCACGTGAACTGGTTCGCGTTCGTTAGGGCGTAGGTGTAGAAGTAACCCTGTTTCGCTGTACCTGCGGCTGTAGCACCAGCCAATGCGCCGTCAATATATGGCGGTGTGGCTGAGCCAAGCGCCGCAAGGTTCGCCGGATAAGTCGTAGGTGTCTGAGCCGAGCGGAAACTCTCGCAAGCTGTAGAGATGGTCCTTGTGGCTGCTATCGAGGCTGCTTCGTTCGCGTTGTGCCTTGCTCGTAGTAAATTCGGTATAGCTATTGCGGCTAAGAGAGATATGATTGCGACTACTATCATTA
>JAHIYJ010000043.1 GCA_018814825.1 Candidatus Omnitrophota bacterium
CTTAACTTGACGATTCTTACAATGTAAGTTTCGTCAAGTTACCGGTGTATTGCTATGCTCTCCAATAGTCCCAGCGCTATCATTGTTACTAAAAGTGACGAGCCTCCGTAGCTGACAAGTGGAAGCGGCAGACCCACTACAGGCATAAACCCCATGGTCATGCTGATGTTCACTATTACTTGAATCCCTATCATGACGCCAAGCCCTGTTCCCAGCAACCTGCCGCACGGATCATCTGTTTTTTCGATAATCATAATTATCCTGCGGATCAGGAGATAATAAAGCCCTATCAGAAGCAGGCAGCCAAAAAATCCCCATTCCTCGCCCGCGACCGAGAATATAAAATCAGTATGCCTTTCGGCCAGGAAATTTAACTGGTTCTGCGTCCCTGAAAGCCACCCTCTGCCAAACAATCCCCCTGACCCTACGGCTATCCTTGACTGAATGATAGTATATCCGGCACCAAGAGGATCCACACCCGGATTCATAAATACCAGCAACCTGTCTTTCTGATAATCTTTTAACAAAAACCAGGCGAACGGCGACAGCAACACGCCGCTTGAGACCATCAGCAATAGATAACGTAAAGGCGTTCCCCATATGTACAATAACGCAAACAAGACAGGGATAAACATAAGCGCGGTTCCCAGGTCAGGTTCTTTCATTATGAGGACAAAAGGGATAGCTACTATTAGAAAAGAAACGATGATATTCCCGAATGACCTGTAATTTTTGTGGTTCGCCATGTACTGGACCAGGGCAATTGTAATGAATAATTTAGCGAATTCTGACGGTTGTATATTTAAAGAACCTATGGTGAGCCACCTCTGCGCTCCTAATCTACGACTTCCGAAAATAAGCACGGCCGCGAGCAAAAATATTATCAAAAAATAAAATATACTGCCTATGCCGGCTATTTTCCTGTAATTAACACTCACCATTAACATAAACCCCAGGGAACCCACCAGGAACCACATAACCTGCCTCAAGACATAATCCACATTATACGGATATGTCGAGCTGAAAAGAAATAACAGCCCCAGCATAAAAATAGACAGGGCGCTAGCCGCCAGTATCCAATCAAAATCCTTATATTTTTTCAATATCAATTTTTTCATCTTTTAAACCAAAACTCCACCGCTTTTTTAGCGATTATAGCCGCTATATCCCCGCCCGAGCCGCCATGCTCCAGAAAAACTACGAAACAAATCTCCGGTTTTTCCGACGAAGCGAATCCGCCGAACCACGCGTGAGTCATTAGCCCCCCTCCGGCCTGGCTCGTTCCGGTCTTACCAGATATAGACACAATATTGCTCCACGCGCGAAAACCAGTGCCCTCTTGCACCACGCCTTTCATGCCCCTTTTAACCGCGTCGATATTTTCCTTTTCTAATTTAAGCTTTATTGATTCACCCGCGTCCAGGTTTACGCCTTCTATGCTCCTCAAGACGCGCGGCTCAACAAGTTCTCCGCCATTGGCAACACAGGCTATCATCCGCAGGACCTGTAAAGGCGTGACTGACAAAAAACCCTGCCCTATGGATAGATTCGCCGTATCGCCGGCATACCACGCGCTTCCTGCCTCTTTCTCTTTCCATGCCCGTGACGGAAGAAAGCCCTGATTTTCCCCATAGAGGTCTATCCCTGTCCTTTTCCCAAAACCCAGCTTCGCCGCGTACTGGTGGATGATGTCCACTCCGAGTAAGAGCCCCACATTGTAAAAATACACGTTGCACGACTCTGTTATGGCATGACGCAGATCCATGGGGCCATGCCCGTCGCGATTCCAGCAGTTAAACTCAGCGGCGCCTATTTTTAATTTTCCGCCGCAGGTAAAAGTCGTCTCAGGCAGTATCTTCCTTGATTCCAGCCCTGAAAGCGCGATCAGTATTTTAAAAAGAGAGCCTGGCGGATATTGCCCCATAATAACTCTGTTTAAGAGAGGTGCACCTTCGTCAGTCAATGCCGTGCCCAGAGAATTATTCGGGTCAAAAGAAGGACTGCTCACAAGCGCGAGCACCTCCCCGCTGTAAGGGTCCATAAAACAAGCGGCCCCTGGTCTGCCTTTCATCATCTTCCACAACATTTCCTGAAGCCCTGCATCAATATTCAAAGCTATGTCCTTGCCGGGCCTTGGTTTTCTTGAATTCAGGACCTTTACCTGTCTGCCTCTATTGTCTACCTGTATCTGCATGCCTCCGTTACGGCCGCGCAGGTAAGAATCCACGACCCTTTCTATGCCGTCTTTACCGATAAAATCTTTCAGGTTGTATCCGTAACTCCTCAGTA
>JAHIYJ010000044.1 GCA_018814825.1 Candidatus Omnitrophota bacterium
GGCACGTCGACTGAGGGATGGGCCAACAGGACTGACGGAGCTAAAAAAATAACACATACTATTATTATGCCGATTCGGCGAACCACTTTATAGTCTCTTTTAATCCTTGTTCCAGGCCTACTTTTGGTGTCCAGTTTAGAAGCTTCTTTGCTTTTGTTATGTCAGGCTGACGGACCTTTGGGTCGTCCTGGGGTAATGGGTTGTAGACGATTTTGCTTTTGGAGCCTGTCATCTTAATGATCTTCTTGGCCATGTCTATTATTTTTAGTTCCACGGGATTGCCTATATTTACAGGGTCGTGGATATCTGACTGGCTTAATAAGTAAATGCCTTCTATAAGGTCAGATACATAGCAGAAACTGCGGGTCTGAGTGCCTTTGCCATAAACTGTCATGGGTTCATTTTTTAGCGCCTGGCTTATGAAGTTTGGTATTGCCCGGCCGTCTTGCTTTCTCATCCGGGGCCCGTAGGTATTGAAAATCCTTACAATATGGGTATCAAGGCCGTGGGTCTTATGATAGGCCATGGTAATGGCTTCTGAAAAGCGTTTTGCCTCGTCATATACGCCGCGAGGGCCTATACAATTTACATGGCCGTAATATGTCTCTGGCTGGGGGTGGATCTGTGGATCACCATAAATCTCAGAGGTCGAAGCCAGGAGAAACTTTGCCTTCTTCTCTTTTGCCACGCCAAGGGCATTATGTGTGCCTAAAGAGCCTACCTTAAGTGTCTGTATGGGGTATTTAAGATAATCTATTGGGCTTGCGGGGGAGGCGAAATGCAGGACATAACCTATGGATTCTTTTATGTCTATATACTTAGAGACATCGTGTTTTATGAATGTGAAATTGGGGTTTGATTCAAGGCGGGATATATTAGATAGCGAGCCTGTTATAAGGTTATCCATGCAAATAACCTTGTAACCTGCCCCTAAGAAACGATCACAGAGATATGAGCCTAAAAAACCCGCGCCGCCTGTTATAAGGGCTGTCTTTATCATATATTTATGCTATTATAAGGAAATTTTCAAGGAAGGTCAATATATTTATAAAACCGCTAGTTTTCTTCTAACGTGTGAGCTGATTTTGGGATTGGGTATCTTCTCTGCCCATGCCTTTGCTTTTTTGAGGCTAAACGATTTAGGAAAATGTAATTCGGGGAAATAACTGAATAATCTTCCCTTGCATGCTGAAAGATACAGGCTGTCAACCAGGGCTTTTTCGGGTTCCGCTATTAAAAACGAACCTCTCCCCTTATACCAATCAAACCCGTCAAAAAATAATGGCGAGATCCTATGGACTGAAAAAATCCCTGCTTTGGTCCGCATTATCTTTGTATGGCCTGTTGAGGCGAGGGTAATTTCCTGCGGGATTTGTTCTATTATGCCGCATAAATGCAGGGCGCTTATAAAAGAGACATAGGCGCGGCGCCTAGGAAAAAGATGGGGGATTACGCTGTACGGGCTTAAACGTTCATTGCCAGCTTCTGCCCAGATGCCCCGGTATATCTTGATAATCAGGCCCTGTCTTTTAAGGAAATTAAGCGCCTGAGTTACGTTGGATTGGGATTTTCCAGAAAGGACTGTCAATTCATGCGTCGTAAAAACAGGCCTACGCAGTTGTTTAATGTAAGATATGATAGATTGCCCGGGCATATTATCTCCGTATCCGGCTGATAAAATCAGACACTTTTAATTTTATCTCATCCCATGAAGGCGATGAGTTATATTGGGCACGGTCCTCAGGCGATAAATAAGAGATCACTGTATCCCGAAACTGCCCAAAACTTATCTCTAGCGCGCTTTCACGCGCCCTGGTTAATTTAGCCTCACTTATCTCTGTTTCTTCTATGGCCCCGGGGGCGCACTGAGAACTCAAGATATACAAATCAAAGATATCTCTTGCCTGTATCGCAGGCCTGCTGGCAAGGGCCCCTATTTTCTGCGTTATCGCGGACTGAACATCATAATGCGGGACCAATAAAGGCGGCATCTTGTATTCTCGCAGTATAATATCCGAAACAGGGTTAACGACAACTTTCCCCTTAAATCCCCTGCGGGAAAA
>JAHIYJ010000045.1 GCA_018814825.1 Candidatus Omnitrophota bacterium
ACAATAAAATTAGCAATATCTTTCGCAGCCCCCGAATAAGATAAAAGGCCTATCCTTGTCTTCATGCCTATTATCTTGTCAGGGTAATTTATAAATTCTCTTATGCCGAACAGGACCTCTTTGACGCTATTAGCGCGTATCGCCGTCCCGTATCCCGTAAGAACCTTACAGTTCCTTGTCTCCTGGCCTGGTATGGGCTGAATAATTATCATGGGGAGCCTTTTAGATAGGGCCTCGGAGATTGTCAGGCCCCCTGATTTAGTGACAATACAATCGCTCACCTCCATAAACTCATCCACATTATCCATATAACCGAACACGCTCAACTCCATATACAACTTTGTTTTCGCCGCGGTCAAGTCTTCATACAGTTTTTTATTTTTGCCGCATATCACTATTGCCTGTATAGCCTTTCTTATTTTTTCCGGCTCCTCGCTGAGCGCCGAGACTATCTTTCTGACAGGGCCTGTGCCGAAACCGCCTCCCATTATAAGCAGATTAAAAAAACCCTCGCAGATCCCGAGTTTCCTGACGAGGGCATCCCGGCCTTTTGTAACGCTGAACACTGGATCGCACGGTATGCCAAAAACCATTATCTTTTTCTCTTCCACTCCGCGTCTCACCAGGTCTTTCTTCGTCCTGTCTATCGCCGCTATAAAATAATCCGATCCTCCGGCCATCCAGAATGAGTGCGGCAAAAAATCAGTGATGAGCGTAATGAGCTTACCCTTAAAAATATCTTTCTTCTTCAGGCCTGAGATTATCTCGGCCGGCATGAAATGCGTACATAACACCACATCAGGATTCTCCTTTAGCACGAACTCCGCGAATCTTCTCGCCTGAAGGTTATGGAAAAACCTCCTGAGGGGCCCGCAAAAGAAATCCGCTGATCTTAAATCAAGCAAATAATACAGGCACGCCCACACCAGCGGAACCCTGTTTATCAAGAAGAGGTAGACCCGCGGATATGAAAATTTAAAAAAAGCGTTCGTGTAATCCAGGGTATCCACGGTCGTCACATGAACGCCGGAGGAACCTGATAGAGCGTTATGCACAGCCTCCGCCGCCTTTTTATGGCCTATACCCGCGTAAGCGTGGGCGATCAAGATCTTCATATTAGAATAGCGTGTAGATAAAAGGCGCTACCGCTGACGACTGCGTAAAGAATATCAAGAGCCCGAACAACAAAAGCACCACTACTATCGGTATCATCCACCAGAGTTTCCTCTCCCATAAAAACCTGAATAACTCCCCTATTATCCTCGCTCGCCCTTTAATACCCATTCAACAGCCTCCCTCAGGTCCTTCTTTATGAAATCCGGTTTATGCGGCCACTTATTTACCGTCCGCGGTTCCTCTTTTCCGGTAAGAAGCAGTATTGTCTTACAGCCTATATTCTTGCCCGCGCCTACATCCAGCCTTGAATCACCTATAAAAAAGGTATTTTTAAAATCTATGTCCAGGCCTTTTGTCGCCTTTCTTATCATGCCTGTTTTCGGCTTCCTGCAATCGCATCCCGCGTCTGTCCGGTGCGTGCAATAAGTAATAGACCTGATCTTGCCGCCCTCTAGTTCTATCTCTTTAAGCATGTTTTTTGTGATCTCCTCAAGCGCCTCTTTTGAATACAACCCCTTGGCCACGCCGGCCTGATTGGAAATCACAAATATCTCATAGCCATGCTTATTTAATTTTTTTATTGATTCAATGGAGCCCGGCAGAAACTCAAATTCCGCCCAGGATTTTATGTAATCCCCGAACCCCGGATCCCTGTTTATAACCCCGTCTCTATCCAAAAATATAGCCTTCATGCGTTTCCCTTAACCTTATCTCAAATCTCAAACCCGCATTGCAATTTAATTGCAATGCGGGTTTGTAGTTATATAAAAAACTTTGTATTTGCCCCCACCCATTCAATCAGCTTCTCAAGGCCTTTCTCAGGAGTTATCTTTGGCTTCCAGTCAAGGGCCTTGGACACTTTACCTATGTCTGATATATAAACCTTCTGGTCGCTCGGCCGCCAGTCTTTATATTCGACATTCCTGAACTTTATGCCGGTTTTTCCCTCTATCATAGATATGAATTCAATGAGAGATGTAGTGTTTCTCGGGCCGCCTCCTATATTAAACACATCATGCTTTATGTCGCTACTTATAAATTTATCATACGCCTCTACCAGATCATCGGCATACAATAAGTCCCTTACCTGCTTACCGTTGCCATAGATCACAATCGGCTGGCCTGTCAGATTGGCGATTACAAACCACGCCACCCAGCCCTGATCTTCAAAACCAAATTGGCGCGTACCGTAGCAACAGGACATACGAAACACAGCTGTCTTCATGCCATATATGTGGCCATATTCCTGCGCGTAGATATCTCCTGTGTATTTTGACGCGCCGTATGGCGTATGGCCGGTAAGGTCCATAGACAATTCCTCTGATACGCCCTTTTTACTCTTATAAGCATACCTCGTTTCTTTTTCTTCCAGAGTAATAGTATCGACATTTTCTCCATAAATTTTATTGGTAGAGCAATATATAAACGCGGCCTTGGGACACACCTGACGTGTACATTCGAGGACATTCAATGTCCCATAGGCATTGATATTGAAATCCTCTCGCGGTATCTTGACGGACAAAGGCACTCCCGGCTGGCCCGCTGTATGAATTACAGCGTCCACGCCGCCACCCAGCGCCTTCATTACATCCTCTTCATTTCTTATGTCACCTTTGATCCTCTTTACCTTGTCAAGCTGGGAGAGGTAATTCCAGTTAAATTCCACGCTTTCTTTATTGTAACCGAAGAGATTAGATCTCATCAGATTATCTAGCACGATAACGTCATCACCTTTATTGGCGTAATATTCCGCCGCGTGCGAACCAACCAAGCCTGCCCCACCTGTTATCAGAATTTTCATTGACGTCCTTCTCCTTGGCGCACTAAAGTGCGCCCTGCACTCCTTAACTTGACGATTCTTACATTGTAAGTTTTGTCAAGTTAAGGGGTTGTTTTTTGTTTTATCTGGAGTTCCCAGTATTTAGCGTAACTCAGGACCTGGTACATGGCGCTGTTTGTCGCGACCACGAGTCCTACCACCCCGTCCTTATA
>JAHIYJ010000005.1 GCA_018814825.1 Candidatus Omnitrophota bacterium
GAAAAAGTGGTAGTCGCAGGCTTTAGCCTGCGGGATACTGCGCAACCTAAACCCCGTACCAAATTTTACAACTTCAAAGATTTGGTACGGGGTAAAGGTTGCGGCTACCAGATATAGAGAACAAATAGACTTTTTCAGCAATCCCTTTTTGGTCTCTGTCAAACCCGCATTGCAATTTAATTGCAATGCGGGTTTGAATATTTTATTTGTTCAATTCGAATGAGATGATTATATTAAAGGTAATCTGGTATTGGCGCATCCCTTTGGGGAACGGCGGGAAGGGACTTGCCTCTCTGATGCTGTTTATAGCTATATCTCTTAATGTCCTGTCAACCACAGACCTCTCTTCAATAACTTTAACTCTCAGAAGCTCGCCGCTGGAAGCCACTACAAAAGAGAGAAAGATCTCCCCTCTCCCCAGCCTTCTAGTGGCAGGGTAATTGCGGTCCGCGTACTGCCGTATCTTTTCCCTTACCGCCCTATAGTAGCTTATATAAGTGGCCTTTTTCGCGTCGTCTTTTTCCTCCTCGACGACTTTCTCAAAGGTTTTTTCTTTCGCCTCTACGAGTTCCGCGACAGGCTTTACAGGCTGTTTTACTTCATCAGGTTTTTTGGCTATTGGCTTTGGAGGATTAAGAATCTCTTCTTTTTTTATATCCGGGAGCCTCTTCATAAGAGGCTCTGATTTTTTGTTCGCTAACTCTTTTTTCGCGGCGGGCTTCTTAATCTCGTAATATGTTATCTCTATCTTTTTAAGGGCGCGTTTACTGGGGGTAAAAGGCATGTGCGGCGCGGCTAAAAAAAATATTGAATGAAACAATATTGAGGCAATCAGGGCAAATTGGAAGGTTTTATTGTCCGGCATTTGTATTTATGATAGCAACTCCCATTAAGTTTGTCAACCACGCCTGTTTTGTCCAAGTGTGAAACTCTGGACAGGCTTATAGCTGTTATCAAAAACTACATCTGATTCCGCTGTAAAAGGCCCTCCCTGGCATGGAATAATCTCTCTCTTCCTGATATTGTCTATCAAAGATATTTTTGCCTTCGAACAAAAGCTTCATAGAATCATTGATTGCATAAGAAAAATTTGAATTAACCACAGAGCAATGACTGAGAAGGCTCGTATTATCCGCATTGGTAAACCTTTTTGTTTTATATATAGCGCTTAACCCGAATTCACATTTGGAATTAGGCGAATATATTAATCTTAATTTATAAAGATGCCTCGGCCGATATATCAACCATTTCTCGGTGTTTCTATTTTCAGCCTCCAGATACGTATAGTTAAGATTGGCCTTGAGGTGTTCTCTCAGCACAAATTCTGTCTCTAATTCTGCCCCTTTTATCGTTGCGGAGCTCGCATTTTCAGGCCTCCACCACCAAAAATTATCAACTGTCCACTCAATTAGGTCATCATAATTTGTCTTAAATAAAGTGAGATCTGTTTTAAACTTATTTAGAAAATATCCGCTTACTCCAACCTCATAAGAAACTGCCTTTTCTGATCCAAGACTAGAATTTCCTTCGACACCGCCGACAGAAATGCCCTCCCAAAAATATTCTTCTCTCGGCCAGTAGAGGTCATTAAAGGTGGGCGCGCGGAAAGATTTTGCAGCCAGGCCGTGAAGTTTTATTTTCTCAAACAGCCAATAATTAAAACTCGCGCTGGGGCTGATCCTGTCACCGAAACTGGAATAGTCATCCCAGCGCGCGCCAATCTTCAAAGCCCCTTTATCAAAAAGATCTGTCTCTGATTCAAAATAAAAACCTTTCAAATCATACTTATGCTTATCGCTCGTAGAACTGTTAAGCCTGTGCTCTTGATAACTTAAGCCGATTGCTGTGCGAAAGATATCAAAGAAGACCTGAGAAATTTGGGCATCTGCGCCATAAGTTTTTGTCTGGTGAGTGCTTTTATCCATAGGCTCAAATGTCTCTATAAACTCCAATCTGTCGAAATTATGAAATAGCTTTACGGTTATGTCCTGCCCCTCGCGCATCTTTCCGTTATAAGTCACGTCAATGTATTTCTTAAATGTCTCCTGACGGTCGTCAAGATCTGTATAGGAAAGTAGATACGGCGTCCCGACCTCTGAATTAAAGTATCCGCTCGCAAGGCTGATATGATTATCGTCGTTCAGCTGATAGCCAAGTTTTGTATTTACATTATTACTTAAATAATCTGCATTGTCTCTATGGCCATGAGAAGTTAAATAATCGTAGGATATAAAATAATCTAGATCTCGTATTTTATATCCGTGCGTCAATGAAGATAACTTTGTGCTGAAAGAACCGGCCTTGTTTAATACTTCGGTTTGCATCTTCTCTTTTCCTTTTTTTGTAACTATATTAATAACCCCTCCTACTGCGCCTGCGCCGTACATGCTGCTCGCGGGCCCACGTAAAACCTCGATTCTTTCAATATTTGAAAGGGGGATTTGATTGAAATCTGTAACGCCGTCGCGAGGAGTATTGACAGGTCTCCCATCAATAAGGGTAAGGACCTGGCTGGATGAAGCGCCGCGAGTATGCACAGAGCGGCTAGAGCCTATAGAGCCGTATTCCAAAATATCTACCGAAGGCAGTAAGTCCAATATCTCGGTAATTTCTGTTATCCCGCTAGATTCAATGTCATCTTTGCTGACAATGCTTGTATTTTGCGTGGAATACCTATATTTCTGTTCTATTTTGGAAGGGGTTATTATAACTTTCTCCAGATCAATGCTATATCGGGATTCATAACGCTCTTCAGCCACAGCCTCAGTGCAAAGTAAAAAGAACATGCCAAATAAAACCAAAGTCAGTAAAATATTATTCTTATACATTATCTTCTCCTTTCCCTTCTCGCGAAGGTAGTTACCATAATAAACGATAGACCGGGCTATCCGCCTCCATGGCGGAATTACCGTTGCGCGGCAGCACCTGGGATCTCACCAGGATTTCCCTCGTTTATACGTACAGTGTTTTCAGGTCTCAGGTTTACCTGTATCCCTTGATGTCCAGAAACCAGTATTTCCAGAAACCTTCTCTAAGGACGGGTTCGCTTTCCAATATTTTAATCCTCCTTTTAAATATCGGGCCGTCTACTACAAAGGTATGAAACTCGCCGTTTTCGCCGCACGGACAGATATTCTCCTCTTGTAGCTCGTTAATCAATTCTTTATCGATTATCCTGCCTACAAAATCCTTCTCAAATTTATCCGCCTGGCAGCTTACAACAATCGACTTAAAACCCAAGTCGACAAATTCTTCAGCGACGTCAATGGCAGGAACGTTCCAAAGAGGTTCAATAGGCATAATCCCTATATCTTTACAGACGCGCTCGACCCAATCTTTATGCTCGTCTAGGTAAATGTCTCCAAAGACCATTGATTCTATATCTTTAAATTCTAAAACAGCCTCTTTGAATTCCTTTTCATATTCCTTCATATCCGCTGTCACTTCTTTCTGGACCAAGGGGATACCTATCAGTTCTGCCTGTAATTTTATAAGGTCTCTTTGTATACCATGAAAACAACACCTGCCATATTCCCTTGAGACGAAATTCAAGAGCCGCTTTACGTCATATCCTTTTTTAATCGCCTTATAATACGCGAGACAGCTGTCTTTTCCGCCGCTCCATGATGCCATTGCTGTTAAATTATCCATGCCCCTATCCTTTCTAATATACATATACCAAACAATACACCTGTTTCCACAAGTTCATTCGTCGCGCCAAGGGTATCACCTGTTATCCCACCGATTTTATTGGTTATGAGCCGTCCGGTTACATAGACAATCGCTGCTATTATCAAACTAAGCGCTAATCCCTGTATCCCGCAGAGCTTTACTACGCAAAATAAAGTAATAACACTTGAGAAAATAAATAGTTTTAAATCGGTTCCCCGGATAAAATCTTTTGCCTTTCCTTCAACCCGGGCATAAGGAAATAAAAACATGGAAAAAACCATTGCCCATCTGCTCAATATGCACATTAAAAGCAACGTACTTATTTTTAGCTGGGCGCCTAGACACGAAAGAAAGGCTATCTTTAACAGGATGACGCTGATCAGGCTTAAAACACCCATTACGCCTATCCGTGAATCCCGCATAATCCTCAAGGTTTCTTCTTTATTCTTCATGCTCAAGAAAGCATCCGCGGTATCTGCCAGTCCGTCCAGGTGAATACCACCTGTAAGGATGATCAATAAAACTACGAGAATAACACTGATAAAAAATTGTTCAAAACCCAAAAAGGACAAAAACCTGTCAGCCCCCGTAAGTATCAGGCCCAATAATAACCCGACCAGAGGAAAATAGGCGGTCGAATCTGCTATCTTCTTTTCGTCAACATGTTTAAGCCTGACAGGTATAATAGTTAAAAATTGCAGGGCTATTAAGAAACTTCTCATTGTTTGACCTTTTCAGACACGCCCGCGCTTTTAAATGTTGCCATTTGCGTCATAATTTTGACTCCTGCATCAATTATGCTCATAGATAATGCGGCGCCTGTGCCTTCTCCTAAGCGTAGGTCTAAGTCTAAAATAGGTTTAAGCCCCATATGGTCTAAGATAATTTTGTGTCCTCTTTCTACTGAACAATGACCCGCAAGCATATAATCTTTGACCTTTGGTTCTAAATGATACGCCACAAGCGCTGCGGCGCCTGAGATAAAGCCATCGATTACTACAGGAATCCTTCGTGACGCAGCCGCAAGAATTATTCCAGCAAGGCCACCTATTTCAAATCCGCCTATCTTTGACAGGACATCTATTGCGTCTTTTGGATCTGGTTTGTTTACCTCCAGAGCTCTTTTGATAATCTCTATCTTGTTCTTCAGGCCTTTATCATCAACGCCCGCGCCTTTTCCTGTAAGAGTTTCAATCGACTTGCCAGTAAAAACCGCTGCTATGGCGCTCGAGGGAGTAGTATTTCCTATCCCCATGTCTCCTGTGCCGACAATGTCAATACCTTTCTTAAACTCGTTTTCAAACACCTCAATACCCGCTTCAATAGACCTTATTGCCTCTTCCCTTGTCATTGCAGGGCCTTTTGTTATATTTTTGGTGCCATAGTTTATCTTTTTAATGACTAGGTCCGGATGCGGCTCAAGATCAACTGCAACTCCTGCGTCCATAACTATAACCCTTGCGCCAACATAATTTGCTAATACGTTTATCCCTGCCCCGCCCTTTAAAAAATTGTAGACCATCTGCGGCGTAACCTCTTTTGGAAAAGCGCTCACACCTTCTTCTGTTACTCCATGGTCTCCCGCAAGGGTAAAAATAACCTTATTCTTAAGAGTCGGGCTTTCTTTTCTGGTAATACCCACGATGAGTTTGGCTAATTCCTCTAAACGGCCCAAACTGCCCTGAGGCTTAGTAAGATTATCAAGCCTCTCCTGTGCCTTGCCCATAAGGTCACTGTCAAGATCCCCAATCTCTGCAATAACTTCATTTATTTTCTTCATTTTTCCTCCCCCTTGATTTTCACTGGTAAACCTGAAACCATAAAAAATACCTCACTAGACTCTTTTGCTATAGCCTGGTTCATCTTACCGGCAATGTCTCTGAAGTCTCTGCCAAGCGGATTGCCAGGAACTATACCTAAACCAACCTCATTAGATACAATGATAGCATCGGCTTTGCTTTTCTTCAGAGTCAAGGAAATCTTCCTGATTTCATGCCTGATGTTACTCTCTTCAAAACCGTCTAACAATAAATTTGATACCAAAAGAGTCAGGCAGTCTATTATAATAACCTCGAATTTACCTCCTATTTTTTTCAACAATAAAGAGACATTTCTGGATTCTTCAAAGGTCCTCCAATGCGCGGGCCTCGCCTTCTTGTGAAGGGATATACGTTTCTCCATCTCTTTGTCCAGAGCCTGGCAGGTGGCGATAAAGGCTACTTTTTTGCTTTTTTCTTTAGCTGTTTTTATCGCGAGCTGGCTTTTGCCGCTCCTTGCCCCGCCTAAAATCAATGTAATTTTACCCATCTAAATGACCCCTATCATTAAACAACAAGACTTTTCCTGTGTCATTTTTAAATTCAACTATACTAAGGCTTGCCAGACCAGGCATTTTATCCCAGATATTTTTTGAATCTAATATGCTTCCGATAATTATTCTTATCGGCCCGCCATGCGTAACCATCGCCGCTGTCTTACCTTTGTTAAGCGAAACGATCTCCCTAAATAACCCTTCTACTCTTTTCTTAAAATCAACTAAGCTGTCGCCCTCAGGAATAGCGTTATCGAAAGGTTTCTTCAGCCATTCTGCATAAACATCAGGGTGTTTTTCCAATATCTCCTCATGGCCCAATCCTTCGAAAATTCCAAAATTTATCTCCCTTAATCCAGGCAGGCTCTCTATGGACAGATCCTTAAAAATTATCCTGGCAAAGTTAAACGCACGCTTAGAATCACTGGAATAAACCTTATCTATCTTCTCTCTGTCCAGCCTCTGGCAAAGCCTTTGCGCCTGAGCAATGCCTTTATCATTAAGGTCCGCGTCTGTAATACCACAATACCTCTTCCCTGAACTATAATCTGTCTCGCCGTGCCTGATTAAGATTATTCTTGTGGACATCCGCTTCTCTCTCCTGATACCAGGATCACATAAGGCTTAAAAGAAACAGGGTTCTTCTTTACCACTACCACTGTTTTATATACTGTTTCTATATTCTGATAAGTCAGGACTTCTTCAGGGCTGTCATTTTTAAAAATAGCGCCATGGTCAAGCAGAATAATCCTGCTACAATATTCGCTCGCCAGGTTTAAATCGTGCATCACCATCACTATAGTAAGATCTTTTTCCCTGTTCATCTTTTTTAACAAATCCAGTATCTGCGCCTGGTGCCCTATATCCAGATGGGATGTCGGCTCGTCCAGAAATAACAGCATCGGCTCCTGCGCCAAGGCCTTGGCTATTACCACCCTCTGGCGCTCGCCCGCGCTAAGCTCGCTTATCTCTTTATCTTTTATATATAACGTGTCTGTCAGGGAAAGGGCATTATGTGCAATTGAAAAATCCTTTTTTGTCTCAAACTGCATCCTCCTCAAGTGCGGTATCCTACCCATGAGCACAATCTCCTCAACGCTGAACGAGAAATTAATAACAGTATCCTGCGGCACAAAAGCTGTTTTCCTGCAAAACTCTTTCAAGTCCATACTCTTTATATCTTTTCCTTCGAGCGCGATAGTTCCTGATCTCGGAACAAGCGCCCGGCTCATCAGCTTCAATAGAGTCGATTTGCCCGAGCCGTTTGGCCCGATAATACCCAAAAACTCCCCCTTTTTTACCTCAAAAGAGAGATCTTTTATCACCAGGTTCTTATCGTAACCTCCAGAAAGGCTGTTTACATCAATCAATGTCTGCATTATTTAATTCTCTGTTTCTTTTTTAATAAAATAATAAACAAGGGCGCGCCTATAAGGGCTGTAATAACCCCTATGGGTATCTCCAAAGGCGACAGAATGGTACGGGAAAACATATCGCACATTATCATGAATATCGCTGATGCCAAGCACGTGGCGGGAATAAGGACCCTGTGATTAGGGCCCACCAAAAGTCTCATCATGTGAGGGACAATAAGCCCCACGAATCCGATTATCCCACAGATAGAGACAAGGCTCGCTGTGATCATGGCTGTAATAAAAAATAAAATCTTTTTTGTTGTCTCCGTGTTTATGCCTAAATGAATTGCCTCTTCTTCTCCTATGCTTATTGCGTTCAAATCCTGCGCTAAGATAAATATTGCTATAATGCCGAGTATGACTATGAAAGCAACTATAAAAAGAAGTCTGATGTCATAGACCTGTAAATTCCCCCACAACCACCACATCATGCCGTGCAGGGCTTCATTACTTGACATGGAAACCAAAAATACAATTATAGCGGAAAGGGCTATGGATATGATAACGCCTGATAAGATAAGGGATTGAACTCCGACTTTATTGCCCTGGCTGGCCATGCTATAAACAAGTATCGTGGTCAGTATCGCTCCTAAGAATGCTACGACCGGCAGGTATGCGCTTGATATACCTATAATAATAGCAAGAATAGCGCCTAATCCTGCGCCGCTTGAAGTGCCCAGGATATACGGCTCAGCAAGTGAATTCCTTAAAACAGCCTGAAGCGCTACGCCTGAAACCGCGAGGCCTGAACCTGCCAGGCTGGCCATCAATATACGCGCTAACCTTAAATATAATATAGGTCTATTTTCATGGAGCAATAATTCCGTGAGAGTCAGATTTACAGAGCCCCTTGTGATCGCTAATAATACAGTACCTATTAATATCACAAATAAAAACAAGATCTTTCTTCTTATGGATCTGGTCATGGATATAACCTCTTTTGCAGTTCAACTAAGGCCTTGACTAAACGCGGTCCAGGCCTTAGTAATATGTCAGGGTCAATATCGTTATATATGCGGTTGTTTTTAACCGCGGCTATTTCTTCCCAACCCAGGCGCTTTTTTATTGCCTTTGCCGCGTCTTCATTGACCATATAGGCCAGGATAATACAGTCCGGGTTACGTCTTATTACCTGCTCAGGACTGAAATAACTATAAGGCCTCTTGACATCGTGGCTGATATTGATGCCTCCTGCTAACGTAATCAACTCATCTATAAAAGAACCCTTGCCTGCGCTCATCAAGGGATCGTTCCAGAACTCGATAAAAACCTTCACTCTGTCCTCTTTGGGAATTACTTCAGTCCTTGCCTTTATCTCTTCTATGCCTATTTTCATTCTATTAATCAACTCATTTGCTTCTTTGTCGCGATTGGTAAGACCAGCCATCTCTCTGATCGAATCAAATAATTCCTCTATATCAGACGGGTCGCTGACATAGACCTTTAGATTTAACTGTTTTAATTTTTCGATTACAGGGGCCTGTTCAAGACCTGTGCAGAATATGATATCTGGCTTTAAAGATAATATCTTTTCTATATTTGGCTGGCTGAACGTGCCTATCTTTTCTTTTTCCTGAACCTTTAAAGGGTAGTTACAGAATGAACTCACGCCCACGATTTCTTCATTCAGATCTAAAGCAAACAAGATCTCAGTGGTAGACGGAGCGAGCGAGACAACCTTTAATCTCTTATCCTCACCATAACCATTGTCAAGGAAAGTGAAAATTAAAACTAAGCTTATTATTAAAACTTTCTTATTCATCATAAAATAAAAAATCCTTAAGTCCCATCTAAGGAACTTAAGGATTGCACCCTGATTTACTTCATCCTTTATAGCTGCCCTGCGCAGCTTTTTAAAAACAAACTATATTGCAAGGTCTTCTGACTCGAGGATTATCCTACTTTCTGCGCCTTCTCGTCCGCCTATGGCAAACAATGGCTATTTGCAGATTTCGTACCCTGTTACAGCAGCGGGGCTGTGCCGGATTTACACCAGCTTCCCTCAAACAATATAATCAATATTCACTTTTCTATTTTATACAACAATTTTATAACCATGTCAATATAAAAAATTTAGTACTCTACTCCTTTCCGCGCTCCTCTGATTTTTCTGAAAGGATGTTTTTTGTCTATCATTACAGTTACGTAATCCGCGTATCGCTCTATATCAGATATATCGCCACGCCCCGTAAGAATAAGCTCTGTTTGTTCCGGAGAGGTTTTTAATAATCTTAAAAAAACTTTCTTGTTGATAAATCCCTGATCTACCGCATTTATGATTTCATCCAGTATCACCATATTGTATTTTTTGCTTAAAATAGTCTTTTTTGCTTTCTCGAAATCCTTCTTAATAACCTTTGTTAATTTTGATATTGATGCAGGTGAGGTTTCAAACATGGGGTGCCTCTGATCAAACCTGACCAGTTTCAGGCCTTTAATATTCTTTGCAGTGGCCTGTTCCCCGCACAAAAACCCCATGGGTTTCAAGAATTGAAATACAATGACATTAAGACCCTGGCCGCACGCGCGCATCGCCAGCCCAAAGGCTGAAGTAGTCTTGCCTTTGCCATTTCCTGTATAAATATGAATCATATTTATAAACCTCTCCTGCTCTCCAAACCCGCATTGCAATTAAATTGCAATGCGGGTTTGGTAGTTTGGTAAACGTCAGACTAGAACGCTATTTTACCTATTACAGTTAAAACAGTAACTATCACTGCCGCCATCATAACCCCTGCTGAGGCTGCGATAAATGTCGGAGCGAATCTCATCCTAAGAAGTGCCGCTATCAGGCATCCTGTCCACACGCCTGTGCCCGGAAACGGTATGCCCACAAAAAGCATAAGCCCCAGGGCTTCGTATTTCTCTATAAGTCCTGATTTCTTTTTGGCCTTATTGAAAAGCCATTCAAAAAACTTACGCATGAATTCAGTCCCGGAAAGCCGCCTGGAAACAGGCTCTAATAAAAAATATACAGGGGCTATTGGCAGGATATTGCCTATAATAGAAAGAAAAAACGTGTCCCTCACCCCCTGCTTTAACACCAGTATGCCTAATGGTATAGAGGCCCTTAATTCTGTAACAGGCAAAGTGCTCAACAATACAATCATTAACCTTGGCGGCAGGTTGAATGAGGATAAAAAGTCATATATATATTCTTGCATGTTAATCTCTTATTCAACTTATTCAAACCCGCATTGCAATTAAATTGCAATGCGGGTTTGAATTTTTAATGCGCCTCGCTCCACCCATATTTCCCTATAAGCGGCACGAATACACAGCCTGTCTTGTCTTTTCTTATAACGCGGTCTTTTTCAGGTCTTTCGACCAATGTAAGACGCTGACTGATCCTTGACCCTACGGGTATCACCAGCTTCCCGCCTATGGCCAGCTGCTCGATCAACGGGCCCGGCACATCAGGAGAGCTGGCCGTAACGACAATTTTGTCAAAAGGCGCGTACTCCGGCCATCCAAGAGTCCCGTCTCCTACCTTTACGCGGATATTGTCATAGCCGAGCTCTTCCAGGATCCCTTTTGCCCTTTTGCCCAGGGCCTCCACGCATTCAATTGAAAAAACCTCTTTCGCGAGTTCTGCCAGTATGGCTGTCTGGTATCCTGAGCCCGTGCCTATCTCCAGAACTCTGTCAGTCTTTCCCGCCTCAACAAGCTGAGCCATAAGCGCGACCATATACGGCTGAGATATAGTCTGGTTATCGCCTATCGCCAGGGGGAAATCCCCGTATGCCTTCATTGCATCCGTTGGGTCTACGAACCTGTGGCGGGGTACCTTTCTGAACACA
>JAHIYJ010000046.1 GCA_018814825.1 Candidatus Omnitrophota bacterium
TGTCCATGGGCGTTGCAGACAGGGTTACGCTTGACGCGGCAAAGGCCGTTCAAGGAGCGGATCTCGTGATCTTATGCACGCCTGTCTTAAAGATTATAGACATAGCCCGTGATATTTCGGGATCATTGGAAAAGGGAGCGATAGTTACGGATGCGGGTAGCACAAAAAAAGAAATAGTAAAACATATAGAGTCTGTTCTGTCTGACAAAGTCCGCTTTGTCGGCAGTCATCCTTTGGCCGGCTCTGAAAAGTCAGGGGTTATCTATTCTGATGGAAATCTCTTTGATAACTCGTATTGTCTGGTGACCAGGTCTACTGGGACAGAAAAAAATGCGCTGGAGAAGGTAAAAAAATTCTGGCGCAAAATCGGTATGAAGGTCGAAGTGGTAAGCCCTGATAAACATGACATTGTTATCTCAAAACTGAGTCACCTTCCGCACGCGTCCAGCGTAGCACTTTCTAACGCCTGTTCTAAAGCGGAGTTAAGGTTCGCCGCGGGAGGCTTCAAGGACGCCACAAGAATATCCTCAGGTAGTCCTGAGTTGTGGAAAGATATTTTTCTGACCAACAGGAAGAATATAATTAGAGACATAAGCGAACTGGAAAGAGAGCTGTCAAAGATTAAGTCCGCGTTGAAAAAAAATAGCGGCAGAGGGTTAATGAAGTTGTTTGAAAAGGCAAAGACTGTCAGGGACTCGGTCTGATACGATGCTTTACACCTTCGCGAGATTCATATTATTTCTGCTCTTTAAAATATTTTTCAGACTAAAGGTTTTTGGGAGGAAAAACTTTCCTGAAAAAGGTCCCTTGATAGTTGCGTCTAATCATGTAAGTTTTCTGGATCCTATGATAGCGGGAACGGCCGCGCCAAGGAAATTGATTTATCTGGCCAGAGACACTTTATTTCGATTCAGGCCTTTCGGTTATATATTAAATCGCGTGAATGCTTTCCCCCTGAAGCGCGGAAAAGGAGACCTCGCGGCTTTCAGGCTGGCCTTGGGCAAATTGTCTGAAGGTCAGGCAGTGCTTGTTTTCCCTGAGGGGACGCGCTCCGGTGACGGGAATCTGCAGGCCTCTAAATCCGGGGTGGGATTCCTGCACAGCATATCAAAAGCCGCCATATTGCCTTGTTATCTTAAGGGTTCTATGGAAGCGTGGCCCAGGCACTCAAGGTTTCCGAGGCATAGCACTATTTCAGTTCATTTCGGCAAGCCTCTGAGATTTGATAAGGATTTTTCCGGAAACAAGAAAGAAAGTTACCTCATTATCGCCCGGGAAATAATGAAGGCGATCGCTGAGTTAAAAATATATGCGGATAAAAATAGCTAGTCACTCAGGTTTTTGTTTCGGGGTTAAGCGAGCCATAAATATAGCTGAAAGGACGCTCAAAGAGTCAAGGCACACCAATAATACCTATTCCCTAGGGTCTATTATACATAACCCGCAGGTGGTAGGCGATCTTTCAAAAAAGGGGCTTAAGGTAATAAGCGGTATAAATAATATAAAAAAAGGCGCGGTTATTATTTCATCGCATGGCGCGACAATAGAGGTAATTGAGAAGATAAAAAAGAAACGACTGGATTTAATAGATGCGACGTGCCCATTTGTCAAGAACGTGCATAATATAGTCAGGGACTTAAAATCTTCCGGCTATAGAATAGTTATAATAGGGGACAAGAAACATCCTGAGGTAAAGGCGCTGTTGGGCCTTGTCGGCAGGGAGGCCAAAAGTAATAAGATTGCGGTTATTTCCCAGACCACGCAGAGCAAGGATAATTATCTTAAAGGCGTGGCTGGGTTATTAAAGAAAGATTTCAGTGAGCTTAGGATTTTTAATACCATCTGTAACGATACGGCGCACAGGCAGGCTTTGACCCGCGATCTTTTGAAGGAATGCGACGTGATGGTGGTAGTTGGCGGCAAGAACAGCGCCAATACCAGAAGGTTATGGCATATATGCAAGGAAAGAGGGGTAGATAGTTATCATATTGAGACGGACGCTGAGCTAAAAGAAGAGTATTTCAGGCGAAAGGGATGCGCCGGAGTCGTGAGTGGAGCGTCAACTCCGGATGAACTGGTAAAGAAAGTCGTGAAAAAGATAAAAGAGTTAAATCTAAAAAGAAAGAGGGGTAAATAAAGATGGATGAAAAATTTGATCTGGCAACAGCTTATGAAAAGACCTTTCGGAGGCTTAACGAAGGCGATATCGTGAAAGGCAAGGTCATAGCGGTAGGAGAAAAGGATGTGTATGTGGATTTTGGCTATAAGTCAGAGGGGATCATGCCTATATCTGAGCTCAAGGACCAGCCTGAAGTCAAGGTTGGGGACGAGTTTGAGGTGTTGGTGGAGTCCAAGGAGAACGAAGACGGCATGATAGTTGTCTCCAAGAAGAAAGCCGAAAAGGCGGTAGGCTGGACAAGGATCGTGAATAAGTTCAAGGAAGGGGATTTTATAGAAGGCAAGGTTTTTCGCAAGGTAAAGGGCGGACTCATGGTGGACGTCGGTATAGAAGCGTTCCTGCCCGCGTCCCTTGTGGCGCTTAAGGGTTTTGGAAACGTCAACCAGATAATGGGGCAGACCCTTAGCTTCAAGATCGTGAAGATGAACAAGTTAAGAAAAAATATAGTCGTATCCAGGAAAGATGCGCTCTTGAAGGAAAGGGGTGAGGCGAAAGACAAGATCATAAGTGAGCTCAAGGTAGGGGAACTGCGGAAAGGCGTGGTTAAGAACATAACTGATTTCGGAGTGTTTATCGACCTTGGCGGTATAGACGGGCTCCTGCATATAACGGATATGAGTTGGGGCAGGATATCGCATCCAAGCGAGATGCTCGCCATAAACGATACCGTGGAAGTAATGGTCCTGAACTTTGACAAGGAGAGCATGAAGGTATCGCTGGGCCTTAAACAAAAGACAGAGAGTCCGTGGAAAGATGTGGAAGTCAAATACCCTATAGGAACCAAGGTGAAAGGCAAGGTCGTTAATATCATGCCTTACGGGGCTTTCGTGGAACTGGAAAAAGGCATAGAGGGCCTGGTGCATGTCTCAGAACTTTCCTGGACACAGAGGGTCAATAACCCCCAGGATGTGGTCGTGATAGGCGATGTTGTGGAGGCCATAGTATTGAGTGTGGACGCTGAGGGACAGAAAATATCCCTGGGTATAAAACAGATCGAGGCGAACCCCTGGCTTGAGATAAAGGAAAAATTCCCGACAGGCACAAGGGTTGAGGGGAAGGTGAGGAACCTTACGGATTATGGCGCGTTCGTGGAGATAGCGAACGGTATAGAGGGGTTTGTGCACGCGACTGATATGTCATGGACAAGAAAGATAAATCATCCCAAGGAATTTTTAAAGAAGGGCCAGAAGATAGAGGTAATAGTCCTCGCGGTGGATCCCGAGAGCCAGAGGATATCCCTGGGTATAAAACAGCTGATCTCGGATCCGTGGCCTGAGATTACTGAGAAATATATCCTTGGCGCGACCGTTCAAGGCGTAATCACTAAGGTTACGAGTTTTGGCTTTTTCGTGGAGATAGATAAGGACCTGGAGGGCCTTGTACATATCTCCGAACTGGACCTTGAGCCTGAGCAGAAGCTCGAAGAGGTATACAAGCCAGGCGATAAAATAGAGGCAGTGGCGATAAAGGTAGACGAGGTCGAGAGGAAGATAGGCCTGAGCCTGAAAAAGAAAGAATAAAGGCAAAGGCCGAGAATAGGCAGATTTCAATCTGCCTATTTATGGAGGCCTTTGCGACAAATATGTACCCCGTTCCAAATTCTTAAATATGCTCAAATTATTTATCAGCATTATATGCAGTGTAGCTACAAAAGATAAATTGAGTATCGCTTAGAATTTGGAACGGGGTGTAGGGCACATTTTAATGTGCCAGAATGAATCATGGATATGCAGAGTCAAGTACAATTGATCAAACGAGGGACAACGGAGATAATCTCAGAAGTCGAGCTTAGTAAAAAGCTGGAAAAGGGGAAGCCTCTTGTTGTAAAGGCTGGCTTTGATCCTAGCGCGCCTGATATTCATCTGGGTCATACAGTACTTTTGAGGAAACTCAGGCATTTTCAGGACCTTGGTCATAAGGTGGTGTTTCTTATAGGTGATTTTACTGGCATGATAGGCGATCCTACAGGTAGAAGCGAGGCCCGTAAGCGCCTGACAGAGAAGGAAGTAAAAGAAAACGCCAGGACCTATAAGAAGCAGGTCTTTAAGATATTAGATGAGAAAAAGACACAGGTCGTCTTTAATAGCAAGTGGCTCGGCCCGATGAAGTTAAGTGACGCGCTTGAATTGACCTCACACAGCACGGTGTCCCAGCTCCTCGCCAGGGCAGACTTTAGCGAGAGATATAAATCCGGGAAAGATATAAGTCTTCTTGAATTCATGTATCCGCTTCTCCAGGCATATGATTCTGTAGAGCTCAGAGCCGATATCGAATTAGGCGGGACAGACCAGAAGTTCAATCTTCTCCTGGGTCGTGAGCTTCAGAAAGACTATAGTCAGGAATCACAGGTCGTAATAATGATGCCGCTTCTTGTGGGTCTGGACGGCACGCAGAAGATGAGCAAGTCTTTCAATAATCATATAGACATAGACGAGGCGCCTGAAGAGATGTTCGGCAAGATTATGTCGATCTCGGATGAACTTATGATTCAGTATTATGAGCTCCTGACAGATGAAAATCTGGACGGGATTAAAAAACTTCATCCGATGGATGCAAAAAAGAAGCTGGCAGAGGAGATAGTAGGGCAGTATCATGGGGATCAGGCAGCTGGCGCGGCGCGTAAGGATTTTGAGAATAAGTTTCAAAAGAGGGATCCGTTTACCGGACTGGCTGTGGAAGTTAAAATTTATAAAGCAGATACACTGGGTAATTATTTAGTCGAAGAGAAGATATGCCTTAGTAAGAACGAATATAGAAGGTTGCTTGAGCAGGGTGGGGTTCAGGTAGACGGGGAAAAGATAAAAGACCCTGAATTCAAGCCATTGCCTGATAAAGAGTACCGCGTAAAGGTCGGAAAGAAGAGATTTTTGAGGTGGATTTGGAGTAAAAAAAGTTAATTTTTTCTCTTGACACGATTTTGTTTTGTGATATAATCCTTAATTACCAAAATGTATATATCTCCTTGATAATATAATCTAAAATATGTTGCTAGGGAGGATGTTCAAGGACATCGTCTCGATGTCCTTTTTTATTTCTGTTCTTTCTAAATTAAGCCAAACAAACGGGTTCTAAGTTACGTCAAGTATTTTTGGAGAGTTTGATTCTGGCTCAGAACGAACGTTGGCGGCGTGGATAAGGCATGCAAGTCGAACGATCTTTTCAGGTTTCGAGGTCGCAAGGCCAAGAGACTTGATTTGATAGTGGCAAAAGGGTGAGTAACACGTGGGTAATCTCCCTTCGAGTCTGGGATAATCCGCCGAAAGGCGGACTAATACCGGATAAGACCACGACTACTTCGGTAGACGTGGTAAAAGATGGGGATCGCAA
>JAHIYJ010000047.1 GCA_018814825.1 Candidatus Omnitrophota bacterium
CCTCGCGCCTCCGCCGGACCCTGAGATTATCACTACCGGGAGCCTGTTTTTCGTAGAGTATTCGATGATCCTTGTTATCTTCTCGCCCACCACATAACCCATTGACCCCATGATAAAACGCGAATCTGTCACGGCGAGCCCGATCTCCTTACAGCTTACCTTGCCCTTGCCGGCCACCACCGCCTCTTCCATCCCGGCGGCCACGGTATCCTTCTCTATCTTTTCTTTATAAGTCTTCGGGCCTTTAAAATTAAGGGGGTCTTTGGGCTTCATGCCCTTGTCGAATTCCTCAAAACTACCCTTATCAAGAAACATGTCCACGCGCTCATAAGCGCCTATTATAAAATGGTAATTGCACTTCGGGCAGATTTTGAGGTTTTCCTCCAGGGTCTTTTTGTAGATCATCTCTCCGCAGCCTTCGCACTTCAGCCAGGTTCCGTCAGGCACACCCTTGCGTTTTGAGACCTTTACGACCGTGTATTTTGGTTTTTTGAATAGGGGCATGTTTATAAATTATCTGATGTTATATTTAGAATACATTTATTACCAGTCCGGTCAGGACCTTTGGGTAAAAATACGTTGATTTCTGAGGCATGCGTTTACCGGCAAACGCCATATCGCGTATCTCGGTTATCCTGGTAGGATTCAGCATGACTGAGACTGAATACTGGCCCTTATTTACCTCATTTATAGCATAATCCATATCTTTTGTAAAATCTATTGAAATTTTCCGCAACGGGGCTATAACGAGATCATGCAGCACTGTCACGTCAAGGGAGTCTTTTTTAACCAGCTTCAGGCCTGTAAAGCCTTTTCCGTCATACATGACGAACCTTTTCTCGTTCTTGCCCGCGGCCTGAAGAAACTCCTTAACCTTTTCCCTGGAATCTATTTTTTCCACGCTGAAGACTTTTCGCAAGCCCTCCATGAGCCTTGTAAGCGCGTCCTTATCCAGGCCGGAAATCAACCTGTAAACCGGAAGCACCACTATGCCGTCAGCGTAAAGGTCAGTGAAATACGTAAGTATATAGCCGTATTTCGGATCTTTTTTTGTCTTGCTGAAAGCCAGGCCTACCTCGTACCTGTGGTGGCCGTCGGCGATGAAGAGCTTCTTGTCCTTGATCAGCCTGACTATTTCCCGGGTCACGGCCTTATCTGACACGCGCCACAGTTTATTACGTATGCCATGAAGGTCCACGATATCTATTATAGGGCTGGACTTTGCATTGTCCGCGAGAATCTTATCAATGGATCTGTCCTCATCCGCGAAAAGCGCGAACACAGGCCCAAGATTCGCCTCGATAGAGCTTATAAGCCTGGTCCTGTCCTCTTTAGGCGCGAGGAGAGTATTCTCATGCGGGTAAACACTTGACGTCTTTGTGTCAAAATCCTCCAGCTTTAAAAGAGAGATGAATCCCAGTCTGCGTTTTATCTGCCCCTCAATTGAAAATTCCTGCAGGTATACGTAAATGGCGTCCTCTTTGTCTTTTTTCAGGACGCCTTTGGTTTGCCATTCTTTGAGAGAACCCGCTGCTCTTGTGTATTTATTTTCTTTCGCGTTATCTCCGGGCATGTCCTTGCCAAATAAAATCCGGATTATATTATGAGGGTCTGAACCATACAGGGTCTTCTGCTCTTCCGGGGATATTACGTCGTAAGGCGGGGCTGTTGCTTTTGAGATATCTTTTATCTTTTCAGGATTGTAAAGTGTGCCTTTAAACGGGATTATATCTGCCATAAATAAACGCTCCTAAAGTTCCGCCGACAGTGTCAGCCGCGACATCGAATATGCTTGCCATTCTATCTGAAACAAAGCTTTGATGAAACTCGTCCGAGATCCCGTAAAGAACCGAGAATAAAATGGCCAGGGCCTTGAAGTTCTCTGCGAAGGTTTTTCTGGGAGAATTTTTGAGCGCCCTGGCGGCCAGGTATCCAAATATGGAATACTCCCCGGCATGCATTATCTTGTCAAAAAAGGGTATATGTATGGCGGGTAACGGCCTGGGGATACCTGAAAGATAAAATATAAGGGCCGCGTACAGATATAACGGGATCCAGTATTTTAAAAAGCTACTTCCTGCTCTTTCTCTCGTATAGTCCATAAGCTTATGAACTCGCATAATTCAAAATGTTTTGTATATCAGTAACGTGAGTACGCAGGGAACTGACCATTTTTACAACAAGAGTCAGTTTGTCAAGCCTTATCTTATTGAGATGGGCAACCGCCTTTTTTGTCACAACCTTGGCATGCTGACGGGGCCTTTGTATCTTCTTTTTGTCTTTTTTTATACCCCTCGCTCCTGTGATCAGTAGCGTAGAAGCCTGAGCCCTTGAAGATAAAACCGGCGCCGGAACCTATCAACCTTTTTACGCGGCCCTTGCATGATTTGTCCTGACATTTAGTCAGAGGCTTGTCATTCATCCCCTGAAAAACATCAAACACCTTACCGCATTTCTCACATTTATACTCATAAGTAGGCATTCTCACTCTCCCTATTTTTTGAATATATTTTTAACCTTGTCCATGAACGACTTGGCCAGGGGGCTTATGTTGTCATTGCAGGTCTTGGCGAATTCGTTTAACGCGCGTTTCTGCTCCGAGTTAAGATGGGTAGGCGTCTCGACTATGACCTTGACCAGTTCATCCCCAATGCCGTATCCCCTTAACCTATTTATACCCTTGCCCGTAAGCCTGAATATCTTACCGCTCTGCGTGCCCTCAGGAATCTTCATCATCACGTTTCCGTTAAGCGTGGGGACCTCGACTTCCCCGCCTAACGCCGCTGCCGGAAAATTTATGGGCACTTCGCATATTATATCATAACCGTGCCTTTCAAATATAGAGTGTTCTTTCACGTGTGTGTAAATATAAAGGTCACCGCGCGGGCCGCCTTTTGAGCCTGCCTCGCCTTCCCCGCTTATCCTTAGCCGCGAACCTGTATCAACCCCGGCCGGTATACTGACCTCGAGCTTCTTCGAGAGTTTTGCTCTGCCCGCTCCGGCACAATTTACGCATGGGTTTTTTATAACAGCTCCTTCTCCCCTGCATTTAGGACATGTCTGCTGTATGCTGAAAAACCCTGCCGACTGTAATATCTGCCCCTTGCCGTTACACGTGCCGCACTTGGTCTTTTTGGTGCCCGGCTTCGCGCCCTCGCCCTTACAGGTGTCGCATATCTCGTATCTCGCGATATTAATAGTTTTTTTTGCGCCGAACGCCGCGTCCTCAAAAGAGATTTTTATCTCGTATTCAAGGTCTCTCCCGCGTCTCGCTCCCCCCCGTCTCCTCGATGAGGAAAAACCTTCTCCGAAAATACCGAGGTTCTCGAAGATGCTGCCGAACACAGACCCGCCAAAACCCAGGTCCTCAAAGATACTACTGAAATCAGCTCCTTTGAATATATCCTCTGAGGTATAACGTGAATCGATCCCGGCGTGACCAAACTGGTCATATTGGGCCCTCTTCTGGGGATCAGACAATACCGCGTATGCCTCTGATATCTCCTTAAACTGTTCTTCGGCTTCCTTTTTTTTCTCGGAAGCTACCCTGTCAGGATGGTGCTTGAGCGCAAGGTTCCTGTAGACCTTTTTTATCTCATCAGGACTCGCACCCTTCTGCACACCCAGTATTTCGTAATAATCCCTCTTGGTAGTCATCGTATAGCGTTTAGCGTATAGCGTTTCCTATCCGCTATTTTTCTTTGAATTCGGCGTCGATTACGTCGTCGTCTCCGTCTTTTTTCTTTGGCTCTTCCTCAGGCTGGCCCGCTTCTGGCTGTGGGTCTGCGCCCTGATTTGCTCCGCCGGCTTTAGTCTTTGCCTGGGCCGCCTTATAAATCTCCTCGGCCAGCTTATGTGAGGCCTTTGAGAGCTCTTCCATTTCTTTCTTGATCTTTTCCGTGTCAGAGCCTTTTAACGCCTCCCTGAGGTCATTGAGCTTTCTTTCTATATTCAGCTTATCATCCTGCGAGACCTTGTCGCCAAAGTCCTTGAGGGATTTTTCAACCGAATACGCGAGTGTGTCCGCCTGGTTCTTTACTTCCATTTCTTCTTTTTTCTTCTTGTCCTGATCAGCGAACTTCTCCGCCTCCTTGACCATCTTTTCTATCTCTTCCTTGGAAAGTTTTTTCGGGGCTGTAATCCTCATGCTCTGTTCTTTGCCTGTCCCGAGGTCCTTTGCGCCGACATGGACAATACCGTCCCTGTCTATGTCAAATGTGACCTCTACCTGCGGTATGCCTCTCGGTGCTGGAGGTATGCCTATAAGGTCAAACCTGCCAAGCTCTGTGTTGTCATTCGCCATCTGGCGCTCGCCCTGCAGAACCCTCACTGTCACCGCTGTCTGATTGTCAGCCGCGGTTGAGAATATCTGGCTTTTTTTGGTAGGTATC
>JAHIYJ010000048.1 GCA_018814825.1 Candidatus Omnitrophota bacterium
AATTCAGGACATTTACCTGTCTGCCTCTATTGTCTACCTGTATCTGCATGCCTCCGTTACGGCCGCGCAGGTAAGAATCCACGACCCTTTCTATGCCGTCTTTACCGATAAAATCTTTCAGGTTGTATCCGTAACTCCTCAGTAATTCAAGCTCCTTCTTGCTTATCTCGCCCACATATCCTGTGAGATGCGCTGTCGCTTCGGCATAGGGATACCTCCTGACAGGGATCTCCTTGACCAATACGCCTGGCATATCAAGCTTCATCTCCTCGATAATAATGCCTTTCTCTTTAGGGACGTTCCTCATTAACTCGCACGGCGCGAAAGGCGCCTGGTAATTGCGCTTGTAATTTCTTTTGAGCAGGCTCTCTGAGACACTCAGGATCCCCGCCAGCTTTTTTATTTCCGCGTCCGGGTCTTTGGTCTCCTGCGGCACGATAAAAACACCGAATGAAACTGCGTTATCCGCCACCGGGATCCCGCTCCTGTCATAGATAACCCCCCTGGGAGCCGGGATATTCAAAAGCCTGATGCTGTTCCTGTGGCTGAGTTCTTCGTAAACCTGGCCTTTGATAATCTGAAGATAAAAAAGGCAGGCGACCAGGAAAAGGAAAAAAATTATGAAAATGGCGTGTAATACCCTTAATCTCATAATTAACCTTCAACAACCTTGAAAACCAGAGGAGAGAGCGCCGCTGAAAAAAAGGCGGTATAAAAAATAAAAGGTTGAGGCGTGCCTGTTAAAATAAAAAAAACGGAATAAAAAAAGATAACGCCCGCGAAAGAAAATACGCACTCGGAAAAAACAGTCTCCCTGTAAAACATCCTGGATCTCACGAGCCCGGTCATAAATCCAGTTATCATGTAGAGCGCTAAATTAAGCGTAAAAGGTGCCGAAGAAAATACGCCGGCCAACACCCCTATTACCCCTCCCGCTAATAAACCCGCGAGAGGCCCCTTTTTAAGCCCGGCAAATACGGCCAGGATAACCAGAAGATTTATGTCATCCAGCACCGTAACCTGTAATACCGCTATAATAAGGGCCCATACAAAAACCATCTCTCTCCTTAACGAATTATTAGGGCGTCTTCTATCCGCATCATATCCACTTCGGGCACGACTACGGCATTAAGGTAGAGGCCGCTCGCGTCTTTTGACACAGACGCGACTTCTCCTATCAATATGCCTTTTTCGAATACGCCGCTAAACCCTGAGGTAATAACCTTGTCGCCTTTAGCAACGTCGCTGGAAAGTTCCAGATATTTCATCAAAAGCCCGGAACGGCCATTACCCACAATAGCGCCCTCATCCCTTGTCCGTTGTATGGTCGCTCCCACGACAGAATCCCTGTCTGAAATAAGCAGGACCCTCGCTATGCTCCATCCGCATTCGCGCACCCTCCCGACAAGCCCGCTCCCGCTTATCACCACCATGTCTTTATGTATGTCTCTATTTTTGCCTTTATCTATAATAATGGTGCTACCCAGGCCGGCAGGGTCGCGGGCAATCACCATTGCCGGCACAAATTTGTGTTTTGCTGTTTCCCTGAAGCCAAGGAGCTTCCTTAACCTTATATTCTCCTGCCTGGCCTCCCGCAGCTCCAGGAGCTCGTTCTCCAGGTTGTCTATATTTTCCCTGAAGATCTTGTTTTCCTTTAAGGCCTTTTTGTAATTTGAGATATCTCGCAGGGCATAATACGAGCCTGATATCAGCTTCAGGGGCATCCTGAATATATTAAGGATTTTTATACGGGTATCGTTTGAGAAAATCTGGGAGAGAATAATAAAGCTAACTACACTGACAAAGACTACCGTAAAGGGGAAGTTTTTGTTTGATTTCGCCACGCACTAATGTCAACCATTTCCTGTCATTGCGAGGAATAAAGTGACGAAGTAATCTTAAAAGAAGATTGCTTCTCCGCCTGCGGCGGATCGCAATGACAATTTAGTTTTAAAAATCCAACTTTGACCTAACCGTTACTTTCTTAAGATACTTTATCTCGCTCAGGACCTTGCCCGTGCCTAACGCCACGGCGGTCATCGGATCTTCAGCCACATGGACCGGCAGACCTGTCTCTTCGCTTATCAGTTTATCTATGCCTCTCAGGAGAGCACCGCCTCCAGCGAGTATAATACCTCTCTCTATCAAGTCAGCGGACAATTCCGGCGGAGTCCTCTCAAGGGTCATCCTTGTGGCCTCCAGTACGGCCGCCACAGGGCCAGCGATCGCTTCCCTTATTTCCTCGGAAGAAATAGTTATTGTCTTCGGGAGACCGGCCACCAGGTCACGACCGCGGACTTCCATCGTCAATTCTTCCTCGAGAGGGTAAGCAGAGCCTATCTTTATCTTTATATCCTCAGCCGTGCGTTCGCCTATCATAAGGTTGTATGTCTTTTTCAGGTGCTCTATTATTGACTCATCCAGCTCGTCTCCGCCAATGCGTATAGAGCGCGAAAAAACTATCCCGGCCAGTGAAATGACAGCTATTTCAGTAGTGCCTCCTCCGATATCTATGATCATGTTACCGCTGGGTTCCTGTATGGGCAGGCCCACGCCTATAGCGGCTGATATTGGCTCTTCCACCAAATATACCTCGCGGGCACCGGCGTGCTCCGCAGAATCCTTTACCGCTCTTTTTTCCACCTCTGTTATACCTGACGGTATGGCTATAACCATGCGCGGCCTTACGAATACGCGCCGATTGTGCACCTTCTTTATAAAATACCTGAGCATGTCTTCCGTAATCTCAAAGTCAGCGATTACACCGTCTTTCATGGGCCTTATGGCGACTATATTCCCGGGTGTCCTGCCAAGCATGCGTTTTGCCTCTTCGCCGACAGCCAGGACATTGTGGGTGCCCTTCTGTATAGCCACGACCGAAGGTTCGCAAAGGACAATACCCTGCCCTTTCACATAAACAAGAGTAGTGGCCGTACCCAGGTCAATACCCATGTCATTTGAAAACATACCAAGGATATAATTAATACCCTTTTTAAGCATTTTAAAGAATTGAGCCATTTTTCACCCCGGAATTGTTTATCCTGAATCCATTTAATCCTAATTCTATCAAAACGTTACCTAGTTGTCAATTTAATTCCCACGAGGTTGCTGAAAAAGTGGTAGTCGCAGGCTTTAGCCTGCGGGATACTGCGCAACCTAAACCCCGTACCAAATTTTACAACTTCAAAGATTTGGTACGGGGTAAAGGTTGCGGCTACCATATATAGAGAACAAATAGACTTTTTCAGTGCTCTCTCCCACCTTAACTTGACGATTCTTACATTGTAAGTTTCGTCAAGTTAAGGATAGGAGGGCTTTTTTGAATTTTGGAAAAGATTTATTAATACACTCCAGACCTTTTACTTTTACCCCCTTTACGGCAAGGCCCGCGATAAGCATGCTCATAGCGGTGCGATGATCTCCGAAACTCGAAACCACAGCGCCATGGAGAGACTTACCTCCCTTGATAACAATCGCTTCTGTAGCCGCAGAGCCTTGCCCCGTACGAAATTCTAATGATTTAGCAAGGGTATTAGAAATTTCGTACGGGGCTTGTGCTGCCAATCCAGCAGCATGAGATGCTGCGGCTACATTTACATCCGCTCCCATTTTACGCAAATTAGTTACCATAGACCTCACCCTGTCTGTCTCTTTTACGCGCAGTTCCTTTATACCTTTAATAACTGTCCTACCTTTCGCGAAACACGCGGCCACCATTATTATAGGTATCTCGTCTATCGCCCGCACGACTTCTTTCGCCGAAATAGTCACGCCTTTCAGCCCGCCGGATTTAACTATAATATCGCCGTATGGCTCTCCGCTTTGAGCCTTGAGCCTTGCCTGTCCCGAGCCCCTCGACTTCGCTCGGGATAAACTCCGTCGAGGGAAGCTTTGAGCTTTTATATCCGCTCCCATTTTTTTCAATATATCAATAACGCCTGTCCGTGTCGGATTAAGCCCGACTTTTTTTACAATAACCTTCATGCCCGGCAGGATACATCCCGCGGCAATAAAAAACGCCGCACTCGAGATATCACCCGGGATCTCAATAACGCCGGGCGATTTCAATTTCACCGGCCCACTCACGCTAACCCTAGAGCCTAGAGCCTTGCCTGTCCCGAGCCCCTCGACTTCGCTCGGGATAAACTCCGTCGAGGGAAGCCTACAGCCAAAGTATTTCAGCATACGCTCCGTATGGTCCCTGGATTTCACAGGTTCTGTCACGCTCGTCATACCGTCAGCGTAAAGCCCCGCTAACAAGATACACGATTTAACCTGAGCACTGGCAATTTTAGTTCTGTATTTAATAGCTTTTGGTTTACCACCATGAATTTTCAAAGGAGGGCAAAATTCCTTAGAGCTTCGGATATCAACTCCCATTTTTCTCAAAGGCTCTATTATTCTTGCCATCGGCCTTTTTGAAAGAGACGCGTCACCCTTAAGCACCACCTCAAAATCCTGGCCGGCAAGAATCCCCGGCAATATGCGCATGACAGTGCCTGAATTACCCAGGAACAAAGGCCTCGCGGGTTTTTTCAGACCGCGCATACCAGCCCCATACACAACAACATCTGTAGCGGCAGCATAAGATGCTGCGGCTATATCTATGCGCACACCCATACCGCGGAACGCCTCTATCGCGCGCAGACAGTCATTGCCCAGTAACAAGTTTTTTACGCGAGTAATTCCTTCTGAGATGGAAGCGAACATTATGGCCCGCTGGGAAATGGATTTATCAGGTGGGACTACTATCCTAACGACTTTCAATAACGAGATTGCCTTTCTTTATGAAGTTTATATTGCCTCCGGGGAGCACGGTGGCGGACGACATGGTCTCGTAGACCTTATCTATTTCCGCCTTGGCCAAAAATTCAGTGCCCTCCCTTATCTCAAAGACCAGGCCTTTTTTAATGCCGTCGTTCTGGCCCAGGTCAATCACTACAAAATTATACTCTTTATTTACCACAAGGACTCTCCCTCTTAGCGATTCCTTCACGGGCTCCCGTGGTTCCTGTTTAAGGCTGGCCTGCGGGCTCACGACTATCTTGTCCAGGTCAACTGACTTTTCCTCGAGCTCCGTTATCTTCTGCTCGAGCATCAGTTTTTCGTTTTTATACCTTGTTGTTTCCTTCCTCGCCTTCTCGTAATCAAACTGCAGGTCCTCGAGCTTTTTGGAAATAGTCAGCTTCTCCTTTTTTTCTTTCTCCAGCTCTTCTTTTAATCTCTCAGCCTCTTGTTTCTTGCTGGCAATGTCCAGCACGGCCTCTTTATTCTTCGCCTTTTCCTTTTCTATCTGCTCGGTAATCTTTTTTACGCTCGCCTGAAGCTCAAAGACCTTTTCCTCCGCCGCCTTTACGGCCTTTTTGCCTTCCTCTATCTCTTTTTCTATCCTTCTTTTGTCCTTAAGCGTAGCCGCAAGCTTATCCTCGACCAAAAGCCTTTTCATGTATTCTCTTTCCTTGCCCATAAAAGCAAAAACAGCCAGGACAGCTGAGGCAACGCTCGCTACAACCAGCAACACCAGTACTATCTTGAATATCTTGGACATACTCAGACTCCTTTTTCCAAAAGTATAGTCCTAAAATATCATTTTGTCAAGGATTATGAAAATAGGTATTATTGGCAGTGTCATTGCGAAGCCCGAAGCAATCTCAAGAAGAGATTGCTTCGTTTCGCTCGCAATGACATATACTACTCGCTCTCATAGCTCTCCAACACGGCTTCGTTCAGGAGCTGCCTGAACTCTTTTGTCAAAGGACGCGCCGTATCGTACCATTTGCCGTCTTTGCCTTTTTCGCTTGGCATTGAGACAAACAGCCCATTTTTACCTTCAACCACCCTGAGGCCTTTCACCATGAAAACTCCCGCGAAAGACACATCCGCGAAGGCCTTGAGCTTTGAATCTCCCTCGAGGCGGTGCATTCGCGCTACCTCCAGGCCATTACCGTTCCTCGCCATAACCATCACCTCCTGTTATATGAGACACCGGAGGGGGTGATTTTCTTTCAAACTTTTTTTCTTTTTTTTCCATTCCTAACCGATTTGCGATGCGGGTTTGCAGGAAGGTGATATCTTTTAAATATGTCGGGGGTTTCTTCACTCTTAATTCCTTTAAAT
>JAHIYJ010000049.1 GCA_018814825.1 Candidatus Omnitrophota bacterium
TCAGAAGCCCTCTTAGAACCCGTCAAACGTGAATGCAATACTGCTATCCTGTCCCCGAACCTGGCCTTGAAACGCGCGACTGTCTGGGGAGTAAGTGATATTTCGGGCACAAGCACAATACTGGAAAGGCCTGATTCCAGGGCATGGCCGATAGTCTGGAGATACACCTCTGTCTTCCCGCTGCCGGTTACGCCGTGCAGCAAAAACACACGAGACTCTTTTTTGTCTATGCAATGTTTTATCTGATCAAGCGCCTCTTTCTGCTCAGGGGTAGGGGTAAGATGAATGCCTGAACCGTCTATATATTCGGGGATATCTTCTTCTTTCCTATTGACTCTCTTTTTCTGGTTAAGGCTCTTTTTTAACGCACCCGGCACAGCCGCTGAAATAGCCTCTCCCCATGTCGAGTAATAATATTCCGACAGCCACCTGGTAAGCTTCAACATGTGAGAGTCCATGAGAGGCGAACGGTCAAGAACCTTGCTGATGGGTTTGACATTCTTGATCTCACAATCCGCGGAAAGCCCTACCACATATCCCGTAAGTTTTTTCGTGCCAAACGAGACCTCGACGCAGCTGCCTATTTTCACAATATCCCTAAGCTCATCAGGTATTGAATACGTAAAAGGGCCTTCCACGGGCCGGTTTACGACAATGTCCGCGAAGTTCTCTCCACTCACAGTATCTCCATTATCTTTTTCATGTCCTGCCAGACAAGCTTCTTGTCACTGGGATTGCGTAAAAGGTACGCCGGATGGTATGTGGGCATGAATTTGATGGTCCTATATTCGTGCCAGGTGCCCCTGAGTCTGGTAATCGGCGTCTCTGTCTTTAAAAGAGTTTGACTCGCGAATTTGCCGAGACCGCATATTACACGCGGTTTAATATAATCAATCTGTCTTGAAAGATACCCTATACAGGACGCGATTTCATCAGGCAAAGGGTTCCTGTTCTGAGGCGGCCGGCACTTAAGGATATTGCAGATATAGACGTCTTCCCGCTTTAATCCCATGGCCTCTATTATTTTCGTAAGTAGTATGCCTGCCTTGCCTACGAACGGCAGGCCCTGGACATCCTCATCAAAGCCAGGGGCTTCTCCCACAAACATAAGCCTCGCCTTCAAGTTTCCTGAGCCAAAGACTACGTTCTTGCGTGTCTTACAGAGGCCGCACATATGGCAGGAGAATACTTCTTCTTTAAGCGATAAACTCTCGTCCTTCTTTTTCGGGGACAAGAGATACTCCTCTACCCCACTTTCTTTCTCCATCTCGAAATAGGCCCTTAAAGTCTTTAAGATATCTTCTTTCATATGCACCCATCTGTGTCCAAGGCTTAGCCTTGGACACGGCACTCTATGGACGAGGATGAAACTTTTTATGTATTGACTTAAGCCGGTCCTTATTCACATGCGTGTAAATCTGTGTCGTGGATATATCGGCATGGCCCAGCATCTCCTGCACTATCCTTAGGTCCGCTCCTCTTTCCAGTATATGAGTCGCGAAAGAATGTCTCAGGCTATGCGGGGTAACGTTTTTTTTGATCCGGGCCTCTTTAGTGTACTTCTTTATTGTCTTCCAGAATGTCTGGCGAGACATAGCCTTGCCTAGCCTTGTGAGGAACAGGGCGTTTGAGACCTTTTTTTTAAGTAGCCGGGGCCTTGATTTCTCAAGATACCTAAGTATGCTCTCCCTGGCCTTTTTACCAAAAGGCACTATGCGCTCCTTGCCTCCTTTGCCGTAGCACTTCGCGAACCCCACCTCAATATGCAGGTCATCCATCTTAAGGTTCACCAGCTCTGAAACCCTCATGCCTGTCGCGTACATCAGTTCAAGCGCCGCCCTGTCCCTTGCGCCGGCCACGTCTCTCACGTTAGGCGCATTAAGGATTGCCTCGACCTCATCCAGTCTCAAAACGTCAGGAAGCCTTTTCCATAACTTGGGAGATTCTATGACGCCTGTTATATTGTCTTTTATCTTATTTTCCATTAACAGGAATTTAAAAAAACTTTTCAGGCAAGCCAGTTCCCTTGATATGGAATTCGCCGAGAGGCCCTTATCTTTTTCATCAAGCATGAAAGACGAGATAGTCTGTCTTGAGACCTTTTCTATCGAACTTACGCGCGCGGCCTTTAAATAATTAAAAAATTTCCTCAGGTCTCTTTTGTACGAGATAATCGTATTATTGGAAAGGCCTCTTTCCACGGAAAGATAATTCAAAAACTCATCTATCAGCTGGTCCATAAAATTACTGGATAAAGGGGTTGTTTGTCTTTTCGTGGCCAATGGTTGTGGACGGGCCATGGCCAGGATATACTACGTATCTATCTTCCAGGGTAAATAACCTTTCTTTTATGGATTTTAAGATACTTTCCTGCGAACCATACGCGAAGTCTGTCCTGCCTATGCCTTCATAAAAAAGCGTGTCACCGGAGAAAATCACGCCATCGCTTTTAAGGCATATCGAACCTGGCGTATGCCCCGGGGTGTGGATCACTTCCAGCTTGCGCTCTCCGAGTGATAAGATATCCCCGCGTTCTAAA
>JAHIYJ010000050.1 GCA_018814825.1 Candidatus Omnitrophota bacterium
CTGGATGAATCTGCCGGAAGGGGAATATTATATCGGTTTATTCGGAGTTCAGGATGAATTGGTAGGGGATGTTGATATAAACGGCAAGACCCAGGCGTCAGTGAAAAATGGGGAGATACTGAGGATAGGCCCTGTCTCGTTTGAAAACAGGATATTAAACCTGACCATTACTAACCCTGGCGGAGAACATGTCTGTTATTTTTCTTATCTGGAGTTATACCCGAGGCTGGGGCAGGAAGGTTTTAGTTCCGTGGAGGTACGGGGCGTCGAGGGCATCAGGATAAACGAGATCATGGTAAAACCGGTTATTACCAGAAGCACTTTTGCTACTCAGGAACCGGGCGGTGACTGGAAATGGCAGAATGGTTATTATCAGAATAATGAGCCTAACGGCGGCCGCGCGGGCGAAGGATCCTGGATCTGGTTGGACATACCTGACGGGAATTATTACGCAAAGCTTTTCGGGAGCGGGCCAGGCCAGACAATAGGAGATGTTGAGATAAGCAGTTCTCGCTCTAGGGATATGATGGACGGTGATTTCTTCGGGTCAGGAAAGACGGTTCAGGCCAGAGGAGGTAAGCTGACTGTAAACATACAGAATAATCTTGCCACAGGCTCAACTTCTTTCAAATCCATAGAATTAAGCCAGGAGCCTGACGGTGAATATATGGAGCTTGTGAACCTTACGCCCGCGGAGGTCAACCTGGGAGGCTGGAGCATTGAGGGGCCCAGCAGGGAAGGATGGCCAGCGTCTATTCCTCTGGGTACTGTTATAACGCCCAAGGGCCATCTCGCTTTATGCGTTGACAAAGACGATTCTCAGAACGGAATTAACAATAATGGGATATCTTTCCTATCCATCTGGGGGAAAGAGAGCTCCGCCGAACTCCATTTTTTGCGCTCAATTACTCATTCTTCGGACCTTTTTTCTAATGACGCTTTTCCCGGCGGAAATATAGTTACGCTGAAAGACCCGATGGGCCATATCGTGGACACAGTGGAGTATTTTCCCGGAGGGGTTGCCCCAAATATAAGTATGGAACGTTCGGATCCCAGCTATGTCCTGGACTCGAACGCTAACGGAGTGCCGGATAACTGGTATTCGTCAAAAGCCGAAAAAAGGGCGACTCCCGGGCTTCCGAATGATAACGACGGCATGAAAGAAGAGATAGGGGGGGACGTAATAGAGCATGACATAACAGAAGTAACCGTAAAGAATAAAAATTTTTCATCTCCTGGAGAGATCGCCTATGTGCCGGTGAGCCTGGAAGAGTGGCGAACAATCCCTATGGACGATGTAGCGAAGGTCGCTGACAGGTTAACTGTATTCGGCCTGAGACTTGAAGCGGAGGGCCGTATAGTCCCTGGTTCGGAAGGCGGCTGGAAACTGGTTCAGAGGGCCTTTCCTTACACAGACCATTTTGAAAGCGGGAAAGTGGATTCTGTGGGCATGTGGAGGTGGGAGGCGAAAGACAGCCTTAAAGACGGATACTATATCCTGAGAATATTTGGAGGCGAGGAAGAGGAGATATCAGCTTCTATGTGCCTGGCTGATGGTACATGGACCGCTTTTACGCCTTTTCTAACGCCGGGCCCTGACGGAGCCATACTTTTTGGTAATATAGAAATCGGGACAGGCAGCCCCTTGTCCAGTCCGAGCGGCGTCCTTGAACTAAAGATAAAAAATACATCCAAAACAGGAGGCGCGCATTTTGATTTTATAAGGCTGGACCCTTTAAATTTTATTGACGGCAGGATAAATATAAATACCGCGTCAGGCAAGGTATTGAGCGTTTTGCCAGGTATTGATGAGCAGGTCGCGGATAGCATAGTAAGCAACAGGGTGTTCGGCAATAAGAACAATCTGGGGCTTGGCATAGGAGACCTGGTTTACTCGGACGCCCTGGGTTCGGAAGAGACAGAAAAGAAACTCAGATTCAAGAGGGTATCCAACCTGATTACCGTCCATTCTGATATCTACCGCATTATAGTAACCGGCCAGGTCCTGGACGAGGACAGGGTCCTTTCCGAGAAAAAAATCTGGGCAGTCTTCGAGCGATAAAATATAAAAAAACTCTTGATTCTTCAGGGGTGGGAGAATATAATTAAAATTGTCTATGTTGAAGACTTATTTTAGAAATATAAATATTAATAAGACTGTTATATGTTTTATAGCGGTCTTTTTTATTTTTACGGGTGTTTCCTTAGCCGTTGTTTCCAGCAGTAAGAACTATAAGCTGCATAGCGCGATGGCTGATGGCGGGGGCATGAGCGGAGGCTCAACCAGTTATAACTCTGAAAATAGCGTAGGTTTTCCTCTTGGCGCAAAAACCGCCACAGGCACCAGCTATAAGATTTACGCAGGGCTCCTTTCCACAACCAACGCTATTCCTGATATTACCATAATGTCTTTTAACGAAGGTGAGGTTGTCATTGACGATACCCCTACGCTTACATGGTCATATGAGGATAAAGACGTAGATCCCCAGCGTTACTATCAGGTACAAGTCTCAAAGGATAATTTCGAGACCTTTACGGTTGACTCAGGCCTTGTAACCTCTTCTGACGGGAGCTTTACGACACCAATACTGCCTAAAGAAGAGCAGGCTGTCAGTTACAGATGGCGCGTAAGGGTAAGTGACGGCTTTGACTATTCAGGATGGCAGGTTGCCCAGAGCGGTTTCAGATTAAGCACGGCCAGCCTTGAGGTGCCTGTGATATGGGCAAGGGTGTCTCCGGCAGGCGCTGAGATACCTTCCAAGCTCTGGCAGGATTGCGCGACTCCTTACATGTACTGGGAGTATCCTGTAACAGGCGCGGATATAGTTGGTTATAGCTATGCCTGGGGGAGCCTGCCTGATGACCAGGTTGACACAACAGGCATGTCCTATCAGACAGAAGAAAACCTGCTTAGCGACGGTACAAGAGTGTTTTATCTTAAGGCGCAGAATACGGCCGGAGACTGGACAGAGACAGCCAATTTTGAGATTTGGATTGATAGGGGTACCCCTGTAGTCGGGCTCTATTCTCCTTCCAACGGGACTGTTATATCGTCAGATACCCCCACTATTTCCATAAGTGTCTCCGATGACAAAAGTGGAGTCGATCCCAATGGCATAACAATGAAGATAAATCACGCGACTGCCACGGCAACCTATAACAAGAATACCCAGAGCGTTATCCATATTCCCTCTACTCCTTTAAGTGAGGGAGACAATGTCGTGTCTCTTGAGATAAGCGATATCGTGGGTAATAAAACTTCGCCCCTGGTATGGAGTTTCCTTGTGGACACAAAACCCCCTGAAGGTTCTATAATTATAAATAATCAGGACGCGCTTACCAATTCGATTTATGTAAATCTAACCATAAGCGCTAAAGACGCCACTACAGGCATTAAGAACATGGCGATATCCAATGACGGGGTATTTGATAATGAACCATGGGAGAGTTTTAATACGAAAAGGGACAACTGGATGCTGCCCGCAATCAGCGGGACCAGAAAGGTTTATGTAAGGTTCCAGGATAACGCGGGCAATATATCAGGTATATTCAGCGATACCATAGAACTTGTGATCATAGCGCCGGATACCATAATAACCAGTGGGCCAAACCTTATTACAGTTTCCATAGATGCCCTGTTTACTTTTAAGGCTACGGAAGCTGGATGCATATTCAGGTGGAAGTTTGACGCTGAAGAATGGTCCGAATGGTCAGCGAAGACATTCGCTGAAAAACAGGGATTATCAGAAGGCAACCACTATTTCAAGGTCCAGGCAGCCAAGGACGTAAATAATAACGGTGAAATAGATTCTGATGAGATAGACCCGGTGCCCGAAGAAAGGACCTGGACCATAAGTTCTAAAGGCACTGTCAAACCAGACCAGAAAAAGAAGAAACCTTTCAGATTCTGGAAAGAAGAGTAGAAAAACCGCGGAACTACGCGGAACGTGACGCGGAACTACGCGGAAGCAAGGTAAAAAAATAGCCAACCTTATTTTTTATAACCCCAGTATTCGTAATTAGTTCTATCCGCTATCCGCTATCCGCTATCCGCTAATTTTACCCCCTTCCTTGACAAATAGTATCAGGTAGTATATAGTTATACCACCCCCTATCATAGCACTAAAGTGCATGATCAGGGGATTTTTGGTCTAAAAGGAGCTATTGATGAGTGAGGTGCTTTTTATGAAAAACGTAAAATACTACTCAGCTGAGCAGACTGCCCAGTTTTTGGGAATATCCAAGCAGACATTGATAAGGTATGAAAACAAAAAGGTATTCCCAAAACCCAGGCGCAATGCCTTGAACGGATGGCGCGAATACACGGAAGACGAGATAAAAAGGCTTAAAACCATAATGGGAAGGACCCGCTAGATGCGAAGATTCAACAAAACCGCTATAGGACTGGATATAGGCAGCCGTTTCATAAAGCTCGTTGAGCTCAAAAGCTCAGGAGATAATATTATATTGAATAAATTTGGCATAAAGGAGATACCAAAAGACATAAAGCTGGACAAGGGTAAAGTGACTTTTCAGCTGATATCACAATTATTGGCTGAAAATAACATAAAAGACCGTAATGTGAATATATGCGCCGCCGGCCAGTCTGTCTTTGTAAGGTTTGTAAAGCTCCTTCAGACAAAAGAGGATAAGCTAAAGCAGACAATGAGATTCGAGGCCCAGAACCAGATACCCTTCCCTCTTAATGAGGTCGCGTGGGACTGGTCATTGCTTGATACAGGGGAAAAAGGCGCGAAAAAGGCTGTCATAGCGGCCATAAAAAAGAATCTCGTGGATGAGATGATCTCTAAGTTGAACAGCATAAAGTTGTCAACAGGGCTTATCGATATATCCCCTCTGAGCCTTTATAACTGTATGGTTTTCAATGAGGATTATAACCAGGAGGCTCTGGGCGCTGTCATGGATATAGGCATGAAGGCTACAAACCTGGTCATATTCAAAAAAGGCAATATCTGGATAAGGAGTTTTCCTGTAGCCGCTGAACGCATTGAGGAAGCCAGAGACCAGGGTATGGATGAACTCATAGGCGAGATAGAGCGATCTGTGGAATATTATTTTATGCAGGGAGGAGAGGAGCTTAAAGGCGAGAAAAAACTTAATGAATTAATACTTACGGGCGGAGGCAGCGTAATAGAGGGGCTTGAGTCACGCATCGCCGAAAGGCTCAATGTGAAACCAAAAGCCCTTGATCCATTCAGGAAATTAAGGGTTTCCAAGGGAACCTTTTCGGGATTGCAGGAGAAGGACGTGAAGAACCAGCTTTCCATAGCGGTTGGGCTGGCGTTAAGGGGCCTTGCTCCTCTAAGGATAGAGATAAATTTCCTCAAGGAAATTATTGCGGAATCCTACGCGGCAAGACAGAAGAGTTTGTACACCAGGCTTTCCATCGTCATGGCTGCAGTATTAGTAATAAGCTTTTCTGTTTTTATGAGGCAGGATTACGCGGTAAAGAGAGTAAAGCTTGACGGGATAGACAAGATGCTGGACCTTTATAATACATACGAGCCAAAGATAGAAGAGCTGCAGGATAAGGAAGATGTTTTAAAGGCTAAGATAGATATCCTGTATCAGGCCCAGGGCTCAAGGGCTATCTGGTTATCTGTGTTCAAGACTATTTCAGAGATATTGCCCAAAGAAGTCTGGATTACGGATTTATCGGGTATTGTGTCGCTTGAGAAAAACGAATCGGGCAGGCTTGACTTAGGAGGAGAGGCATTGTCTTATCAGGCGGTTAATAATTTTGTCTCGAGCCTCAAATCCGCGCCCGAGTTTAAAGATGTTAAGCCCATATCTTCCTCTATAGAGACAGACGAGAATACGGGCGAGGAAATAGTCAAGTTCAGCATTACTATGGATGTGGTAACCGTGGGGAGCTAGGCATGTTCAAAACTGTCAAGGAAAAGACCATAGTAAAACAGGGTATAGTGGCGATCGCGGTTATAGCGGGTTTTTACTTTTTCGTCCTGAACCCGTTCCTGAAAGAGGGAAGCACCATACTGGATGAGGAGCTTGAACGCAAGACCATGGAAATAAAAAAATATATTTCACGCACGGGGATTCTGCCCTCGAAAGAGGGATTTGAGAAATTAAAGAAAGAAGGGACCGGCATAGAATCGAAATTAGAGGAACTCACGGATTTTATTGACCCGCCAAAAACACGGGTCTCTGAGGCGAGCACCGAGGCAGGGCTGTATTTTATAGAAAGGCTTCATAGCTCCATGAAGAAGTTTTCGGAAAGCTCGCCCTCCGGTGATATAAAGATCCCTGAAAACCTTGGTTTCGGGGATGGACTACCTAGAGAGGATAAAGTAGATTCTTTGTTAAGACAGCTCGAGACAGTAGAATTGGCGGTAGAGATGCTCCTGAAAAACGGTAACGTGGAATTTTCAGCCATAAAACCGCTTAAGGCCATAGATTATATAGAACCTTTAAGTAAAAGAGTGTTTTACACAGAATTACCCGTGCAGATATCCCTTAAGATCGATAGCGAGGCCTTGATAAAACTTCTGGTGGAGCTCAAGAATGCCAGCCCCATGGTTTCGGTTAAAGAGCTCCACGTTAGAAGCAATAAAACGCCCTCTGGCCGTATAGAGGTAAGCCTTGTATTGAGCGCATTTAAGGTAGCGAGGGAAGGAAAATGATAATTAAGGAAAAGATAATATTCTGGCTGCTTGTGACGGGTTTTATAGCGGTAGTGCTCTTTGGCCTTACCTCGCAGGGCAATAAAAAGCTAGCGTTGGAGGAATTGACGCGGGACATAGAGATGGCTACCAAAAAATCTAAGGCCAGGATGAAAGGAGAAAGAGATAAATGGGATTTTACGAAGATAAAGGCCATAGGCGGGATCGAGGGATACAAGCTTCTTTTGAAGAGAAGCCCGTTTTTCAGGGTAAAACCCGAGGACAAAGCCAAAAAGGCCGAGCCCATACCTATTAAAGAGCCCCCAAAAAAGACCATACTTAAATACAAAGGCAGGGTTATGATGGGCGCTAAGGTGATGGTGATTATAGAAGATCAGGGAACGGGCAAGAGCTCGTTTGTGCAGGAAGGCGACATGATAGGGGATTTCCTTGTCTTAAGCATAGACGAAAACAAGGTTGTCTTGAAGAAAAAAGGCGGAGAAGAGCTGATATTAAGCGCTGTCAAGAAAAAGGACAAGGTGAAAAGCAGAACAGATGATAGCGAAACGGAGTCACAGGTAAAATGAGGAAAAGATTACTCTGTAAAATAAGTGTTTTTGTGCTCCTGGCGGCATTCTCGGGCTTACATTTTAATAAGGCTTTTGCCCTTACTCCGTCCCCAGGCTATAACTCCAAGGCCACCATGCTTTCAAGAGTTGATCTCCGCAAGTATTTCGAGAAGGCCATGTCTCTCTTCGAGAACGGTAAATATAAAGAGGCCATAGCGGTATTCGAGAACCTTATGGAAATAGAAAAATCCCAGAACGAATCGTATTTTACGCCTTTCGCCGAGATATATATTGAGAAATCGAACGACAGGCTCAAGCAGAAACTTGTGCTGAATAACAGGAGATGGGCCAGGATGAAACAGGATGTCATAAATGAGGCTGAGAGGATAGCCCAGGAAGAGGCCAGGGAAAACGCGAAAAAGACCAAGGGAGAGGAAGAACGCCTTAAACGCGAGGAAGAGTTAAGGATGGAGCCTATCAAAGACAGGGAGAGGAAGAACGCACTTGAAGAGGAAGAGAGGATTCAGTCCTCGTACGAAAAAGCGGTCGGATATTATAATAACCAGAACTACCCGGCCGCCATAGTAGAGTTCAAGAAGTTAAAAGAACTCGCTCCGGATAGCAGGTTCGTGAACCAGGCGGATTCTTTCATAGAAAAGGCCCAGGGAGAGATAAAGAAAAAAGAAGAAAGAGAGCTTCTGGCCAGAATGGAGGCCGCCAGACGAGCCAGCCTGGATATGGAAAGAGAAAAACGCCGTAAGGCGCTTGAGGCGGAAGAGAAGAGGCGGGAAAAAGAAAGGCTGGAGGCGAAAAAGGCCAGGCTCAGGAAGATTTTTGAAGCGCGCCTTAAAGACAGGATAGTGAGAGAAAGAATAGCCAGGATAGACAGTCTGATGAACGATATACGAAAAAAGACGGAAGAGAACGAACTGGAAGACGCCGAAAAATTAGTGGCGCAGGCCATGGAGGAATTTCCTGAAAACGAAAGGTTTAAAGATATAGCCCATTACGTGGAATTACAGAAAGTGCATCTTGAGGAAAAGGCTTTGAGAAGGGCCAGGGAGATCACCGAAGAGAAGATGCTCCTGGAGGTCGCCAAGAAACACCTTCTGCCGGAAGTAAAAACAGGAGAACTTAAAAAAGAAAAAAAGATAACCCCTCTGGTCAGGATCCCTGAGATAAGAAAGAGGCTTAAAATCCCTATAAGCGTGGATTTTAAGGATGTGGAGCTTGATTACGTGCTTGGCTTTTTATCCGACGCCACCGGGGTGAATATGATCGCTTCCAGTGAAATAGACATGACTGAGAAAAAAGTGACCATGAGGATAAAGGATATGCCCCTTGAAGACGCGTTGAGGTATATATTGAAATCACAGGATCTTGTTTACAGAATAGAGGAAGACGCGGTATGGGTCGTCACCAAAAAAGAATTGGACAATGAAAAAGTGGAAACAAGGGTGTATTTTCTGAACCAGGGCATAGGCAGATTCGCGGAATTTTCAACTTCTTCCGACAGCGATAGTTCCTCTTCGGAAGTAAAGACGGTCAAAGATATACTCGAGAATGCCGTGGATTGGCCGAAAGACTCTAAACTGACGCTGGATGACCGCACAGGAGCGTTAATAATAAGTAATACACCCTCAAATCTAGAGACCGCGGAGAATCTCCTTTATACGCTGGATGTTACACCTGTGCAGGTTATGATCGAGGCCAGGTTTTTAGAGGTAAAGGTCACTGATGTGGATGAATTGGGTATAGAATGGAAACTCAACAGCGACTGGGGAGTCAAACAGAATAACGCAAAACAGAATATACATGGATTCGCTTCCGGGAGCGGGTCTGACTTTTCAGATTTTACAAGAGCGAGTGAAGGCTTTAATCTTACGTACCAGGGTATACTGAGTCACCCGCAGTTCCAGGCGGTAATACATGCCTTGAATGAAAAGCAAAACGTAAAGACACTGTCTTCGCCCAGGATAACGACATTAAATAACCAGTCAGCGACCATAGAGGTCATAGACGAATATATATATCCTACGAGATATGAGGTCAGCCTGGTGCAGTTTGATATAAATGGCGACGGAGATTTTGATGACGCCGGTGAAACAGAATGGGCAAACATACCTCAGGATTTTGTGACAAGAAACGTGGGAATATTATTGCATGTGAAACCGAGCGTGGGCGTAGACAATAATACCATAACCCTGGCATTGACTCCGGAGGTAAGCGAAGCCGCTGGCTCTTATGCCTATTCCGGAGACGTGTCAATGCCGCAGTTTCAGACAAGGAACCTTTCAACGAGCGTTATAATCGGGAGCGGAGAGACAGTGATGCTGGGAGGGCTTATAAAAGAGACAAATACAAATATAAAGACAAAAGTACCCTTATTGGGAGACCTGCCGATAGTGGGCGGGCTTTTCAGAAAGAACACTGACAATACAGAACGCAGGAACCTTCTAATATTTGTTACGGCCACTGTCCTGAACAAAGAAGACAGCGTGATGGCGAGCATGCCTGGCGCGTCACAAACTGACCAGGTCAGAGAACAATGATAAAAAGGCGTATTTTTACAGGTTTTTTATTAGCCATTTTTTTTACAGGTTCATCGGTATGCGCGTCTGCCTATGAGGCAAGATCTTTTAAGGATGACTCTAACAGAGACGCATTTTCTGCTGTTGAAGTTCCTGAGATAAGAAAAAAGCTCGAGACGCTTGTGAGCGTGGATTTCAGGGACGTGAGCCTTGATTATGTGGTTGATTTTCTTTCAGACGCGACAGACGTGAATATCATTCTAGGTAATACTGTAAAGCCGGATGAGAAAAAGGTGACCATACGGGTCAAAGACATGCCGCTCGAAGGGCTTTTGAAATATATTTTCAGGAACGAAGGTCTTGCCTACAGGATTGAGAAGAATGCCGTATGGGTAGATACATTTGACGCCATGAAAGAAGAGACGCTGGAGACCAGGATCTATTATTTGAACCAGGGCCTGGCCATGTTTACTGAATTCAGTGACTCTGCCTCAGGTGTAAGTGAAGGGGTTAGCGGCGGACCCAGTATTTCAAAGATAGGTACTATCAAAGATGTGCTTGAGAACGCTGTGGTATGGCCGAGTGACTCCAAGATCAACCTGGATGAGCGCACGGGAGCCTTGATAATTACAAATACGCCTTCTAACTTAAAGATTGTAGAGGAGATTCTTTATAATCTCGATGTGGATGCGGCACAGATACTCATAGAGACAAGATTCGTGGAAATAGACGTGACAGATCTAAGTGAACTGGGTGTTAATCTGACTATAGACACGCCGCTTGCTATTTTAAAGGACTCGGGCACGCCATTGACGCAGATATCAGGCGGGACAGGTTCAAGCTTTTCGGCCTTTACAGGCGCGCCCAACGAGGGCCTTAACTTTACATATCAGGGCATGCTTACAAAGCCGCAGTTTTCAGCAGTGCTGCACGCCCTACAGAGAAAGACAAAACTCAAGACACTTTCTTCGCCAAAGATCACGACCCTGAATAACCAGACTGCCACAATAGAGATAGCAGACGAATTTGTGTATCCATCCAGGTATGAGCCTACCTTGATAAAACAGGACCTTAATAGCGATGGGGATTTTCTTGACGTGGTTGACGGCGTGAGAGAGACAAGATTTATAAATGTGCCGCAGGGGTTTGAAAAAAGGGATGTGGGCATTATACTTAAGGTGACGCCCAGCGTAGGCTCTGACAGGGAGACTATAGCATTGACATTAAACCCTGAGGTGAGCGAAGCTACCGCGGATGCCTTTACCTTTAGCGGAGAAGTAAAACTCCCGAAATTTACTACAAGAAATCTTAGTACTAATATAGTCGTTAAAAATGGCGATACCATTGTACTCGGCGGCCTTATAAAGGAAACAAGGACAAAAATACAGACCAAGACCCCTTTTCTGGGAGACCTGCCTTTAATAGGAGGGCTCTTCAGGAAGGACTCGGACAACGTGGAAAGAAAGAACCTCCTTATCTTTGTAACAGCTACTATCATGAGCCAGAAAGGCGAAAGGTTAAAGTAAAATAATAATCTTATTTGTAAAATCCGTGTAATCAGGTATATTTGTAGTGTTAGGAGAATATAAAAGATGAATAAGATAATTAATATAAAAGACGTGGCCAGAGAAGCCGGAGTTTCAATAGCTACGGTCTCAAGGGTAATGAACAAGCTGCCCTCAGTTAAAAGCTCTAACAAGGCCAGGGTTGAGGCCGCGATAAAAAAGCTTAAATTCAGGCCCAATGTGAGCGCCCAACGCCTGGCAGCCAAACGCAATAATGCCATAGGCCTGGTGATACCGAGATACGCTGATATATTTCATTCATTTTATGCCCTTCAGATCCTGCAGGGTACAGGCCTAGCGGTTGAAAGATTAAAGTTGGACCTTTTATTGCATATTACTAACGGAGAGAGTTTTCTTAACGTGTCTGCGGTAGAGGGTGTATTGTTTTCAGATATTATAGGCAACGAGGAACAGGTGGACAATGTCCTGGAAAGAGAAATGCCGTGCGTTATTATGAACTATATGACAAAAGACCTCCCTGTTTCCTGCGTGTCTATAGATAATTTTAAAGCTGCGTTTACAGCCACAGAATATCTTATAAAACTCGGGCATTCCAGAGTAGCCGCTATCACAGGCGAATTAAAATCCCAGGTAGCCATAGACAGGCTGGATGGCTACGTGAAGGCCCTGGGTAAAAATGGGATAGAGAAAAAGAACAATTATGTCAAATGCGGAGATTTTGGGAGGGATTCGGCTATAAAAGCGACAGAGGAGCTTTTGAAATTAAAGACACGCCCGACTGCTATATTTGCCGCTAGCGACGAGATGGCAGTTGGTACAATACAGGTCTGCCTGGAAAGCGGGATCAATGTTCCAAGAGATATGTCTGTTTTAGGTTTTGACGATAATCCCTTAGCACTAGGGTTTTCCCCGATACCCATTACCACCATGAGACAACCGCTTCATAAAATGGCAATGGTGGCTACAGAGACACTGCATAAGATCATAATAGGTAAAAACAAGGGTAATAAAAGCATAGTACTGCCTGCCGAGCTGATAGAACGCAATTCCTGCCAACCGTTAACCTGAGCTTACACTTAGGTTGACAATTCAAATATTCAAGGTAAAATATTAAAATATAAATAGCTCTATTACTATGATTAAGTCCATTCTTGAGGAAATACTTTCCGGAAAAGAACTTGAATTTGAAAAGGCAGAGGTCCTTCTTGACGCAGGGCAGGATGACTTGCACCTTATTATGCGCGCCGCCAATATTATCAGGAAGAGGTTTTGCGGCAACAGGATTGATCTATGTTCTTTGATAAACGCCAAGAGCGGCTTATGCTCAGAAGATTGCAAGTTCTGCGCCCAGTCTGCGAGGCACAGGACAGGGTGCGAGGTATATCCGCTTGTGAGTGTCGAGGAGATGGTCTCTGCGGCTATACTCGCGAAGAAGCAGGGCGCTGCGAATTTTTGCATTGTAATAAGCGGGGAAGGCCCGGACAAAGAAGAATTCGGGAAGATAAAAGATGCAATAGAGAAAATAAAAACTATCGGGATAAAGGTAGATTGTTCTCTCGGCAGGCTTCAGATAGGCATGGCAAAGGAATTAAAGTCTCTCGGGATTGACAGGTTTAACCATAATCTTGAAACATCAAAGGAATTTTATAGAGATATATGCACCACGCATTCCTACGAAAGCAGGGTAAGTATGGTTGGCATGCTGAAGGATGTCGGGGTAAAACCATGTTGCGGCGGCATAATAGGCCTGGGTGAAAGTCCAAAGGAAAGACTGAACCTGGCATTTACGCTGAAGAAGATGGACATAGGATGTGTCCCTGTGAACATCTTTGATCCTAGAAAAGGCACGCCGCTTGAGCATGTCAAGCCTATTGAGCCATTAGAGGCGATTAAGACAATAGCGGTTTTCAGGCTTATATTGCCGAAGGCAATAATAAAAGTAGCCGGAGGCAGGGAATCTGGCCTGCGGGACCTGCAGGCAATGGCGTTTATGGCAGGCGCCAATGGTATGATAATAGGAGGGGACCTGACTACAAAGGGAAGATCCGTGGAGGAGGATTTGCGGATGATAAAGGATTTGGGTTTCGAGGTCAAATGAGGACATGACTTATGAAAATCTTTGATTTATATAAGTCATAAGTCCGAATTTGTCCCGCACCTTTTATCCATACATAATCTTAAAATTTACTTGTTTCTTAGGTAGATTAATATTAAAAAGGTGCGGGATTAATTCGCACAGCAATTTACGTTCACTTCGTTCCGTAAATTGCGTACTCATTTAAGGAGGTTTTATGAAAAAGATTAAGATTGCGGTTTTAGGAGCTGGAGGTATAGGCAAGGCATGTCTTGATGTCGTGGCGAAGAAGCGGGAAATGGAGGTCGTTACTATATGCGATTCTAATGGATATCTGTATTCTCCGAACGGGCTCCGCGTAAAAGATTTGAAGAAATTACGCCCTTCGAAAGATCCCATAGGTGATATTATAAAATTAAAGGATAGATATGACGGGATATTCGTGGCTCTTCCGAACCTGCCGAATGAATTTATACCCGGCGTGGTAAAGCGTTTTATAAAAGCTGGTTATGACGGGGTCTTTACCTGCGCGTTAAAGCGCACAAGCGCGATGAAATTGATGATGAAATTAGGCCCCGCGCTTAAGAGAAATAAAAGTGTGTATATAGCCGGGTGCGGAGCGACTCCCGGGCTTTTGTCAGCGGCCGCTGTTTTGGCGGCGCAGTCATTTACGAAGATCGAGAGCGTGAATATCTGGTGGGGAGTGGGTATCTCGAACTGGGATGCTTACAGGGCCACGATCAGGGAGGATATCGCGCATCTGCCGGGATATACGGTTAACAGGGCAAAGAGTATGACAGATAAAGAAGTGGAGCGGCTATTGAGCAGGACAAACGGAAAATTAGTCCTTCGTAACATGGAACATGCGGACGATATATTGCTTAAGAAGGCCGGGGTGGTTGATACGCTGAGTAAGGTTTCCGTGGGAGGCATCATGGATACGCGGCACGCGAAAAAGCCTGTTTCAACAACAATGACCCTGACCGGTATTACGTTTGAGGGTAAACGGTCCAGCCACAGGTTCATACTCGGGGACGAAACCTCCATGGCGGCCAATGTAATAGGGCCCGCGCTCGGTTATATAAAGCGCGCCATCTGGCTCAGGAAACACAAGATATACGGTATGTTTGGCTCCACGGAATTCATGCCAATGGTAGTAAAATAACCTTTAACTTGACGAAACTTACAATGTAAGAATCGTCAAGTTAAGCTGCGCGTAGACTCTATGAAGGGTTTAGATTTTTTATTAAGGCAGGAGTTAGGGGGGCTTAGGAGGCATGGGCTCTTCAGGGAAATGAAGAGGATTGATTCAGCCCAGGGGCCTGTTGTAAATATAGATGGGCGAGAGGTAATACTTCTTTCCTCAAATAATTACCTAGGTTTGGCAACTCATCCTGAAGTGATAAAGGCGCAGATAGACGCATTAAGAGAATTCGGCACAGGTTCCTGCGCGTCCCGCCTTATATCGGGCAATATGAACCTGCATGAAGAGCTCGAGAGAAGAATAGCGGCTTTTAAACATGAGGAAAGCGCTATTGTTTTCTCAACCGGGTATATGGCTAATTTGGGTACCATAAGCTCTCTTGTGGGCGAAGGGGATCTTGTAATTTGCGACAAGCTTAATCACGCCAGCATTATCGATGGTGTCCGCCTGAGTCGCGCGAGGCTCAGGACTTACCCGCATAAAAACCTGAGAAAACTGAAAGATATACTTGAAAAAGAAAAGTGGTATAAGAAAAAACTGATTATTACCGATGGTGTTTTTAGCATGGACGGTGATATTGCTTTTATCCCGGATTTAGTTAAGCTCTCCACTGAGTTCAACGCCATTTTGATGGTGGATGACGCGCACGCCACGGGAGTTCTCGGTCAGACAGGCAGGGGTACGTGCGAACACTTTAATGTAAAAACAGGCGTGGATATCCAGATGGGTACGCTCAGCAAGGCTTTTGGTTTACTGGGAGGGTATATAACAGGTTCCAGCTCTCTCACAGAGTATATACGTAACCGGGCACGGTCCTTTATTTATACCACCGGACTGCCGCCCACAATAGCCGCGGGCTGCATAAAGGCCATAGAGATAGCGGAAAAAGGCGAGGACCTGAGGAAAAGGCTATGGCGGAACGCGACAAAAATGAGAAGAGCCTTAAAAGAACTGGGTTTTGACACAATGGAATCAGAGACACAGATAATACCTGTATTGACAGGAGATGTTTCCAACACGATGAGGATGGCTGAGCGATTATTTGAAATGGGTGTGTTCGCGCCAGGTGTAAGACCGCCGACAGTGCCTAAAAATAAATGCAGGCTCAGGGTTTCCATAATGGCCACGCATAAAGACGCTCATATCGATAAGGTTATAGATAGTTTCAGGAGACTAAAGGATGAGCCCCGTTACAAATCTTAAAAGATTATTAATTATATTTAGAAGAACCGCCGATAAAAAGGAAGATATTTAACATTATGAGATACTCTCCAAAGATTTGGAACGGGGTGAGGGGATTTTTTGTAACAGGGACTGATACAGGAGTCGGGAAGACAGAAGTCGCGGCGCGCCTGGCAGGGTATTTCGCGCGTAAGGGATTTAAGGTGGCTGTCATGAAGCCGGTGGCTACAGGAGTCAAGAGGACCTGTTCCGACGCGTGGATTTTAAAAAGAGCGGCCTGTTCCGATGAGCCATTGAATCGCATAAATCCTGTGGCGTTAAGACTCCCGCTGGCTCCTTTCGCGGCGGAAAGGCTGGAAAAAAAGAAAATAAATTTAGATATAGTTTGGAGGGGATTCGAGAAGCTAAAGTCAGACAGTGATATTGTGATAGTGGAAGGCATAGGCGGGTTGATGGTCCCGCTCAAAAAGTCCGGCGGAAAGGTGTTTTATGTGCGCGACATGATATTGAAGATGAAGATGCCTGTCATCCTGGTAGCCAGGCCTGAGTTGGGCACTATAAATCATACATTGATGACCATAGGGATGTTAAGAGCCAAAGGCATAAAGATAGCCGGCGTGATATTCAATCACGCCAGGCGTGTAAAAAAAGACCTGGCTGTCAGGACAAACCCTTCTATTGTAGAGGAACTTTCAGGAGTAAAGGTCCTGGGGATCATGGATTATAACAAAGATAGGGGAAAAAGGAGGATAAGATGGTTAAGGAAAATAAAGCCCTGATATTGATGATAATATTTATCTGTTCCTGGTTTCTTTTTTCGGTTTTCTCGAAAAAGGCAGCCTGTCAGTCGTCATTGCCGTCAAACATATCCTTTTCAGGCGAGAGCAATGTCATATATTTACTGGACAGGGATAGCTCCACTATTTACAGATATGATACACAGGGCCGCATGACGAGGAAATACATTATAAAAGAACTTGGCCAGAATCTACAGCTGAAGTAGTGTATTGAATTGACCGCGGTGGGCCAGGGTGTTAGAATAGGTTATTGTATGGAATTTTAAAATTTCATACAACTATAGGGGGTTTGGGGGATTGTAGGCAATCCCCCAAGGGGTAACAGTGGAGTGATGTGACGAAAAGAAACATCACGGAGCGTCATAGGGGCGTAAGCCCCTTTGAAACAAGTTCCGAGGAGTGGAGCGACGAGGTAACTTGTTATGAAGATAAAAGAGAAATTTTTAACTACAGGTATAGGTAGCCTGCCTTATCTGGACGCCGAAACAGGTGTCAGGGAAATATGCGGTAAGTTTGATATTCCTTTCTGGCCGCAGCTGCCCAAAAAAGATTTTAAGGAAAACATGTATGTGCAGTTTGCGGAAGGCTTGCCTGGGCTGGTTATAGACGAGGATAAGCGCAAAATATTCGTGGATACGACCAAAGACCTGAGTGAGGGGCTGGGCGGCATATATGAAGCGTATCTGGCCGATGACTATGGATCTTTTGGACTTACAAGAAGTTTTGCGGAGGGTTTTTATAAGTTTATTGAGCTGGCGGGAGGGTTTAACCTTCATTATGTAAAAGGCCAGGTAACTGGGCCTGTCAGTTTTGGTCTCAGTGTAGTTGACGAGAAAGGTAAGTCAATCATATATAATGACTCGCTCAAAGAGGGCTTTGTTAAACTTCTGGAGATAAAGGCCGGTTTTCAGATAGCGGGATTAAGGAAGATATCAGGTGATGTCATCATATTTATCGACGAACCTTACCTGACGAGCTTTGGTTCCAGTTTCGTGAGCATAGAACGCCGGGAAGTTATTTTAATGCTTAATTCAGTCATAGACAAAATACATTCCAAAGGGGCGTTGAGCGCTATCCATTGTTGCGGCAACACAGACTGGTCTCTCCTGGCGGAGACAGAGGTGGATATCATAAACTTTGACGCTTATTCTTATGCCGAAGGTCTTTCGCTCTATCCGGATAAGATAACCGAATTTTTAAAAAGGGGCGGCTATCTCGCGTGGGGGATAATACCTACGTCCGAAGCTATAGTAAAAGAGACGGAAAAGACGCTTTTTTCCAGACTTTCCGGAGAGATAGATAGGCTCGAGAAGAAAAAGATCCCCAGAGATTTATTGTTGACCCATTCCCTTATAACGCCAAGCTGCGGGATGGGCACGCTTTCCCGGGATTTGACGGATATTATTATTAAAAAACTCGCTCTTGTCTCCAGACAGGCAAAAGACAAGTTACGTTGACCACTCCCGTCAGCCATTAACTTTTAACATGGATTGCGTAAATATCAAGTTATCAGGCAGAAAAAAAAAGAATGTCCTCGCGCTTGGGGCGCAGTCTAAGGGCGGTTTTTGTTTTTTGAATAAAGACAGGGCCTGTTTTAGCGGGCCTTTCGGCGATATGGGTGATATGGAGAATTTCGCGGATTTCCAGAGGCGGATAAATAGGATCCGGAATAGAATCAGGATTAAACCGGATATAATAGCCTGTGACCTTCATCCGGACTACACGACCAGCAGATACGCGTCTGAAATGGTTAAGGATGGAGAATACAGATTGAGTCAAATCCAGCATCACGAGGCCCACATAGCGAGTTGCGTTGCTGATAATGAAGTCAAAGGCAGGGTGATCGGCATCGCGTTTGACGGTACTGGCCTTGGCTCAGACGGAAATATCTGGGGCGGGGAATTTTTTATCGGCACCACAAAAAAATTTAGAAGGGCAGCGCACTTAAAGTACATACGGATGCCTGGCGGTGAGGCGGCTATCAGTGAGCCGTGGCGCATGGCGTTCAGCTATCTTTATAATATATATGGAAAAGAAACCGGGGGGTTAGATTTGGGTTTCCTGGACAGGATGGAGACCGGTTTATTGAGCCAGATTATTCAAAAAGGCATAAATAGCCCCTTCACTTCGAGTATAGGCAGGCTTTTTGACGCTGTGGCGGCTATTATCGGTATCCGCGGAAAAGTGGAATACGAGGGGCAAGCCGCAATTGAACTGGAAAAAAAGCTGAAAGCTGTAAGCTATAGGCTGAAGGCTGAAGATGGCTATAACTTTAAATATAATGTTAAAGATGAAGTTGTGGTGATAGACTGGGCGCCTGTGATTAAGGCCGTTGTCAGAGATCTGAAAAACAAGAAAACTAAGGCTGAGATTTCAGCGAAATTTCATAATGCTGTCTGCTATATGGTGAGAGATGTCTGTGTTTTATTGAGAAGGAAATGCAGGATAAGGAAGGTCTGTCTGAGCGGCGGGGTATTTCAGAATAGATTTCTTACGGCATGCGTCAGGCCTCTTCTGGAGAAGGAGAACTTTAAGGTGTATTACCACAGGAGACTACCTACGCATGACGGTAATATAGCGTTAGGCCAGGCAGTGATAGCAGCTGTCCAAGGCTAAGCCTTGGACAGCTTAGGGGCGCGATAGATATGTGTTTAGCGATTCCGATGAAGATTTTGAAAATAGAGGGTGACAGGGCGATCGTGTCTGCCGGGAGGGTAGAACGGAGGATCGGTATAAATTTTCTTAGTAATCCCAGGATAGGGGACTATGTCATGGTACATGCGGGGTTTGCCATAGAAAAACTTGACCCGAAAAAAGCTGAGGAGACGCTTAAGCTGTTAGAGAGTATATAAAATATTTTTGGAAGCCGGTTTGTAGTTGTGGAAGCTGGTTAGGAAGCTTGTTGTAGAAACTGGAAGCTTGATAAGTCTAGCATCTGACTTCCATACCCAGCTTCTTAACTAGCTTCTATACCCTTAAACAAGTTTCTATTATAAATATGAAATACATAGATGAATTTAGAAACAGTGATATTGCCAAGAATATTTCTGTGGCCATTGCTGAAAAGGCCAGACGTTTAAAGCCGATAAATATAATGGAGGTGTGCGGCACTCATACGATGTCCATATGTAATTTTGGTATAAAAGACATGCTGCCGGATAACGTGAATTTTATCTCAGGGCCAGGCTGTCCTGTTTGCGTCACACCCAAATCTTATATCGACAAGGCCGTGGCATTTTCGAAAAAACCCGGGGTTATTTTGACGACTTTCGGGGATATGGTAAGGGTACCCGGCTCAAACTCCAGTCTCAGGGAAGAGAAGGCTAAAGGAAGGCATGTCAGGATTGTGTATTCCGCTCTGGACGCAGTAGAGCTTGCCCGGAAAAACCCTGACAAAAAAGTAATTTTTTTAGGCATAGGATTCGAGACCACTTCTCCCACAGTCGCAGCCAGCCTCGTATATGCGAAAAAGCAGAAACTGTGCAACTTTTTTGTTTTTTCCGGACATAAAGTTATATTGCCTGCGATGGAGGCACTGGTAAAAGACGGAGACGTGAGGATAAACGGGTTCCTCTGCCCGGCGCACGTAAGCACTATCATAGGAAAAAAGCCTTACACGCTTATCACTGGTAAATATAAGACACCGTGTGTTATAGCCGGGTTTGAACCCCTGGATATACTTCAGGGCATATACATGATCTTGGAACAGATAACTTCTAAAATCTCAAAAGTTGAAAATCAATATAAAAGGGTAGCAAGGGATTCGGGCAACAAAAAGGCACTTACTTTAATAAACGAGGTTTTTTCTGTTGAAGATTCTGAATGGCGTGGCATTGGAATGATCAAGAAGAGCGGCCTGTTTCTAAATAAAAAATATTCGGATCTTGACGCTGAAAAAGTTTTTCCGGTCAAGTCTGTAACGACTAAGCCTGACGCGGGTTGTATATGCGGGAGCATCCTTAAAGGCATAAAAACGCCTTTTGACTGCCCCTCTTTCTCTAAAACATGTACTCCTGAGAAGCCAAAAGGCGCGTGTATGGTCTCTAGCGAGGGCACGTGTGCCGCCTACTATAAATACAGGATATGGAAAGAATAACCTTGTCGCACGGAAGCGGCGGAAAATTGATGCACGAGTTGATAAAAAAGCTGTTTGTCAAGCGTCTGGGCAACCCTCTCCTGGATCAACTGGGAGACGCGGCTGTTTTAAAGGCGGGCCCTGGGCTCGCGTTCACGACGGATTCATTCGTTGTCAACCCGATATTCTTTCCCGGAGGGGATATAGGAAAGTTGTCGGTCTGCGGCACGGTAAATGACCTGTGCGTGAGCGGCTCCAGGCCGAGGTATTTATCATGCGCCGTTATAGTGGAGGAGGGTTTTAGTTATGGTGATCTGGAAAAGATAGTATCATCAGTAAAACTTACCTGTAAGAAGGCGGGCGTAGATATAATTACCGGTGATTTCAAGGTCGTAGAAAAAGGCGCGGCTGATAAAATTTTTATAACCACATCCGGGATAGGGGAGCTATGTCAAGGCGACCCATTATCTATCGGACGAGTAAGGCCCGGAGATAAGGTAATAATAAACGGGACAATAGGCGAGCATGGTGCGGCTGTGCTTTTAGCCAGAGAGGAATTAAAATTCAGGGCGAAGATCTATAGCGATTGCGCGCCGCTGCAAGACCTCGTATCGTCCATATTGGGTAGAGGCGTAAAATTCATGCGGGATCCTACTCGCGGAGGGCTTGCTACCACCTTAAATGAGATAGCCGCGGATTCAGGTTATAATATAGGTATAGAAGAATCAATGGTTCCCGTCAAGGAATCAGTAAGGGTCCTGTGTGAGGCATTGGGGATGGACCCTCTTTATATGGCCAATGAAGGCAAGGTAGTTGTTATTGCCGCTCCTGAGCACGCGGACAGGGTGTTGTCTATAATGAGAAAATGCCCTCTTGGCAAGAAAAGCGCGATAATAGGGGAGGTCAAAAAAGAACAGAAAAGAATAGTTTATCTTAGGACCAAAGTCGGCGGCAAGCGTATGCTGGATATGCTCAGCGGAGAGCAGTTCCCGAGGATATGTTGAAAAGAAGGAGGGATCTGTGCACGAGATAGGGTTAGTAGACGATATACTTTATACCATAAATAGCAGGATAAAAGACCTGAGGACCTCGAAGGTTAAAGGTATAAATATACTGATAGGAGAACTTGAGCATATTACACCCGAACATTTCGAATTTCATTTCAGGGAACGGACAATAGGTACTCCTCTCGGAGATGCAAAACTGAATTTCAAAAAAATTGGAGCAAGGTTTAGATGTAAAGATTGTAATAGAGAATTCTCGGCAGAAGAAGGCATGATGGGGTGCCCGGCCTGCAAGAGCAAGGTAAGTGATATTGTTTCAGGTTCCGGGATTTACGTAGAATTCATAGATATTACCGAGATCAAGACCAGACATTGATATGGGTAAGAACAAACATTATCAGGAAAGATTTTACAGGAAATGGGTTAATAGCGGAGGGCTCCTCACTCGAGAAGTTATCGTAGGAGAGACAGATGTCTTTGTCTCTGCTGAGAAAGATTTCAGTAAGGTCGCTGAGGGTCTGGTGAAAGAATGCCGGGCCGAGATAGAATCTTATATAAAAAAACACCCTGGATTTAAGACGAGCCTGGAGCCTTTGAGCGGGGATAAGGACGCGGCTGATATCGTAAAAGATATGATACGCTCTTCCAGGCTGGCGGGCGTTGGGCCTATGGCCAGTGTGGCAGGCGCTGTCTCAGAATTTGTCGGGAAGGGGCTTTTACGATACACTGATCAGGTTATAGTGGAAAACGGCGGGGATGTTTTCATAAAATCAACTATAGAGCGCACTGTTGCCGTGTTCGCCGGAGACTCGCCTTTGAGCAACAGACTCTTTATAAAAATAAAACCGGGCCAGACTCCTCTTGGTATCTGCACTTCTTCTGGCACCGTGAGCCATTCTTTAAGTTTTGGGAAAGCTGATGCCTGTGTTATAATATCTAGGTCCGCAGCACTGGCTGACGCCCTAGCTACAGCGGCATGTAACAGGGTAAAAAAAGCCGAGGATATCAGGACAGCCCTTAGCTTTGCCCTCTCTATAAAAGGTATTCTGGGCGCACTGGTAATTTACGGGAAGGACTTCGGGGTTTCCGGCGACATAGAACTGGCATAAATGGAGGTAGTTGTGGTATCCAAGAGAATTGTATTAAAATTTCCGCACAGGCTTGTTGATCAGCCTATAGTATACAAGATGGTGAAAGATTTTAACCTGCAGTTCAATATACTCAAGGCGTATGTCACGCCCAGAGAAGAAGGGCTTTTAGTGCTTGAGCTCACGGGAGAAGACAGGAATTTCGACAAGGCCCTCAAGTACGCTAAATCTATAGGCGTGACAGTCCAGCCTCTTTCCAAGGATATCAAGAGGAGCGA
>JAHIYJ010000051.1 GCA_018814825.1 Candidatus Omnitrophota bacterium
AGGTCCATCCCTTACCTCAAAGAACTTATTGAAAAAGACCCAAAACTTTTGCGTTACAAACGCCGCATGGATGTAGAAAACTTCAGCATATTCTATCACGCGCCATGCGTCATAATAATCCTCGGCAAAAAAGACAGCTTCTCCTATGAAAATGACTGCGCGATGGCTGCCCAGAACATGATGCTGGCGGCGCGGTCAATGGATATAGGTACCTGCTGGATAGGCATGATGAAGGTACTCGATAACGACGGATGGTTCAGGAAAACGTTTGAAATCCCTGATAATTACGCAGTGGTCGCCCCGATTGCCATGGGCTACTTTGACCCAAAAGACGTGCCTCAGATAGAAAGAAAACCCGTTGAGTTCCTTAAATATTTCTAACGCCAGACGAACCAGATGAACGCGTAAGCTACGCTTACAGCCGCGAGCGTGAAAGGAAACCCTATCTTCAGAAAATCCTTAAAACTAACATGGTATCCTTTTTCCCGCAGCATCCCGACCGCTACTACGTTTGCGGACGCCCCTATCGGAGTAATGTTCCCCCCCAGGGTAGCGCCTATTAAAAGCCCAAACAAGAACAGTTCCGGCCTTGCGTTCATTTCCAAAGCAAGTATATTGGCTACCGGGATCATTGCTGTTACATAAGGGATATTGTCTACAAATGCGGAAAATAAAACAGAAGTCCATACTATCAATGTAAACGCAAGGAATAAATTCCCGCCTGTCAGGGTTATTATTAGACGCGCGACATCCTGTATAACCCCTGCGTGTGAAAGCGCGCCTATGAGCACAAAGACCCCTATCAGAAAGAAAAATGTATGCCAGTCTATATTTTTAACCAGAGAAAATCTCTCCTTCGCAGATATCTTGTGCCATATAAGACCTGCGCCGCCAAAGAACAGGCATATCAGGGCAATAGAATAATACGGCTTATTTTCTATGAAACTTGAAATGCCAAGCGTACATACCATTGCTATCATAAGCGCTGTCGGCACCCACGTCTTGATCTTCACCTTTTCCTCATACTGGACTTGTTCTTTAAATCTTCTGAACAACATGTATAGCACTATAAAAGATGCCACAGCCCCTAATTCGACTGCAAATGTTATGCCAGGCCGGCCTTTCATCCAGAAAAAATCCAGGAAATTCATGCGGTGCGACATGGCCAGGATTATGCTCGGAGAATCACCTATCATGGTGGCAGAGCCCTGCAGATTGGAGCTCACGGCTATACCTATAAGAAAGGGGACAGGGTTGGCCTTTAATTTCCTGGCCACCTCAAAAGCTATGGGCGCTACTATCAAAACCGTGGCAACATTCTCAGTGAAGCTGGAAATAAAACTTGCCAGAAGGCATATTGCAAGAAGCGCCATGCCTACATTCTTGGACCTGGCCACAAGTCGCACGGCCAAAAATCCAGGCACATTAGAATAGATAAACAGCCCGGACAGGACCATTGTCCCGAGAAAGACCCCCAGGACATTAAAATTTATGCTCTCAATAGCGCTTGTTATATTTATCGAACCGGAAATAAGTAAAAGCGTTGCGCCGCTAAAAAGCGGAACAAGGGGATTTATCCTGCGGTTCAAAAACACCACTGATGCATATGTAGCCAGGAATACTATTACTACAAAAAGCTTCACCTTCTACCCCTTTGAAGAAAATAGGTCAGGCGTTCAAGTTCCATTGAAAGGTCTATATTCAATACCTCTATGTCCTCCGGCACCTTGTGTCTTTTTGGGGCAAAATTAAGTATGGCCTTTATGCCTGATGATACAAGCTTGTCAATCACATCCTGCGCAGCATCTTGAGGCACTGCAACAATAGCTATATTGACATGTCTCGCCTTTATCGTCCTGGCAAGTTCCTCTATGGGCTGAATCCGGATACCCTGTTTCAGCCTGTCCACTTTCTTCGGGTCGTTGTCAAACGCGTACTTTATATTAAACCCCTGGTGTTTAAAACCCTTGTATGCCATAAGGGCCGAACCCAGATTACCTGCGCCTACAATGGCAACATCCCATTCCCTGTCTGTCCCCAGTATCTTCTTCAGTTCTTTTTTTAAGGTATCTACTGAATAACCCCTGCCAGGGGTGCCGAATTGTCCGAAATACGCGAGGTCTTTCCTGACCTGGGCTGCACTGGCTGCTGTCATTAAGGCCAGCTCCTCGGAAGATATAACGCTGGGTTTTGCAGAGAGAACCGCCCTGTAATAAAGAGAAATCCTCGAGATGCTTGAAGAAGGGATTTTCATATGTAAATACTGCGATTACTAATCTACTGCCTCTACTTTTTCGATCTCAGGGACGTCTTCCTTAAGCGCCCTCTCAACACCCTGTTTTAATGTCATATGTGACATCGGGCATCCGCTGCAGGCGCCTTTGAGCCTTACCTTGACTACATTGCCGGTAATACCCACCAGTTCTATGTCGCCTCCGTCTCTCTGAAGGAACGGCCTTATTTTTTCTATGGCCTTTTCGACTTTCTCGCGCATCTATATACCTCGCATTCCAGTTAAGGTTACAGAAGGTACAATTTTAATTGTATTTTGTACCTTCTGTAACCTGGTTATTAACACTTTATCCACATACCTCAGTTATTCTACAGGCCGTTCTTTCAAGGCCTTGAACGTAAGCCCGCTTTCAGCCCCTGGTATCGGCGCCACTGGTTCTGTCAGCAGGAACTTGCCTTTCTGTATCCATTCTTTTAGCGCGCCAGCTATTTCAACTGCCTTTGAATAACTGGACAGAGCCCCTGTCGGAACCTCTTTGCCTTTTACTTGTATCTTCCCGCTCTTAAGCTGCGAGTAGTTTACCTCCCCCAGACTCCCTGGTTTACAGTTAGGATAAGCGTCGCTGTAGTCCACTATCTGCGTCCAGATCTCCTCGTCTTTAACAGCCGTGAATTTCAGGATCTCCTCATTAAGCACAGGAATAGGCACTCCTATGCCGACCGTAAGAGTAACGCCATAACCCTGGAAGGTCGCGCCCGCGAGATAATCAGGAGACATCTCTTTAAGGTCTCCTATTACTGCGAGTGTGCCTGCCGGCGCCTGCGGGATACCGGTTGGTTTGCGCTTTACTGTAGGGGCGTGCTGTGTGCCCTGCCATGCCACATACCCTGTGCCTCCGCCCAGAAAAATCCTTGTGCCTATGCCTATGGTCTTATAATAAGGGTCATTTAGAAGCGGCGACAGCTGGCCCGCCGAACAATAATAGGCATTCCCAAGCTGCGGCTTTAATGAACCCATATAAGTATAGATCATTCTGTCAGAAAGATTAACGGCGCAGTTATAATTTTGATACGCGTTCCTCATGTTGAAAAGAACCGCTTCGTTAAGATCTTTTATGTTAATAAGCGTATTCAGCTTCTTGCGAGGGTAACAATCTGTGCCATACGCGATAGCTGAAAGTCTCAGGTCTTTGCCCGCCACAAGTTCCTGGATCACGTGGCCCCCGCCATATTTAAATTCTCCCTGATAGACCTTGTTCTCTGGATCGCTCTCGGGCAACGCGGTCGCCCCGAGAAACAAATCAACCGCCGCGAACCCCGCATAAACAGGAACGTCATTCAAAGTTACCGTGCCGCCTCCAAGTTTTATTCTCGGCTTTGAGTGTCCTGTATTAAAATAAACGCCCGAGGAACACATCGGCCCAAACGTCCCGGTGGTAACTACGTCCACCCGCTCCGCTGTCTTTTTAAACCCGTCATTCTCAACAAAGTCTATTATTTCCTCAGCGGTAGCGACTACCGCTTTGCCTTTTTTTATTCTCTCGTTTATCTCTTTGATAGTCTTAGCCATTTAAACCCTCCGTAGTTTTTATTCTAACAAATTTGAACAAATAGTCCATATTTTAATACGCGCATCAGCCATAACATGCCGCATCACCCCTTTCAAATCGACTAAAATTTATAAATGTCAGTGCTTATATATCTTTCTCCTGTATCACAAATGATAGTCACAATAGTCTTGCCTTTATTCTCCGGCCTCTTTGCTACCTGTAATGACGCAAATACATTGGCTCCGGAAGATATGCCGGCCAGTATGCCTTCTTCGCGGCCCAGGCGCTGGGCCATTGAAAAGGCCTCGCTGTTTTTGACCACTAATACTTCATCTATCAATGACCTGTCAAGTACTTTGGGGACAAAGCCCGCGCCTATACCTTGTATCTTGTGCGGACCGGGTTTCCCTCCTGAAAGCACCGGAGAATCAGCAGGCTCAACAGCTATTGCCTTAAAGTTATTATTACGCCCCTTGATGACCTTGGCTACGCCTGTGAGGGTTCCGCCTGTGCCAACCCCGCTCACAAGTATATCCACCTTGCCTCCTGTATCACGCCATATTTCTTCTGCGGTAGTCTCCTCATGAACCTTTGGGTTGGCCGGATTTTTAAACTGCTGCGGCATAAAAGCCCCTTTCGTGTGCTTTAAGAGTTCTTCTGCCTTCTCAATCGCGCCCTTCATACCCTTTTCCCCCGGGGTAAGCACTATCTCTGCGCCGAATAATTTCAGGAGCTGGCGCCGTTCTATACTCATTGTATCAGGCATGGTGATAATCAACCTGTAGCCCTTGCTCGCTGCGATAAAGGCAAGCGCAATCCCTGTGTTGCCGCTCGTGGGTTCTATGATAATCCCGCCTGGTTTTAAAATGTCTTTTTCTTCAGCGTCTTTTATCATTGAAAAACCTATCCTGTCTTTCACGCTGCCAGCGGGATTGAATGATTCGAGCTTACCGAGTATCTCTGCGTCAATACCCTTTCCGATTTTGCCCAAACGCACCAGTGGGGTGTTGCCTATTGTTCCTGTTATGTCATTATATATGCCTGGCATCACGACCTCCTTATTTTAAATCGTATATACGTAATTGGGGAATCCCTTCTGCTTTGCTTTCGCCCGCCTTACAAGCTCGGCGAATGTAATGCTATCTATTACCATGGATGTGGCAGTATAGACCTGGTGCCATATGTCTTTCAAGGCGCATGTATTAAAATCCTTACACTCGTCATATCTCTTTTTTGACGCGCATATAAGAGGCTCTATAGGCCCTTCTATGAATCTTATAGCCTCTCCCAGGGTAATATTGTCAGGGGGCTTGGCAAGATAATACCCGCCGCTCATCCCCCGCTTGGAATCCACAAAACCGCCTTTTTTCAATGTCAAAAGGACCTGTTCTAAAAACTTATATGGTATGTCGCCCTTTTTAGCAAGATCATTGATGGATACTACACCTTTATTATAGTTCAATGCCAGTTCAAGCAATGTTTTAAGCGCATAATCGCTTTTATAGCTTATCTTCATGGCTACCTCCTAATCTCTATAATTACTATTAATTTAGTAGTCATTATACCTCATCAATAAAACCTGTCAAGTATTTTTTAGGAGGTTGCTGAAAAAGTGGTAGTCGCAGGCTTTAGCCTGCGGGATACTGCGCAACCTAAACCCCGTACCAAATTTTACAACTTCAAAGATTTGGTACGGGGTAAAGGTTGCGGCTACCAGATATAGAGAACAAATAGACTTTTTC